>JAZUGJ010000031.1:0-16534 GCA_045641145.1 Paludibacteraceae bacterium
GATAAAATCGCCCGCAAAGGCGATAACCCCAGCATCACGCGCGATGTGAGCGGCGAAGGCGTACAGCAAGGTCTGCTCAAATTATTGGAAGGCAGCGTGGTGAATGTGCCACCTCAAGGCGGGCGTAAGCACCCCGAACAGGAATTTATTCAAGTCAACACACAGAATATCCTTTTCATCTGCGGAGGTGCTTTTGACGGCATCGAACGCAAGATCGCCCAGCGGCTCAACACCCAGGTAGTTGGCTTTGACGCACAGCAGAAACAGAAAGTGGATAAGCATAACCTTTTACAGTATATCGCTCCGCAGGATTTGAAATCCTTTGGTTTGATACCTGAGATTATCGGTCGTTTGCCTATCTTGACCTACTTACAGCCCTTGGATCGTGCCGCATTGCGCCGCATTCTAATTGAGCCCCAGAATGCCATTACCAAGCAGTATCAGAAACTGCTCAATATGGATGGCGTACGGCTGACATTCACCGATGAGGCGTTAGATTATATCGTTGATAAAGCCATTGAGTTCAAACTCGGTGCGCGCGGTTTACGCGGTTTAGTAGAGACGGTTATGATGGATATTATGTATCGCATTCCGTCCGAACATCAGACAGATTTTGAAGTGACCAAAGCCATTGCCGCCGAGCAGATAGAGAAAGCCGACGGCTTACGGCTTCAGAACGCAGTATAACAAAAAATGTCCGGCAGTTATGTCGGACATTTTTGCATACAAGAGCGTGCTCTTATGCCAGTTTGTTGATGTAAATTGCCAAACCCGATTTGATATTAGCCGCTTTGTTGCGGTGGATAATATGGCGTTTAGCCAATTTGTCCAACAACGAAGCCACCTTCGGCATCATTGCTGCAGCAGCCGCTTTATCCGTGGTAGCACGCAAATCGCGCACCGCGTTACGGGCTGTTTTAGCATAATAATGATTGTGCGCCTTGCGCGCAGCAGTTTGACGAATTCGTTTCAAAGATGATTTGTGATTTGCCATCTTGATTGTGTTTTTGTTTTGTTTAACAAATGTGTTACCTTTGAGGAAGGTCGGTATTTTGTAGCGGGTAGGAGAGTCGAACTCCTCTTTTTAGAATGAAAATCTGACGTACTAACCGATATACGAACCCGCCGCGTTTCTCATCTTCCGAAGAAAAGCGGATGCAAAGGTAGTGCTTTTTTTTGAATTGACCAAATATTTTGATAAAAAAATGCGAAAATTTTGCATATATCCAAAAAAAAATGTAATTTTGTAACTCAATGCGGCAAGCAAAGAAATGAAAAAGCACCTTATCATATTATGCGCGTGCGTAGTGGCACTCACTGCTACCGCTCAAACCAATCCCTATTCGGACAAGAATGAGCCGGACTTGCAAATGAGTGAGCAGATTTTCTTTGACCCAAACGCTAAAAAGGAGGAACCGTATCAGTTCCGCACTGAATATCGGATAGAAGGCGGCTATGTGCAACATTGGCAGCACTCTAAAAACAAGAGCGCCATTGACATGTACCTGCACGGGGCACGAATCGGAATGACTTTTGACTTTTTGCTGCCCAATCATTTTAGTCTGCAAACCGGCTTGCTATACACCATTGCCCATGGTACGGCACCGCAGAAATGGGGCGTGGTGGACGAAGAGGAATCCTACGCCACATCCGATTCACTAACCCACCGCGTAACCGAACACTGGCTAGCTATTCCCATTCGCGCCTACTATAATATCAAACTGTGGAAGCAGCTGAATCTGTTCTTCTACGGCGGTCCGCAACTGATGATCGGTTTGGCGGAGACAGACCATATCAAAAACGAACTGCCCGACAAAGCCACCGCTTTCTACCGCGACGAATTGGGTTTGCACGTGGACCCATACAACCGTTTCAAGGACGAACTCTACCCCGTTAATATCCAATTGGGCATAGGTGGCGGATTGGAATGGGATTGCTTCCGCTTGCAGGCGGGCTACGATTTCGGGCTGAATAACCAATTAAGGCAGCGCAAAACAGAAAACCAACACCTATGGGAATGGAGTTGGTACGTCAGTTTTGCCTATAAACTACCTTTGTAGCAACACATTGATTCGGGGGTGCCAAATGGCTGAGATTACACCCTTTGAACCTGGGCGGGTAATGCCGTTAAGGAAGAATATGAAACAACCTCTCATACATTGTATTACCAACTATGTGGCGATGAATTTCACCGCCAATGCCCTATTGGCAGTAGGTGCCCGTCCGCTTATGTCTTTCTGTCAGGAAGAGATGGACGACATCGTACGCCAATGCGACGCTCTGTTAGTCAATATCGGCTGTCTGGACAGCCAACAGATTGACGCCATGCATTTGGCTGTTGAGGCGGCAGGTATATACCATAAACCGTGGGTGCTGGACCCTGTCGGTTACGGATTCACCCGTCTCAGAACACAGACCTGCGACGAACTGATAGCCATTAACCCGCCTGCTATCATTCGAGGCAACCGGCGTGAGATAGGCGACAAAGCACATGCCCGTGAGTTGGCACGCCAAACAGGCGGCGCGGTGGTCATCAGTGGCGAGACGGACTATCTGACGGACGGGAGAACGGAAATGACCGTACCTTTCGGACACCCTATTATGACTCAAGTAACTGCTATGGGGTGTGTCAGCAATGCTCTCTGTGCTGCTTTTCTTACCCGCGAATCCAATCCCTTACAAGCCGCCTATCGCGCTATGACCCTAATGGGACAGGCAGGGCAAGCCGCAGCTGAACAATGTAACGGAACGGGAAGTTTTCCAACACTATTCATCGATGAACTGTATAAGCGAACAATTGAAACTATACTTGGTCACTGACCGTCGTTTTCTACATGGTCGGGACTTAATTGACGTAGTGATGCAAGCCGTAAGTGGGGGTGTCAGTATGGTGCAACTGCGTGAAAAAGACCTCTGCACCGCAGATTTTGTCCGTTTGGCAGTGCAACTGAAACAAGCCCTATCCTACAGCGGTGTGCCATTGATTATCAACGACCGCATTGATGTGGCTCTCGCGTCCGATGCCGACGGTGTACATATCGGGCAAAGCGATATGCCCTACCCCATTGCCCGCCATTTGATGGGCGCGGATAAAATAATCGGCTTATCGGTGGAAAATATGGAAGACCTACGGTATGCCAATTTGCTCGATGTCGATTATGTCGGCATATCGCCCGTATTTGCCACTACCACCAAAAGAGATACCGCCCAACCATTCGGTTTGGACGGACTGAAGGAAGCCGTGCGCCAGTCCAGCCACCCGACAGTGGCTATTGGAGGTATCAACCCGGACAACGCCCGTAGCATACTGGAAACCGGCACGAACGGGATAGCCGTCGTCAGTGCCATTATGGAGAGTGATTCCCCGCAGCGAGCAGCAGAAAAAATGATTCAAATAATGAAATAATGAAACAATATAAGCGTGTATTGACCATTGCCGGAAGCGACTCAGGAGGGGGCGCCGGCATACAAGCCGACATAAAAACCATTTCAGCAATGGGTTGCTATGCATCGTCGGTCATCACTGCCATAACGGCACAAAATACACAAGGGGTACAAAGTGTGGAGGGTGTATCTCCTACTATGGTAGCGCAGCAGATACGCGCCGTATTGGACGACATAGGTGCCGATGCCGTCAAAATAGGTATGCTCCACTCTGCAGACATTGTGCAAGCAGTCAGCGAGACACTGAAACACTATTCGATGCACAATATCGTTTTAGACCCTGTTATGGTTTCCACTTCGGGGCATCAGTTAATAGAGAAGAGTGCTATCCAATCGCTCGTGCAGAATCTTATGCCAATAGTACGAATGATTACTCCCAACCTACCCGAAGCCGAGATATTATCGGGCAAACGCTTGACATGCAAAGACGAGATGACAGATGCCGCCCGCGAAATGGCAGAAAAATATCATGTATCCGTGTTACTGAAAGGTGGGCATCTGACGGACGACGCCTTATTTGATGTCCTATTTGACCACGAAACAAACACCTTATACGAACTGCCGTCCACCCGAGTGCAAACCCGTAATACACACGGGACCGGCTGTACCCTCTCCTCCGCCATTGCATCAGGATTGGCACAAGGGTTGAACCTTCCCGATAGCGTACAAGCAGCCCAAACCTATATCCGCGAGGCCATAGCGGCCGGAGCCGAATACAAAATAGGCAACGGATTCGGTCCCGTTGCCCATTTTTACAAGTACTGGAAATAGTGCAGTACGCCATACCAAAAAGCGCAAATGGCAACTGCCAATAAGGACGCCATGACACTTCGGACGGATAATAAATGCCGCGCCGTCAAACTAAGCCACACCCCTATCCACAGAACGATAGTATAGATATACACGAATGCCGCTATTCCGACCAAAAGCGTTGCCCAGAACGATTGAAAAACGGCACCGTCGGTCAATATATCCAAATCACCGTTCCGCAATTTACGATACGCATGTCTGATTGGAAACACTGCCAATGCCGCGATTGCCAAAGCAACCGGCAAACGCCAAGTTAATATATAGGTGTGAATAAAATCCACCGTCTTTTCGGTTCTTTTTACTCAATAAACCCCTTGCGTTGCAGGAGATATTTAGGGTCGGCTTCTTTGCCGCGAAATTCCTGATACAGTTCGGCTGCATCGCGGGTACCTCCTTGCTCCAGCATGTGGCGGAAACGCTTTGCGACCTCAGGATTGAGGATATCGCCAGTCTCTTTGAATGCCGCAAAAGCATCCGCATCCAAAACCGCCGCCCAAGTGTAGGAGTAATAACCTGCCTCATAGCCGGTGGTAAATATATGGTTGTAGAAGGTGGAGCGATAGCGTACTATGATTTCGTCAATCATGTGCATTTTTGCCAGCGAAGCCGCTTCAAAAGCATTCACATCAATCGTGTCCAAAGTGGTCAACTCGTGATAGTCCATATCCAATATGGATGCAGACAGCAGTTCGGTTTCCACAAAGCCCTGGTTAAATTTCTTGGCTGCGTTAATTTTATCCACCAACTCCTGCGGCATAACTTCGCCTGTCTGGTAGTGGAACGCATAGGTTGCCAATATCTCCGGCTCATAGCAATAATTTTCCATAAACTGAGACGGCAGTTCAACAAAGTCGCGGGGTGTATTGGTGCCAGCCAGAGATTTATAGGTGGCTTTGGACATCAATCCGTGCAAAGCATGACCGAACTCATGAAACAGCGTTTCCACATCGTCCATACTCAACAGCGACGGATTACCGGCGGTCGGCTTATTGAAGTTGCCCACATTGATAATGACGGGACGGTGATCCACGCCGTCAGCGTCCACATACTGGTGGCACAAATCGTTCATCCAAGCCCCCGGGCGCTTGCCTGCACGCGGGAAATAGTCGGTGTATAAAATACCCACTAACGAACTATCGGCATCGGTTACCTTAAACACTTCTACATCGGGGTTATACACCGGCATATTCTCCAATTTCTCAAAATTCAGCCCATATAAATTATGCGCCAGTAAGAATGCACCTTTGCGCACATTGCTCAACTCAAAATAGGGCTTGAGTTCCTCCTCGTTGAGGTCGTATTTTTCCTTGCGTAATTTTTCCGCATAATACCACCAGTCCCACGGCATCAGTTTTTCGCCGGGTAGGTCTTTATTCATTACTTCTTGCAGTGCCGCGGCTTCGCGTTTAGCAGCAGCTAAACTGGGTTCCCAAACGGATTGCAGGAACGCATCTACCGTCTTGCTGTCTTTTGCCATGCAATCTTGCAGGATATAGTCGGCAGGACAGTCAAAACCGAACAATTGTGCCTTCTCAATACGCAAACGCATTGTACGATTAATCAGAGCTTTATTGTCGTTTTCGTTATCGTGATTGGCACGAGTGGTGTATGCCATAAGCAACTGACGGCGCAACTCACGGTTATCACAGTATTGCAGTACCGGAGTGAACGAAGTGCGCTTGGGCGAGAATAACCAACCCTGTTTGCCTGCGGCTTCGGCCTCCTCTTTAGCCGCCGCTTTTGCCGATTCGGGCAGACCTGCCAATTGAGATTCGTCAGTTATCAGCACCTGCGCCTCTTCTGCATTGGTTTCCGCTACCACATTTTGCCCAAATTGGAGCGAAAGAACGGACAATTCCTGATTGATTTGTTTCAAACGCTCTTTTTTGTCGGAAGGAAGATTGGCACCGTTATTGATAAAATTCTTGTAAGTCTCCGTCAACAAGCGCATCTGTTCCAAAGTCAGATTCAATTCCTCGCGGGCATCGTACACCGCTTTGATGCGAGCGAAGAGTCCTTCGTTCAATAGGATACCATCGCTCAACGCACTCAGTTTGGGTGCCACCTCATTGGCTATAGAGTCCATCTCCGGATTGCCGTCCGCTTCTAACACATTAAAGAATACACCTTCCACCAAGTCCAACAGACCACCGCAACGGTCCAAAGCAGCCACCGTATTTTCAAAAGTGGGAGCATCGGCATTATTCACGATGGCATCTATTTCGTTCTGATATTGTTTTATCGCCTCATCAAACGCCGGTTGGTAATCACTTAATTGGTATTGATTAAAGGCAGGTACACCATAAGGGGTGTTTTGTTCCGCAAGGAACGGATTTTGTTTATGACAAGCCATAAGAGTCAGGGCGACAACGCCCAAATAGATTATTTTCTTCATATTATTGTATTTTTACGTTCTTACGCATCGATTCGCGGATAATGCTTTTCAGTTCCGCCGATTGGGTATCCACTTTGCCGTGGAATAGCGGTTTGAAGTCCTTGGCATAACGGCACGGTGCCAATTTGATATCCAAATCATCAAAAGTGCCGCTGACATCTACACCCAAATAGAGAGGCGAAAGCAAGTTAACATGGTAATCAAAAGACATATCCAAATTATGCCGTCCGCCCAAGGCAGCCATATAATTGTCAATGGACACACAGAACGGATAGACATCTATTTCATTCTTATAGAGCGTTATCTCCGCCGACAGAGAATCAACTTTGTTCTCCGTTTTCTTATTAAACATCAGCAGTTTGCTGATTTTGGAGAAGGTCTCACTATCCATCACAACCAGATCCTTGCCGAAGATAGAGCATGCACCGCGCAGGGTGGATTTCTTAGGTTCATACTTGGCATTGAGGTATGTTTCCGCTGCCAAATGGAACTCAGCATCTCCTTTGAAGCTACTCAGCATCGGTACCATGGTGGTGAGATCGGGTATCATATTGACTAACTCTTGGATATTGACATCCAACATGTGGTAATCAAAACCCAAGTAGAGGTGATTTGCACGCGGCGTGCGGTACATAGCCGTCAGTTGCAGTTTGGCAGCACGGCAAACAAAACCCACTTCCTCCAGTACCAACAAACCGTTTTTAACATATATCCGACCACCCAGGTTGCGTGCCACTTGGTTAAAAATAACCGTTTCGTCAATATGTGTGTTCAGCGTCAAATCCACCGTAGTGGGTACCAAGAACGGCTTGGTTTCACTTTTCTCCGTTTGGGCGGGAGCAGCAGGTTCAGCGGGAGTGGTGTCTGCCACCTCCTCAGCGCCCTCATCGGCGGAGAACCAATCCATAAACTCGTTCACATCGGTGCGAGTTGAAGTAAAATTCAACACACCCACCAGCGTGTCTTTCTTCTGCAACCACTTATCGATATTCTTTATCTCACCACTCAAGCAGAAATCGCTATTGCCTAACACAATACGACTTGTATCAATTGTGAAATCCTTATTCGAATAAGCAAACTTGATTTGCGGTATATCCACTTTCGGTTCAAACGATGCCAATTGTACTTCACCGTTTTTCAAGTCCACATTCAATTTTGGATTCCACTGCAACAAGATATTTTTCCCTTTGCTGTTATAACGTGCTTGGGCGCCCAGAGTAAGTGCACCTGTTTTAGCACGCATATCCTTTCCCATTTGCCCTTCCAAACCCGCAGTCTGGATTTGTGCGTTTAAACGGGGAGCCGACTTATCGCGACGACCGCCGCTTAATGCAGCTTGTAAGCGTGATTGTTGCAAATGTGCCACAATATCGGTATAATTACCCTGCAAATCCGCGAAGTCCAAAGTAGCATTAAGAACAGGGATGTTGGTGGTATCTTTGGTATCGTACTCGGCATAAGCGTTCAGTTTAGGAGCCCCGACGGTGGCGTTCATGCTATCCATCGCAGCCACTAACTCCCCATCTGACTGCAAACCAATAGCGGCATATAATACAGGGCTGTCACTTAACACATTGCCGGATTCCACATGCAAATCACTCTCTTCCAATGTTGCAGCCAAAGTCCCCAACATACGGAAATCCAACGCATCCAAGTGCAAATCGGCTTTCAGCCAATCGGTCTTTTTATGGGAAGGAGTTGCGTTGGGTAATTCAAAACAGAGGCGTGTTTTCGGCAATGTTGCCAACATGCTATCCATAGAAAAATCAATGTCCTTCAGCACCAAATCACCCGATATATGTCCTTTTTCCAACTGCATAGCGGTCAAATCGTCCAGTGTTATCTTAGCAACTGCCTTGCCTTCCACGCTGCCCTTCACCACCATATTGTTTGGAAGGAAACGGGCTGCATCGGATAGAGGTACATTGATATCCGCCGCCACATCCAACAACATATTACCCAACACATCGTCTATATCGCCGGACACCGCCAAACTGCTATTCCAAACTTCTGCATCCAGTGTATTGATATGTACGTGACTTTGTTTGGTTGCCATATCCAAAGAGGCGGCAGCGTCCAACTGCACATTACCTTTCAGTTGCAGCGATTGCAAACCATCCGTAATAGACTTAGGCAGCAACGCCATTGCCGATTGTATGTCCCATTCATTGGTTGTCAGGGTTATATTGGCTGCCAATTCGTCTGCTATATCTATCGTACCGTCCAACCCCAATTCAAACTCATTGATAGCCAACTCGGCTTCTTTCAGCACAAAATGCATCTTATCCAAATCCACTGATGCAGGTATATCCAAATTCAGATGCAGACCGTCAGCGTAACAGGTTTCGCCCAAAGTAGCCGATACCGATTCGGCATCCATTTTTAAACGCACATCGTCCCAACTGTCCACACTGCCGGACAGTGCCGTATTCAGCAGCAACGCATCCACGCTGTCCTTTCTATCCACAAAACACAACCGAGGAGCAGTAAAAGACAGACCCTCCACCTGTATCTCATCAAACGGCAAAGCAAATGCCGATGTGTCTTCTTCTACCGTGTCCGGCGATGTGATAAAAACGGAGAAGTTATTTTCGCCTGCCTCATTAATGAAGACATTGGCTTGCATATCCTCCAAACTCAGTTCGCGGACTGTCAAGTTATGGTTTTTGAGGAAATCCATCACATTCAGCCGTGCTACCACTTTCGGGGCTGCCAATACAGTGTCCGATTGTGCGCCCTGCATGGGATTGACCAAATATAAACCGTCTATTCGCAGACCAAACTCAGGAAAAGTGGAGAAAAAAGTCAAATCAACTTCACCTATTTCGTGCTCACAGGCAATGAATTTATCCGACACCTGTCGTGCAACGGGAGTCAGTTTATCAGGGGTAAATACGCACCAGACAGCAACGGCAGCCACTATCAGCACCAACGCCAATATCGAGCCAAGCGTAATACCCAATATCTTGAAAAAGCGTTTCATTGGTTACTTAACTTTTGTAAAGGTAGGTGTATTGAGACCATCTGTGTAGGTCAGTGTCGTTTCCGTCAGTGTTTTAATCGTGTAGGTTTTGGGGATATCCGCACCGCCATTATCCATCAAGTGGATTTCACGCAAGTTCTTGCTCTCTACAATCTGCCATTTGAACCAGCCGTTCCCATGATATTTCAAGTCCTCCGGATGCACGTCCTCCCCCTCGTCCCATTCATAACCGAAACGATATCCGTCTTCCATAGCATCCTCGCTTGTGCTCAAAAAACGCACAAACTCCTGCGTACCGTTTTTCTGCCATGTTCCAATGAGCAATTCTTCCGGATTGGACACTTCATCTTTTGTGGTACAACTTGTTGCAGCCAGCATGACCACCATGCAGAGGGCTGCCAAATAAAGCATTTTTTTCATAATTTAGCCCGTTGTATATTAATACTGATTTCTTTACCGTCTATTTCGACTTGCTCCGCGTCTGCCGTATTGTCCGCCATAATGCGGGTAGCCAGCACCTGTGAAGCTATATAGTCGCCAAAGTTGTCCAATGCGCCCTGCAATGCACACTGTGCATCGTTAATTCGCACCTCGATGCGGTCGGTTATTTCCAAACCTGATGATTTACGCAAGTTCTGGATGCGGTTAATCAGTTCGCGAGCCAAGCCCTCCTCTATCAGTTCTTGCGTCAATTCAATATCAAGGGCGATAGTGAGCGTACCTTCTGTAGCCACCAACCAACCCGGCATGTCTTCGGTCAATATCTCCACATCTTCAAGAAGCAATTTGTAAGTTTGTAAATTTGTAAGTGGAGCGTCAAAGAATTCCTGCTGTTCAAATTGGGCAATATCCGCTTGAGACATGGCGCTGATGAAAGCCGCCAATTCTTTCATTTGACCACCCACTTTCTTACCTAAGACTTTGAAATTGGGTTTGATCTTCTTCACCAGTTGAACCTCGCTCTTATCGGCGGTTGTGATGACCAACTCTTTCACATTCACTTCGCCTTTTATCAGATTCTCCACATGCAGTAGGGCATCTGCCGTTTCTTGGTCCGGTGCCGGTATAACGGCTTTTTGCAAAGGTTGGCGCACATTCTTTTCCGCGTGTTTGCGGAGACTGAGTATCATACTCGTGGCTTGCTGTGCCAACGCCATCTGGCGCTCCAAATTGAGGTTTATTGCCTTTTCATCCACTACAGGCCATTGGCTCAGGTGGACGGTTTCGCCTGTCAGGTCACGATAGAGACGGTCGGCATAGAAAGGCGCATTGGGTGCCATCAGTTGCGCCACCGTTTTGAGACAGGTATATAATGTTTGATATGCCGCTTTCTTGTCGTCGTTCATCTCCCCACCCCAGAAGCGTTTGCGGTTAAGACGCACATACCAGTTACTCAAATCATCTTGCACAAAGTCCGAAATGGCACGCCCTGCCTTGGTGGGCTCGTATTGCTCGTAGTCTGCAGTAACCTCTTTGACCAACGAATTGAGTTTGCTCAAAATCCATCTATCAATCTCTTGACAGTTGCTTGAGGTTCCGATGAAGTTCCGATGAGGTTCCGATGAAGTTCCGATAAGGTTCCGATGAGGTTCCGATGAAGTTCCGATGGAAACAGCAGGCGACCAGCCATCCACATTGGCGTAAAGAGCAAAGAAACCGTAAGTATTATAAAGCGTTCCGAAGAACTTACGGCGTATTTCATCCACACCTTCGGGGTCAAATTTGAGGTTCTCCCACGGACTCGAATTGGTCAGCATATACCACCGTACCGCATCGGCTCCGTATTGATCCAATGCACCAAAAGGATCCACGGCATTGCCTAGGCGCTTGGACATCTTGTTGCCGTTCTTGTCCAGTACCAAACCGTTACTGATAACATTCTTATATGCCACCTTACCCTCTATCATGGTGTGGATAGCATGTAGCGTGAAGAACCAACCGCGTGTTTGATCCACACCCTCTGAAATAAAGTCCGCCGTGCGAGGTGCATCGGTGTTTTCAAACGGCCAGTGGTTCTGGGCGTAAGGCATCGCACCCGAATCAAACCACACATCAATCAAGTCCAATTCGCGCTTCATCGGCTTACCGGACGGGCTGACCAATATGATGCTGTCCACATAGGGACGGTGCAGATCAATCACACTCGGGTCGTAATTGGCTTTGCTGTAATCGCCCGCTTTATGTTTGGGCCACGGATTGGCTTTCATGAAGCCAGCTTGGATACTCTTATCTATCTCGTCAAACAGTTCCTTAATGCTGCCGATACATATCTCCTCTTTGCCGTCCTCCGTGCGCCAGATAGGCAAGGGTGTGCCCCAATAGCGGCTGCGGCTCAGATTCCAGTCATTCAGGTTTTCAAGCCATTTTCCGAAGCGTCCCGAGCCGGTTGATTCAGGTTGCCAATTGATAGTGTTGTTCAGGGCTATCATCTCTTCTCGCGCTTGGGTAGAACGGATAAACCAACTATCCAACGGGTAGTACAGCACCGGTTTGTCCGTACGCCAGCAGTGGGGATAGGTGTGCACATGTTTCTCCACACGGAAAGCACGCCCGTCCTGTTTCATTTCAATGCACAGACGGATATCAAGGTTCTCGTCTTTGAGTGCTGCGGCTTCGTCGTAGCGACCATCCACCGTATATTTGGGATCGTAGGCGTTCTTTACCCACTGACCGGCGTAGCGGCTGTATAAATCCACATTCACATACTCACGCACATAATCCTCGTCCAAGTCCTCTATTTTCCAGTATTTGCCTGTAAAATCCACCATCGGGCGCAAACCGTTGTTCTTCGTTTTGAGATACATGCCCGGCACGCGTGCCGCGTCTGCCACTTTCTTATCGTCTGCGCCGAAAGTGGGAGCGATATGTACGATACCCGTACCATCCTCCGTGGTAACATAGTCACCGGGGATTACACGGAAAGGCATGCCGTTAGAGTGCTCGTCCAATGCCAGGGGCTTCATCCAAGGGAATAACTGTTCATACTCCAGACCCACCAAGTCGGCACCTTTGCCACGCCAGATAATCTCAGGCGGTAGGAGATTACCATCCGCGTCCGTCTTACAAAGTTCTTTCTTATAGGCGTCCAAACGCGCTTCCGCCAAGATAACCGAATAGCCGTCTAACTGCACTTCCACATAATCTATCTTCGGTCCTACACACAGGGCAGTATTGCTCGGCAACGTCCAAGGCGTTGTGGTCCAAGCGATAAAGTAGCGATTGGCGGTGCCTTTCACTTTAAATCGTGCCGTGCAAGTCGTATCTTTTACATCGCGGTAACAACCGGGTTGGTTCAGTTCGTGCGAACTCAGTCCCGTGCCGGCAGCGGGCGAATAGGGTTGAATTGTGTAACCCTTATATAAGTATCCCTTCTTGTAGAGTTCTTTCAGCAGATACCACAGGGTCTCAATATACTTGTTATCATAGGTGATATAGGGGTTGTCCAAATCGACCCAATACCCCATTTGTTTGGTCAGGTTAGTCCATTCTTTGGTATATTTCATCACCTCTTTGCGGCAAGCGGCGTTATATTCGTCTACACTTATTTTCTTGCCTATATCCTCTTTGGTAATGCCGAGCATCTTCTCCACACCGAGTTCAACGGGCAGTCCGTGCGTATCCCAACCGGCCTTACGACGCACAGTGTAACCCTGCATCGTTTTATAGCGACAAAAAGTATCTTTTATCGTGCGTGCTAGTACATGGTGTATACCGGGCATACCATTCGCCGATGGTGGCCCCTCAAAAAAGATAAAGTCGCCTTTCTTGTGACTATCGCATTTCCCATCGGCTTGCGTTTTCTCAAACAGTCCTTCTTTTTCCCACTGCGCCAGTACCTCTTTGCTCAGTCCCGGCAGGTCCAGTTGTTTGTATTCGTTAAACTTATCCATATTATAGTTTTATTGTTTACACACAAAAAGCGCACAAAGGTACAAAAAAATTTGCATTTATGCAAATAAATCGAAGAAAAAGCAAGAAAGCGCCAAGTAAAGCCCCTAAGTGGGCTAAGAGTTGCTGTTGTTTATAAACTGCTGCATCGTGAGGCGGTTAACCAGTCGGCGTTCTTTATCGAACAACCAGCCCCACTTGTTGAAATAGCGGCACATATTGACCATGTGTACCCACAGCAAGTGCCGATTATGGTACGACTCGCGAGCGTGGTTATGAACGACCGTTACATCCGGCACATAAAGAGTAAGCCAATTGCGGTGAATAGTACGGGTCAGGTCTATATCTTCAGGATACATGAAATAGCGTTCGTCAAACAGCCGTGCCTGCAAAACCGCTTCGGTACGCAAGAGCATGAAACAGCCGCTTAGATAAGGCACATTCATGATTTGGTTGTAACCCGATTGGCGCAACTCGTAGCGTTCATTGCGTCGTCGTACGAGCCACGCCGGCAAGAAACGACGAGCAAAGACATCAAAAGGTGTTGGAAGCAATTTGCACAAATACTGCAACTCACCGTCAGGGTACGTGACGCGAGGCATGAGAGACCCCACTTGCGGATTATGGGTCATAAAATCATGTAACCAATCCAAATCAGCCGCAGCAACGCGGACATCGTCGTTAATAACGAGGTGGAAAGGCGTCTTCCATAGCACGCTTTGACGGATGGCAATGTTATGTGCACGGCCATAACCGAGGTTGACACCCTCGTTCCATATATATTCGGTTTTGGACGGCAGTTGGGGTGCAGAAGCAGCAGGCGAATTGTCCACAAGGACGATTTTGCGCACACATTTTGCCTGCAACAACTCGCGGCACAAGTTCATTACCTGTGTCCAGTCAGGATGATATAGAACGATACTGACATTAAGCATGGTTACTATTTCAGCGCACTTTGGAGGGTAGTAACATATTCCTTGAGTACAATACCTTCATCGAATTTACGTAACATCAGTTTGCGTCCTTCGTGCCCCATTTCAGTCAGTCGTTCTCGGTCTAAGTTCAGCACTATTCGCATAGCATTTTGCAAGCTTTCGACACTGCGTTTCTCGCACAAGAATCCGTTGACGCCATCCAATACAACATCTTTGCACCCAACCGAGTCGGTGGCTATGATAGGTCGCTCCATTGAGGCCGCCTCCATCAATGAACGAGGAACACCCTCCATATAGTAAGAGGGCAGCACCACGCAAGAACACTTATCCAGATAAGGACGGACATCTTTGGTAACACCGAGGTATTCAATAATGCCACTTCGTACCCATTCTTCCATTTCTTTGGTAGTAATAGCGTCCCTGCTAAGCGTGTCCAATGGGCCTAATAATTGCCACTCCACATTCGGATACTCTTTTTTCAACAAGGCCGCAGCTTGCACATATAGTTCAACTCCCTTGCTCCTGAGCATACGACCACAGTGGAGAAATTTGAAAGTTGTGTCGGGTGGATTCTGTGATTGGAAATAGGTGGTATTCACGCCTTCGCCGTGAATGACATGTGTTCGCTTTTGCGGAATGAGATGCCACTTAACAAAGGCATCGCAGTCGTCTTGGTTGAGAAACCACACGCCATTGGTGTGGCGTAAAGCAAAGCGATGCAAGCAGCATGAGACGTAGAAAAGCCAGTTTCGCCTAATAAAAGAGTACCCCAATCCGGTAACCACAGCCACGTGTGCAATTTGATTACGAGATGCAGCTATAGCCCCATATAGAATGGGTTTGACAGTGTATAAGAAAACAAAATCAAATTGCTCCTTTTGGAACAGAACTTGCAAAGACCGAATCAGTTTTAAGTCCTTAAATGGATTTAGCCCCTTGCAGTCCACCTGAATGGGTATATAGCGAATACCTGCCTCCAAGACGGGCGTGACATCGCTATCCTGAGGCGTAACCATCGTTACCTCATATTCCTTGTTCAACTCCCTCATCACCCCCAGCCGGAAATTCATCATCGTGAGTGAACTATTACCGACAAACGCTATCTTTTGATTTCTCATAGATACTTATTTTATTCATTAAGATTTGTGCGGATTGGTTCCAATTAAATTTTGATAGTTGTTCACTTCCCTGTTGGATGATGTCTTGTCTCAACTTCTCATTGTCAACAATCTCTTCTATTTTAGACTGAATATCTTTAGTGTTCAATGGATTAAAATAAATAGCGGCATTTCCACACACTTCCCGATATGCAGGTATGTCTGAAACGGCAATAGCGCAATGTTGCTGCATAGCTTCAAGATTGGGGATACCAAATCCTTCATATAAAGATGCATTTACATAAGCTATGGCATTACGATAATACATTTGCATTGTGGTTTCATCTACATAACCTAAAAAATGGATATTGGGTGTGTTCTGATAAGGATGTAACTTTGAATCTGAGAAAATGTTGTTTGTACCTCCAATTAGATATAATTCAAAATCTTTGTTTGGGATTTGCAAAAAAGCTTCAATCAGGCGTTTTAAATTCTTTCGAGGTGCTAAACTACATACTGATAGAATATAGCGGGGCAGGTTTTTTTTGAGTGCTAGATTGCAGGGATGAACCGCATTGTAAACAACCGATAGGTTAGATTCTGCTAAATGCAGGTAACGCATAATCTCGCGTTTAGAGAATTCGCTAACTGTCACAATATGTCGTGCTTTTCGGGCAGCGATGGGTGTCATCAAATGGTAATAGAGACAATAGATTCGCGAGAAAGATCTAGGCTTAATTAGATAAGCAACATCATGAATTGTTAAGATGTTATTCTTATATCCAATCGGGCATAGGCCGCTCAAACTGAGTAAAAGTTCGCCATTCAAATGGCGTTTCATATATCGTAATAATGTAACTTGCTCCCAGAAATGTGAACCATTTCCGCCTATTTTACAAACATCCCATTTTTGGATATTATATTCTTCTCGAATATCTTGTGGAGCCAATACAACAATAGGTTCCTCAGCCATCTGCACAAG
>JAZUGJ010000032.1:0-2496 GCA_045641145.1 Paludibacteraceae bacterium
CTCTGCCGTGTCGTATTCGCCTCCCGCCTCGACAGCCTGAACGAGAGGATGAGGATGGCAGTTTTTAGCAACCACGAAGATGCCCTCTCGGCTTTCGTGCAGCGAAAGGAGAGGGGCCTGTCACTCTCCGACAGGGTGTGGCGATATACCGACCAGTTCAAGAACGAGATAGAGAATACGCTTGAATTCGGGATATCCGACGGGAAGTCGGCGGCGGAGATTGCCCGCGACCTCAAACAATACCTCCAATACCCCGACAAACTCTTCCGTCGAGTCCGTGACAAGGAAACGGGGGAGTTGCACCTCTCACAGAACGCAAAGATGTTCCACCCCGGGCAGGGCGTAAACCGTAGTTCGTACAAGAACGCCGTCCGTCTTGCGGCAACAGAGACGAATATGTCCTATCGCGCCTCCGACCACCTTCGGATGCGAGATATGGACTTTGTCGTTGGCATCGAGGTACACCTCTCGAATAACCACACGCTGAACGGAAAGCCATTCTACGACATCTGTGACGAGCTCAAGGGCAAGTACCCAAAGGACTTCAAGTTCGTAGGGTGGCATCCCCTTTGTTACGATTCTTTAAGCGAGGTGCTGACAAATCACGGATGGAAACGCTTTGCAGATGTCGCTGATTCAGACCTCATCTTCTCTCTCAATCCAAAAACACTGAGCGTGGAATGGTCGGAGATTGTTGTCAGAATGTCTTGGGAACACAGGGGGACGATGGTGCGTTTCTCCAATCGAGCACTCGACTGCCTCGTTACGCCGGAGCATCAGATGGTTTATATCTCAAAGAGCAGGGGAGATATTAGGACTATTTCGGCGGATAAATATAGGCAGGGACTCGGAGGGTTCTACCGTTCATCGCGGTATAAGGGCGTGGAAAAAGATACCATACATGTCAACGGAGTGGAACTGCCGTTTGATGCTTTCTGTGAGTTTATGGGATACTGGCTCTCCGATGGCTCGGCTTGTCGCAGCGGTCAGGTCTCTATTGCACAACAAGACAGCAGTCCCGTAAAGGGAATGATTGCCGAATGTGTCACAAGGCTTGGATTTGTTCCTCATGTTCACACCGATGCAATTACGGTCTATTCAGTTCCTCTTTGTACTTATCTCAAGAGATTTGGAAAGTGTGCCGAGAAATTTGTCCCATCCGATATTAAAGAGGCAAGCCGCAGACAAATCCGCATCTTCCTCGATGCCTTCCTGTCTTGTGACGGACATATAAAAGCCCCACACCCGTTTGTCGGTAATAGGGGCAACTTATGCCTTCCGCAAGGGGAGAAGATATACTTCACAACCTCCGAGCAACTTGCCGCAGACCTTGGGGAACTTATTGTAAAGGTTGGCAAGAGGCCATCGTATCGCAAGACCTACAGTGCTGGAAAGAAACAACAGTTCCGAAACGGAGAATATACTATCAACTACGATTGCTACCAGATTTCAGAGTGCAACGCCGCTACTTGCACTGTGTTCAGTAAGGAGTATATTGAGGACTATAACGGAATGGTGTACGACCTTGAACTTGCCACCAACCATATTATGTATGTCCGCCGCCGGGGAAAATGCTTCTGGGGTTCCAACTGTCGATGCTTTACCACCACAATACTCAAGACCGATGACGAGGTTATCCCCGACCTTGACGGGAAAGACCGTGGAAGCGTGAACGAGGTCAAGGATGTCCCGCCACAGTTCAAGGAATGGCTGGAGAAGAACGCGGCACGAATCGAACGGTCCGAAGAGCGTGGAAGCCTCCCGTATTTCCTCCGTGACAACCTCTGGGCTTGGAAAGAGGGTGAGGAGCGCCCGTCTTTTGATGACGCTGTTGAACCTACCCTGACCATTGCCAAACGGGCGAGGTTGCGACACGAGGCACGCACGCCGGAGGAGATTGAACGGATAAAGATTGATTTCGCCGAAAGGGAGGCGGGGTTCTCATATGAGATGATAGACAACCTCAAAGAAATAGAACGCTCTACTGGTATCCCACGAGGATATCCAATGCCTTTCGGTTTGGCTGACAGAACGAATGCAAATCCTAATTATTCCTTAGGTGGGAAGTATAAGATTAATTGCCAGACATGCACCTTTGCCTTCGAGGCGAGAAGAAGGGGATTTGATATAGAGGCACGCCCGAATGAGCGTTTGACTTATCAAATGTATGACTGGGTTGATCGTTTCCTTGAACCAAACGGGGACAGGGTGGACTATGATTGGCTTTCAGGTTGGATGCGCCGCAATAACAAGCAAAATGTCACAGACAAGGCACGGCTTCAATACCTCGAAGAACACACACAAAAGGAGGGGTACTATGAAATATATTGCAATTGGCGAGACTATTCGTCCGCCCATGTATTCGGAGCCTACAAAGGCCCTGACGGTACACTGAAATTCTTTGATGCGCAATCCGGCGAAGAATCGGTTGATGTCAGAACCCGGATTTCAGAGATGGGAAACCAAATGGGCATCATATATACAGATGACAAGATA
>JAZUGJ010000033.1:0-5342 GCA_045641145.1 Paludibacteraceae bacterium
AGCGTTCATCCTGAGCCAGGATCAAACTCTTCGTTGTATAAATTTAATAACTTAGCTCAAGATAACCGATTTTACTGTGTACTTGTCAATTTATATAATTGACGGGAACTTTTTTCCCAATTCTTGTACCGAAAGATTACTCTCTCAGTACGCTTGTACTACATCAAATTGTTTCAATCTTTCAAAGGTCGCTTTCGCTTGATTTCAGCGTTGAAAATAGTTTTCAGCGCGAAATCGGATGCAAAATTACTGCTTTTTTTTGACATGGCAAAATTTTTCTGCATTTTTTTGCAAGAAAGTTTGTAAGTCGTTGATTTTCAAGATTTGCATTTTAGCGTACTTTTTAGCAGTTTTGACAGGGTCGCTACCCTTACCGCGAAAAAGCTTGCAAAGGTACAGCTTTTTTCGGACATGACCAAATATTTGGGCTAAAAAATGCAGAAAAAATTGTACACCTAATTAAATATATGCACGCATTACACGCGCGCGTTTGTACGCACGACACAAGAAAAGATCTACCCCCGTTGAGAACAGGTAAGGGAAAGGGACTACTTCAAGTCAACGGAGAGGCGGAGGTTGAACATACGGTCGGTAAGGTAATTAGGCGATGCCCACTGCGTACCGTCGGCAGCAGAGACCCAATAATAAGAGTTGACATTGCGCCAACCCGCCAGATTGAAGACCTCGAAATAAATAGACCACGCCGCCACATGCTTAGCGGATTCCCTACGCATAAACTTATCCGTAGAAGCGGAGAAGGTACGGCTGGCACCCAAGTCAATACGCTTATAATTGGGCAGATGTCCCAAATAACGCATTCTCTCGCTACGCGGATAACCAAACGGCAAACCCTCCGAGAAGACAAACTTGAGATGCAACTTATACTGCGGAAGTTTAGGAATATAGTCCTGGAAGAAGAAAGTGAGCGCCCAACGCTGCTCCTGTGGCGAGGGGAACCAACCGCGTCCGTAGGGATCGTCCAACATTTGCATGCGGCTGCGCATACAAGAGAAACTAATCCACGAATCGACACCCGGCACGAGTTCGCCATACAACTTGAGGTCCAAGCCGAGCGTATAACCCCGACTATCGTTCTTACCCGAGTAACGGACGCGTACATTATCCACCGTGTAACTGATCATACGGTCGGTGTATTTGGCATACGCCTCCGCCGTGAACTTAAACGGTCTGCCCCATGCGCGGAAATAATAATCGGCACCCAAGACGGCATGCACCGACCGCTGGGCTTTGAGATGGTCATTGAGTTGGATACGCGTAACGCCGTTCTCGATGACCGTATCACGCAACTCCTTATAGAAAGGCGACTGGTAATAGAGTCCGGTAGCAAAACGGAAAGAGAAATCACGCTTCCACCCCGGCAGCCAGACAACAGACACACGCGGTGAGACAAGCACCTCATTGGTGTAGGTCCAATAATTGAGCCGCGCACCGCCGGTCAGGATAACATTACCCTGCGCCGTGTTCCACTTATAGGCGTCCTGCACATACGCCTCCAAACGCCCCGAAAGCATAGAAGTCTGCCCCTTCTGGGTGTAGTAGAGGTCCATAGATTTGGAGTAATTAGGCATCGAATAACCCATCGAATCACGCCACTCCCACTCGGAAATACGGTCGCGAATCATCTCCAACTGCCCACTCACACCCCACGAGAAAGTATTGGCATCACGGCGCCAAGTGCCCGTGTGAGCGAGGTTAATCACCCCCGCTTCAAGTTTATTGCGGGCATGTTCATGCGATGTACCCGTACCCAACACCCCCGTGTTAATGTCGCCCGCCAGAGACGCACCATGCGGCACAGTACCGTTAGAACCGTCCGCCGCTTCGGACAAGACATATTCGGACGAGATATCGTATGTCTCCTGCTCATTGGTGTAGAAACCATTCATATTGACCCCGACAGACACTTCGTCAGTTATTTGTCCTTGTGCGCCAAAAGCAGCGAATGCGGTAAGGAAGTAGTCTCTTTCCTGTCCTTCGTACCAAATGGTTTTATTCATCCCATTCGTGGTACCACCCCAACTCTCGGACATCGAATCAGGACGGAACGAATAGTCATTATAAGACACATTGCCGAGGAAAGTCAGTTCCCACTCACGGTGCTTGGGCACACGCCAAGTCATCTGCGTTTGATAATCGACAAAATTAGGTTGGTAATTACCCTTCGTAGGCAAAGCGCCTAACATATATTTGCTCGTCTTATAACGAATACCGTGCATGTAAGTTTGCAAACTGTCACCCCACCCGACATAACCGTTGGCACCGAGGATACTGAGCGAGATATTAGACTCCAAATGCTGCGGACGCTTATAACGTATATCCAATACGGACGACATCTTATCGCCATACTGCGCCCCGAAACCGCCTGCCGAGAAATCGACCGACTCGACCATATAAGGATTGACAAAACTGAGTCCCTCCTGCTGCCCGGAACGAATAAGCAACGGACGATGCACCTCAATACCGTTCACATAGACCGAGTTCTCATCAAAAGAGCCACCCCGCACATTGTATTGGGTGGAGAGTTCATTATTCTGGCTGACACCGGCAAAAGTGATAAGCAGACTTTCAATGCTTCCTCCCGTGGCATCCGGCATAAGGCGCACGACCTCCGCCGAAGTATGGTCCATCATATCGGTCTGCTTCTGAATACCGCGCACCTCCACTTCCTGCAAGAGTTCGGCATCGGTAGGCAAAACGACATTGACATTGAGCACATCCAATTCGGTGAAGAGTTGCTGGCGCAAAGTGACATAGCCCAACATGGAGAAAGAGAGCATGACGGTGTCGTTCATATCGACCATGAGCGAATAATAGCCGTTCTTATTGGTCGACGTGCCGTCCGTTGTGCCTTCCACATACACATTTGCCAACTCGACACCCACATTCTGCTCGTCCAAGACATAACCGTACACACGAGTCGTGCGGGCTTGCAACGCCAACGGCAACAACAAGAGCAACAATAAATATGAGAAACGCCTTGCCATACTATTTGGAACCGACCAATGTCTTTATTTCATTCAGTTTATTCAGTGCCTCCAAAGGCGTGAGGTTATTGATATCAAGCGATGCCACCTGGTCGCGAACTTGCTCCAAGACAGGGTCGTCCAGTTGGAAGAAAGAGAGTTGCATACCCTCGCGAGACTCCGTTTTGGCTTTCAAATCGGCACCCTTGGCACCCGACTCCAAGTCCTTCAAAATCTGCTCTGCACGCTTGACAATAGAAGGCGGCATACCCGCCAGTTTCGCCACATGAATACCGAAACTATGCTCCGAACCGCCCCGCGCCAGTTTACGAAGGAAAATGACCTTACCGTTGGTCTCGCGGACCGATACATTATAGTTGCGGACACGGGAGAACGATTTTTCCATCTCGTTCAACTCATGGTAGTGGGTGGCAAAGAGCGTCTTGGCATGGCAGCGGGACTCATGAATGTACTCCACAATCGCCCAAGCGATAGATATACCGTCGTAGGTGGATGTTCCCCTACCCAATTCGTCAAAGAGCACCAAAGAACGCTCGGACAAGTTATTAAGGATAGACGCCGCCTCGTTCATCTCAACCATGAAAGTCGATTCACCAAGAGAGATATTATCCGATGCCCCGACACGGGTAAAAATTTTATCTACCAAACCAATAGAAGCAGCTTCAGCAGGGACAAAAGAGCCGATTTGCGCCATGAGTACAATAAGTGCCGTTTGACGCAGCAAAGCAGATTTACCCGCCATATTGGGACCTGTCAGGATAATGATTTGCTGTCCGTTGTTGTCCAAATAGACATCGTTGGCAATATAGGACTCGCCGGGTGCCATTTGGCATTCAATAACCGGATGACGCCCCTGTTTGATATCAATAACCAACGAGTCATTGACATCGGGGCATACATAGCGGTTCTGCTCCGCCACCGTAGCAAAGGACAAGAGGCAATCCAACTGCGCCAGGACATTGGCATCGACCTGCATGGCAGGCACATAATCGGTGAGCGCAAGAATCAGTTCGTTATAAATGCGATTCTCCAAGACCAAAATCTGCTCCTCGGCAGAGACGATTTTCTCCTCGTACTCTTTCAATTCAGGCGTTATGTAACGCTCGGCATTGACAAGCGTCTGTTTGCGAATCCAGTCGGCAGGGACCTGCCCTTTAAATGTATTACGCACCTCCAGGTAATAGCCAAAGACATTGTTGTAGCCAATTTTGAGAGATGAAATGCCGGTGGCTTCTATCTCGCGCTGCTGAATTTTCAGCAGATAGTCCTTACCGTTGGACTGGATATCCCGCAGTTCGTCCAATTCGGGCGACACACCGCGTGCAATCATATTGGGTCTTCCCGCTACAGCCGGCGGATCGGGCGTAAGAGTCGTTTCGATACGATGACGCATCTCCGGACAGAGCGTCAGTTGCGAACCAAGAAGGGATAAATAGTCATTATCCGATGCACCTTCGCACACCTGTTTAACGGGTTCAATCGCCCGCAGAGCATTGCCCAACTGCACCATCTCACGCGGGGAAATACGCCCCGTAGAGACTTTGGAAACGATACGTTCCATGTCTTGCACTTTCATGATTTCGCTTCTGACCGTTTCGCGCTCATCGGGGTGACGGAAGAAATATTCAACCACCGTCTGGCGATTGCGGATAGGGCGCAACTCTTTAAGCGGGAAAGACATCCAACGATGCAACATACGGCCGCCCATAGGCGAAATAGTCTTATCCAAAATATCAAACAGGGAATGCGACTCCGCTGAATTGCCACCCTCTAACTCAAGATTGCGGACGGTGAAGCGGTCTAACCACACATAGCGTTCCTCCTCGATGCGGGAGAGGTGACGGATATGTCCGGTCTGTAAGTGCTGGGTGCTATCCAGATAATGCAAAATGGCTCCCGCTGCAATGACACCGTTGGGCAAGTCCTGTACACCAAAACCCTTGAGGTTGGCGGTTTGGAACTGTTTGAGCAAGCGGTCCTCCGCCGACTGGGCAGTCATCATCCAATCGTCCAACTCAAATGTAAAATAGCGACTGCCGAAATTGGCTTCGAACTGTTCTTTCCTTCCCCGCAGGTACAATACTTCCTTAGGGGCAAAATTGACCAAGAGTTTATCAATATAGTCCGCCGTACCTTCTGCCACCAGGTATTCGCCCGTGGAGATATCAAGGAAGGCAATACCGACGGTATTCTTGGAAAAATGGACACAGGCGAGGAAATTATTTTCTTTCTGTTGCAGGGTCGTATCCGAATAACTGACACCGGGCGTCACCAACTCGGTCACCCCGCGTTTGACCAGTTTCTTGGTCAGTTTGGGATCTTCCAACTGGTCACATA
>JAZUGJ010000034.1:0-1833 GCA_045641145.1 Paludibacteraceae bacterium
ACCCCTGCCGAAGCATAGCTTTGGCATCGTGCTGAGCCCTGAAGTCCGGGCCGCCCGTGCTTTAGCCGGGCATAAAGGCAAGCGTGGCCATTTGCGATGGCAGCAAATACCGCGTAATAGCGAAGCGAGCGGGAGACATAAATCTGTGGAATCTGTGAGAGATTTCCTAAATTTTGCAAATAAATTTGCGTATGTGAGAAAAAAGTAGTAACTTTGCAAGCAAAATTGTTTTACTCGCCTAAAACTAACAACTAACAACTAACAACAATTATGAGAAAATCTCTGATTTTATTATTGGTTATTACCGTATTGTCCGCTTGCGGACATAAGGCAACTTCTGCTCGTCAAAACGCTGCGCAGGATGGTTTATCTACCGTTTATATGACTCAGGACATATCTCCTGAAGCCCTATTGCGTATCTTCCATGCTTTAAATGTCACCCCCGAAGGCAAGGTGGCTGTTAAGATATCTACCGGCGAACCCGGCGGACACCATTATCTGCAACCGTCCCTTATTGCCCCTTTGGTGCAGGAAGTGAACGGCACTATCGTTGAGTGCAACACGGCTTACCACGGCAAACGGTTTGAGAACGCCGACCACTGGCAAGCCTTCCGCGACCATGGTTTTACAGCCATTGCTCCTTGCGACTTGATGGACGAAGAGGGGGAGATGCGTCTTCCTGTGCAGGACACGGCTCATCTACGCTATAACATCGTCGGCAGCCATCTCGCCAATTATAATTTTATGATTAACCTTGCCCATTTCAAAGGTCATGCGATGGGAGGTTTCGGTGGTGTACTGAAGAACCAGTCTATCGGTATTGCCTCCCGTGCGGGAAAGGCGTATATCCATACTGCCGGTTATACGGAGGATACGGAAATCATGTGGAAACATGTTCTTGACCAAATCGGTTTCTTGGAGTCTATGGCGGCTGCCGCACAGTCTGTTCATATGTATTTCGGTAATGGCGAGCGTATTGTTTATATCAATGTGGTCAATAACCTGTCCGTGGATTGCGACTGTGATAGTCACCCTGCCGATCCCGAGATGCGCGACATTGGTATCCTTGCTTCGTTAGACCCCGTGGCGTTGGATCAGGCTTGCGTCGATCTGGTGTTCCATTACCCCTCCAAGCATGATGATAATGCCGATGCGCTCATTAGACGCATCAATTCGCGTCATGGTATTCGTACCATTGAGCGTGCTGCTGAGATTGGTCTTGGTAGTCGCGAATATAACCTTGTTCATATCGATGATGACCTGTTGGCTGTCTTGGACGCTAACGGCTATTCGTGCGTCGTGCGTAATCGCGGGATCACTACTTCTTATACGCAACATGGCGTGCGCGACTTGCTGGCTTTGCAGGATGGCGACCGTTTGGAAGGAGCTGTCATGGCGGACAAGACCATTGGTCGTGCAGCGGCGTGGTTGTTAGTGGCAGGTAAGGTAAGGGAAGTCTATACTCATACCGTTTGCACCCCTGCTCGTGAGATTTTGGAGAATGCCGGCATTGTATTGCACGCCGAAAAGGAAGTGCCTTATATCGTCAATAAGCAGGGGGATGGTCAGTGCCCGCTGGATAGCCGTCTGACCGAAGTAACCGACCTCTCGGTAGCACTGGCTACCATTCGGCTTTTCTACACCCAAGCGCAATAATCACTAATCAATTACCTTGGAAATGCATTTTTGGTGACATGTTGCTCTATAAATAGTGGACACGACAGGTAAGAAAATTTTACAATTATTTGGTTATGTTGCAAAAAAGTTGTAACTTTGCAGCGTGATTTGATAAAAGTAAAAGATTCTACCGGAAAGGAACCACTATTATGGGAC
>JAZUGJ010000035.1:0-5807 GCA_045641145.1 Paludibacteraceae bacterium
GGAATGCTTCGCCGTAAACGACATTACGGAATCCCCATTGCGTCATGCGGTCGCCGTTCTCATCTTTCCAACCGCTGTCGTTTAAGACAAAAACCTCTACGGAATAAGAACAATCAAAACAACTATCACCCTCATACAGAATCTTTGCACCATCTTGTCCACACATCAGCGGAGGCGTACCCTTGAACTCAACCATAAGGAGATTATCAGCATATGTCAATGCAGACCTCCCAATGTCAGTCACAGTTGAAGGAATCACAAGCTCTGACAAGCCCTTCGCATTCTGAAAACATCCGTCGCTCAACACCTCTACACCATGCTCAATCGTGACATCCGTAAGTGAGATGCAACCAGCGAACGCAAACTCGCCAACCTTTTTCAAAGTGCCTGGAATCAACACAGATTCAAGGTTGGGACATTCGCTAAAAGCCGCCCAACCCACATTGACGAGATTGCTACAAAGTTCAAGGTGATATATGTCATCACGCCAAGAGAACGCAAACTCTCCAATCGAAGCAACCTTCAATCCGTTTAGAGTTTGCGGTATGCGCATCACATTCGGAATCGTGCCATCTATGACCCCCAAAATCTCAACCTGCGACCAATCGTTTTCATACGGCCCATAATACCACCAACAGCCGTCAACAAATTCCGTCTCTCCCCTCATGTTCCATCTTGCGTAGGCGTTTATGTTATCGTCAATCGGAAAGTCATAAAAGACCTCCGTGCTAAAAGTGGAATCCGTGTACCATCCCCAAAAGTCGAAACCAAGCCGCTCCGCATACGGCAGACAATCAATGGTCTCGCCTTTTTCGACAACGATAACAGGGACATCACAAGTGCCGCCATTGGCACAAAAACTGACAGCCCTATACTTGCCTTTTGGAACTTCCCCGCCGTACAAAGCCAGCACCTCATCTTCCGTCAATTCGCGGTTGTAGAGGCAGAGGTCATCCAGCAGACCATTGAGACAATCCCAATCTTGGAAGCCATTTCCAAAATATGTCACGGCAATGTTTAGTCCGTTCCAATTTGACCTCGGCAAAGAGTGTCCGCTACTGTTGGCTATCATCTTGCCATCAAGATACACCTTGTATGTTCCCGATGCAAATGACACCGCCCAATGATGCCATTCCTCAAATGGAAAAACGACACCCAAGGGGATTTCGTTCTTCCCATCTGCGGTGGGGGAGAAAGCAAGATTGCCAGAATTGCAGTTAACGAACCGACAGAGATACTGACCGCCGCCAAAGGCAAGAACAGAGTTCTTACCCTCTTGGCAAAAGGCAACCTTCATCCAAAACGCACACGACATTTCGGTTGGCTTGAAGTTCAAGGACGGCGGTGTGCCGACGGCAACATGTTCGCCGCCGCGAAATTCGATAGCACCGTTAGGCCGTCCGTTGTGGTCTGGAGAAGCGCAGTACACGCCATCCAGTTCGCCATCGTTGCGGTTGTCGCTTAAGTCTTTTCCGTGACCGTCAAGCGGATAGTACGCCAGCAGTCCGTCATTGAGCGAATCCATCGCAAACACATGACAGCCGATTGCGGCTATCATGGTTAGCACCATTAGTTTTTTCATTTGTTCTTACCTTTCATTGCCGCCAAAAGTTAGGTGCAGTCCCCCACGGCGGCAATGGCGGCGCATCATTGTTTTGCGCCGCATTTTGAATGTCCTACATCATTCTAAGTGTAGGCGTGAGTGCGTATTATAACAATACGCGGTTTTACAAGGGACAGTCAGTGAGTGAAAATCACTTAACAAGAACAAGCCGAAAACCCGCGCACTTATCCGAATAAGCGATGGGATATGTGTAGCAAGTTGCTCGGCAGAACGATGTCTGCCAATCCGCATATCCAGCCCAGCTTCCTCCGCGTTGCATTCTCACGCTTCCGGTCGCTGGTCCTACGGGGTCTGTGCCGCCAACCAAATCGCCCTCCCAATCCAAGCACCATTCCAAAACATTTCCGTGCATATCATATAGCCCCCATGCGTTTGGCAGGTAGCTACCGACAGCCGCCGTTCCATGCGACACATCGCTGTTATACGATGATGATGCACCGCCATTTCCATAGTATCGTCCAAGCACCTTCATGTTAGAGTTCTCATAGATGTTGTCACAAGCCGTACCATTGTTGTAATCGGTCGCCGTGCCTGCCCGACAAGCGAACTCCCATTGCGCCTCCGTCGGCAAGTCGATATTCAGATTCGTCATTTTCCGAATCAAAGCCATAAAACTTCCTTTATCCACATTTGACGAAATCGGCCATTTCGCGCCGTCCACAGAACCCCGAATGGTATCAAATGACACTTGCTCGACTGGGCGAGTTGCATAGTAAGCTTCATTTGAAAAATACGAAGGACGATTGCCGACAACCAACTCCCATTGCCGTTGGGTCACTTCAAAAACGCCAATGTAATACGGTCGGCTGATTGTGACATCGACTTGCTTGGCCATGAGGAATGAACCGGGCTCTATTCTTCGGAGAACAATTTTACTCGTTTTGTATTCGTCGCTCCAGCCGCCCTCTGGTACAGAATCAAGATAAGCGACCCTATTCGTATCAGTTGCGGATTCCGACAAATCGAGAATCATATACAGCCCTGCATTATCATCCTCTGTGACTTCGCCCTCCGTGCCGCCGCTTTCCGTGCCGCCTCCTTCAACATCATCCTCGCGATGCGGCATTTCGACATTCACCTTGAAAAACTTGAAAAGGTCTTTTTCAGATTCATTGACATTTCCCATGTCCGTCCAACTGTCAGAGCCATCAAGATTCTTCATGCCATAGACTTTGTAAAGACGCAAATCTTTTTTGCCACCCTCGTTCAAATCGGGTTCCCAAGAGACGATTGGCTTGCCGTTGACGATTTCGATTTTTGCTTTGAAGTCATCCGTTGGGTCATTTGGATTGGTTCCCGCAACGAACTCGTCAGCCACCGTCAGCTCACGCCCTGCGCCATCAACCTTACCACTCTTTTGAAGGGCCGCAGTCTCGGGGTTGTGTTCTTCCAAAAGCCCATGCTCGTCAAGCCATGTATAGGGAACGGGAATGTCGTTCTTCTTTGTGACCGCTGTACCATCGGCGGGAATCCATGTGAACTCATCAATCCAAATACTATCTGCGCCAGCTTTACCGTCTGCATCTTTAACATATCGCCAAATAAGTTCGTGACGGCAAGCTGTTTCAATCTTCACACGCACAAGAATCCAATCACTTTCATCGCCCGTCGAACCGCTTTCGCCACCATCAATCTTCGCATACTCCTCCCCATCAATCAGAAAAACGCCATGGTCACGACGATACATCCGCTGTTCGTCAGATTCGCAAGATGCTTTCCACCAATACAAGACTGTTCCGCAACCTTCTACGGCAGTTTTCATTTCAGCCGATTCATTATTGCCAATATCTGCGCTTCTCAATGAGGCAGTCCCATCATGCGAAACTGTTGTGTCTTCGCCCCACCATCGGCAATGCGTACTCGTCGCAGTTTCAAATGTTTGTTCCATTGCGTTTACGGCTTCGGCGACAGGACCTTGCTGCCGAACAATCTCAATGTGATTTGTTTCAATCACATCAACTACATTCGTCTTCCATATCACTTGCTCCACATAATTTGTTTCAATCACATCAACCACATTCGTCTTCCACACCACCTTTTCTACATAATTCGTCTCTATTACATCAACTGCATTCGTCTTCCATACTACCTCTTCCACATAATTCGTCACCACGACAACACTTGGAGGCATAGGAGCATCAACTGACCAATCGCCGTGCTCAATTCCGCGTTCATTCCAAACATTCGGCAACTCTGTTGTCGCGGCAGTCGCCCACCCAATCGAATCAAACGGTACGCAACTCTTCAACCGCATAGGCGTTCCCGCATACAAACCCGTTCCACAAAATCCTGGCGCATCCCCTCGGTAATTCACAGTCAGTAATTTAGAACAATTTGCGAACGCTTCGGAACCCAAATGCAGAACCATTGAAGGAATTGAAATCATGCTCAAACTTTCACAGCCCGAAAATGCATAATCTCCAATGCTTTGCAACGCCTCTGACAATACGATTAACGAAAGATTCTTACAATTCGCAAACGCCGAATTGCCGACGCTCGTCACACCATTGGGAACGAAAACACTCGTCAAACTTTCACAGCCCGAAAACATACCTTCGCTTACACTCGTCAGGTTTGCCGGTAAAACGGCTCTCACCAATTGCTGACAACCATAAAATGCATCCTTGCCAATGTCAACAGAACTTGCCTCCGACACAAGAGAGGCATTGGTCAAACTTGTACAACCATAAAATGCGTTATACCCTATTGTTGAAACTTTTGACTTGATGGGGAGGCAAATCTCCGCGAGACTACAGCAACTGCGAAACGCATTGTTGCCTATGCTTACAACGCTTGGCGGGATTTCAATAGATTCTAATTTGCCACAACCGCCATCAAACCCACCGAGTGCAAAAGGCACAATGTCTTTTGTGCCATCTGTAATTTTCACCGTCCTAAAGGCGTCCTTGCACCCTCCCAATCCCCATTCACCTCTAATGGGATATGTTAATGGTATTTCTATTGCACCCACCAGAGTGCATCCTTGAAAAATGTCCCCACCTATTTGAATGTCCGCACTATGAACACTAACAACCGTTAAATTTGTGCAAAATGAAAACGCTTTAGTTCCCAAATACATGGCACTTTGGGGGATTGAAACAGTCGCTATATGTTCGCAATGCTCAAAAGCATTTTCGCCAATTCCAACCAGCCCGTCGAAGAACTGCACATCGTCAATCTTTACACAATTCTGAAATGCCCTATTACCAATGTTTGTGATGCCACATGACCATTCAACCTCTGAAAGATTACCACAGTTTTGAAATGCCTCGTCCTCAATACTCACAACACTATTCGGTATTGAGATTTTTGATAGCCCGGAACAATCTTGAAATGTATCAGCACGAATATTCGCAACTCCATTCGGTATCGTGAATTTCCAAAGCACTTCACATCCTCTGAAAGCTCCTTTGCCAATGTTCCTGACAGTATCTGGCATAACTACTGCGGTCAACATTTCACACCCAGCAAATACATAATCCCCGATGCCAATAACAACTTTCTCGTTTAATGTTGCGGGTATCACGACCTCGCCCCACGGCTCTGCCGTTGTTAATGGTTCATAGTAGGAGCTTGTCACCCTCTTGCAACTGTATATTACAGCATCTTTACCTTCAAGAGTATACTCCCATATCAGCCCATTCTTTTGTTCCGAATACAATATGCCGCCGCCATGTGAAATCAATGATTCCACGACGATTAAGCCTATTAGCAAACTCTTTTTCATGTCATTGACCATTAGAAGGTTAAAGATTTGTTCGCTCCATGGTCACACCAAAAGAAATCCTCCCTTGGTATCACTCTGAGGCTGTAGGATGCCCAATCGGAATACCAAGGGAGGAAGCGCATCTGCGCCCCTCCGCGTAGTATCGCCGATTTGAAACTTCCTACATTTCAGAGTCGATGACTGCACGGACGCAAATTTACATTCAAGGTTGGAAAGACTTTGTCGGCTCTCACGCAGTAGCTTGACGCGGCCTATCACTCATTGAATTATGTTCCCTTGGATTCCCCGCATGGTGTGCGAGTTGTCATTGGGATGTGAATATTATACCAAAAGATTGGTATCGCCCTCCATCACCCGCCGATAAAAAATGTGACCATGCTAAACCATCCCACAGCCGTTTCGCCTTTGTGGTAAAGGTTGATACAACGCTTTTAGCGCATGGGTAAAAAGAAGCTC
>JAZUGJ010000036.1:0-2487 GCA_045641145.1 Paludibacteraceae bacterium
ATCTTTCCGTCAGCAATTAAGAAGCTCTATAATTAAGAAGCTCTATTGTATTACTACGCAGTAGGACGATTTTTGTAAACCACTTTTTCATTCAAGAGCAATTTTAATCTCATCCGTAATTTCTTCAACCGCTTGCTGACACTCATTTTTGAAATGCCAAGCAGAAAACCGACCTCTGCATCAGTATATCCCTTGGCCTTCATTCCGATTATCCGCTTGTCTTTCCCTTGACTTCTCCGCATCAGTTCCGAAAACAAATCCCTCTGCTCGATGATTTCAACCTGATTGAATGTCGGCTGACGATTCCATGTGACAAACTGATGGCGAACATTCCCCTACCCATCGAACATCAGCTTTTCAGCATCATCCGCACTCTGCAAAGCTCGCTCGATGCGCCGATATTGTCGCACAATTCTATCGACCGTTTTCCTCTCTGCATATTCATAGAAATAGGATTCAAAACTCCTCGGCCCACTTCGGTACGACTTCGCCAATTCATCGCAAGTGACCCAAATCTCGCTTAAGATTTCCTCATCGGTCAGCTTGTAGTCATTGGGGAGCTTGTCCGCCACTTTGGGAATAATTGCATGGGCATAGCCCATGAGCTTGTCTGTAATTATTTCTAATTTCATCCTTCGTTCTCGTTCGATTCTTTCATCCCTCACTCTCGTTGGCTGATTAGGAGAACGAGGGGGCTACTCTCATTCGGATTTCACCCCATTAGGAAGGACTGCCGAAGAATCACCCACGGCATAACGATATTTAGCAAGGCCATCTGCCTCATCCAACATCGTCTGCATCTATTTTACCACATTGGGAATAGATTTCAACTCGACCGAAAACTCAACCAGAACTCAAAGCATTTCTGATAATTGCCGTCCTGTCGAAAAAACCTCCTCACAGGATGCGTCAGAACCGCGTTTTAGCACCCGACACGAGCATTTATATTCCCGCCGAGCGAAACGCGCAGAGGGGCGTTCTCGTTCGTCTCGCGCAATCGCCACTCAATTTCAAATGAAGTCTGATTTTGAGGATGAAAAAACTGCGATCCGGCATTGCCGAATCGCAGTTTCATCTTCAACTGTTAAACTGACTTATTTTTTCACTGCGTCTTGTGGCATTTCAATCGGCTCAAACGCATGAAGCGTCCTCGTGCCCAATAGGGTCGTGTATGTCTTTGTTCCAATATACTTATAATACTTAACTTCCGTTGAAAATCCAAGCATACTAACCTGCAACAACGAATCTCCATTGGCGTAGCTCTCCGAAGTCTTGATAAAGATTTGGTTCTTGAACGCACCACCATTTTCAAGGGGCGATTTTGCGCCAACAACAATACCACCTTTAATCACTTGCTTCACTATCGGCAAAGGTAGGCGTTCATTAGCCCCCGATAACTCATATATGCCATCCTCCTTGGGCTTTCCACCCAGCGACTGATAATCACCGAAATAGAACCGAATGTCACCCTCGACCTTCGCCATAAATGCTTCCGTTTTACGCCCCAAGGCGGATTCCAAAACAATGCAGTCAACCACGCCATTCTTGATGCTGATTGTAATATGCGAATCCTTGTCCGTAGCAACAATCTTGCCCGAACCATCCTTGCTTACGCACTCATCTTTCGTGATTCCTACATTACGCAGAAACTGTCTCGCCCACTTCTCGGAATCCGCCTCTGCAATGCCCTTTACGGCACGGACATATTCGCGGCCAAAATTGATTCGCGTAATATTGCCAAGCTCTGAATCCCAAACAACGCCCTTGTTATCATTGTACTGTTCAAGGAGTGCCGCCCTCCATCGCTCCATGCCAATGAAATATCCGTCAATCGAAACGAGTTTAGCCGACATTCCCTTGCTCCGCGCAAGTGTCTCGTCAACACACGGCTTCGTTTTTTTCTTAATTTCATTGATAAGGTTCTCATCGCCAATTCTCCTCGCCGCCACCAAACCCTCGGCGGCAACAACGGAAAACACTTTCTCGTCCTTCTCCTTGAAAAGATTGACCGTTTTGAGTACGACATCTGACTTAATAGCATTGTCCTTCAAGAGCTTGCAAGCCGCCATCTGCCGTACATTCACGCCGATTGCTGCGTCTTCCGCAACCGACATCAGATGATTGACATCGGACATCTTCTCGATGATTTTGTCTTCGTTGCCAAAGAACCTTGACACGCCGCGCTTATCCATATTCTTCACCGCCCATGCAAGCAACTCGCCGCCGCCAACTGCCGAGCCCGTCTTAGCATAGTTCGCGCCAAGTTTACCAGAAACAAATGTCCCCGTCTTTGAATTGATGAACGACTGCAAGATTCGCATTGCAACATTGTTCCCAAACGAGTACCGCTCAAACAGATGCTCCCACCCATTCGGATTGTTAAAACAATTCGCCAACTTGGCCGCCGCCGTAGGGTTTTTATACTCGCACTTCTCATAATAGGAAAGTGCCTGCTCTTGATATGATTCGTAGACCCGCTTTGCGGCG
>JAZUGJ010000037.1:0-8564 GCA_045641145.1 Paludibacteraceae bacterium
CGATTTTTTTTTGGTTTTACCAAATCGGATAGTCAAAAAATGTATTTTTTTCGCAAAAACAAGATTATCGTATATTTTTATGTATAAAAATTTGCATATATGCGAAATTCTTTGTACCTTTGCACCCTTTTTATGGGCAAAAATCTAAAACAAACAAAATAAATCATTATTATCATGCAACAAATCATCTTGAAACGTGGTTTGGATCTACCGATGGACGGCAAGGCAGAATTAGCACTTGGTAGTGTTAATCGCCCTGAGGTCTTTAAGATTGTTCCGGACCACTTCGCCGGTATTACGCCCAAGTTGGACGTTAAGGTAGGCGACAAAGTGAAAGCGGGTAGTCCCCTCTTCCACGACAAGACGTTTGAAGCGATGTTATTCACCTCGCCCGTTTCGGGTACGGTGCAGGAGATAGTGCGCGGCGAGCGCCGGAAAGTGCTGTCTATCAACATTCTCGCGGATGCAACTATCGAGTATGAGAAGTTTGACACCACCGGTGATTTCAAATCGCTCTTGCTCCAATCCGGTTTGTGGTGCCTTATCAAGCAGCGTCCTTACGACTGTATCGCGTTGCCTAATAAAACACCTCGGGCTATCTTTATCACCACTTTCTGCTCCTGGACCCTTGCGCCCGATAATGAGTGGGTGCTGAAAGGACGCGGCTCGGAAATACAGGCAGCCATCTCTGCCCTCAGTAAGATTGCTACCGTCTATGTCGGTATCAAAGCCGGTGCCGCCGCTGCCGAGTTCCGCAACCTCAAAGACTGCATGCTCTACGAAGTGGCAGGTCCCCACCCCGCCGGCAATGTCAGCGTACAGATTAACCATGTCCTGCCTATGCGTAAGGGTGACACCATGTGGTGCGCCAATATCCAGGACATCGCTATGATCGGTCGCTTGCTGACCACAGGGAAAGTGGATATGCAGAAAAAAGTGGCACTTACAGGACCTATGGCATACGGCCGTATGTACTACAATGTCCTGCCCGGCATGCCCGTTAGTAGCGTCTTGGCACAGAATATCCACAGCGAACGCCCCTGCCGCCTCATCGCCGGCAACCCGCTCGACGGTTACCAAGTGACTATGGAGGATAGTATTTCCATCTATACCAAACTGTTCACCGTCATTGAGGAAGGCACCGACACCCACGAATTCATGGGTTGGATGTTCCCGCGCTTCCATTCGTTCCATTTCGGCAATACCGACCCTGCCAAGATGATGGATAACTGCATCATCCGTTGGCTGTTCGGTCCGAAGAAATATGACTTCGATGCCCGCATGAAAGGTGGTCGCCGTGCTATCATCGTGTCCGGCGAATATGACAAAGTGCTGCCGATGGATATCTATCCCGAGCAACTGATTAAAGCCATGATTGCACTCAACTTCGACAAAATGGAGCAGTTGGGGGCTAATGAAGTGGCGCCGGAGGACTTTGCCCTCTGTGAGTATATATGTACATCCAAAATGCCCCTGCAGGCCATTGTTCGCGAGGCACTGGACACAATGAGAAAGGAGATTGAGTAATGGAAAAGTTTTATAATCTCTGGAAAAAGTTCGGCAAGAACTTCGAGGAAGGTGGCAAACTGGCTAATCTGAGCAGTTTCTACGACGCTTTCGATACCTTCCTATTCACACCTTCTACCACCGCCAAACGGGTCGGTGCGCAGATTCACGACGGTTCGGACTCCAAACGCACTATGATTATTGTCGTGCTGGCGTTGGTACCCTGCTTGTTGTTCGGCATGTTCAATATCGGCTACCAGCATTTGTTGGCAACCGGTCAATTGGCAGCAGGAATGACCTGCCCGTTGTGGTGGAAAGCACTCGGGTTTGGTGCGTTGGCTATCATTCCTTTCTATCTCGTCTCTTATATCGTCGGACTCGGTATCGAGTTCGTCGTGGCACAAATCAAGCATGAAGAAGTGGCAGAGGGTTACCTCGTTACGGGCTTTATCCTGCCCCTTATCCTGCCTGTCAATACACCCCTGTGGCAAGTGGCTATCGCTACCGCGTTTGCCGTTATCTTTGCCAAGGAGGTCTTTGGCGGAACGGGTTATAATATCTTCAACGTGGCATTGATTGCCCGTGCGTTCCTCTTCTTCGCTTACCCCGCCAGTATGACAGGCGACAGCGTCTTTGTGCGCCTCGGCTCGACATGGGGTTGGGATGCTGCACCCGCTGTAGATGGTTTCTCGGGTGCCACTATCCTCGGTCAGTTGGCTACTTCGGCTGACCCCGCACTCATGCCCAACTCTTTCTGGCAGACTTTTAACGGATTGATCCCCGGCTGTATGGGTGAGACCTGCTGCTGGGCTATCCTGCTCGGTGCTGTCATGCTTATCATGACCGGTGTCGCCAGTTGGAAAGTAATGCTTTCTATCCTCGGTACGGCTGCGCTCACCGCTTTCCTGTTCAATGTATGCGGTGCGGATACGGCTATCGCCGGCTATCCGTGGTATATGCACCTTATTTCCGGCGGTCTGCTGTTCGGTGCCGTCTTTATGGCTACCGACCCCGTCACCGGTGCACGAACCGAGTGCGGTAAATGGATTTACGGTGCCCTCATTGGTTTCATCGTCATTCTCGTGCGCGTGCTTAACCCGGGTTTCCCCGAGGGCATGATGCTGGCTATCCTGCTCGGCAATGCTTTTGCACCGCTTATTGACTGGTGTGTCATTCGGGTGAATATTAACAAACGTCTTAAAAGAGCATAAGGTATGAAAAAATTGAATACAGAAAGCAACGCTTATACGCTTATCTATGCCACTATCTTGGTGGTTATCGTTGCCGTCCTGCTGGCTGTGGTCAGCCAAGTGCTCAAACCACGCCAGGAGGCCAACCAGCGACTGGATGTGCAGAAGCAGATTTTGACTGCACTCAATGTCGATTTCTCGGCTGCCGACCCTGCTGCACTCTACGACCAAATCGTGGAGGAACGCACATTCGGCGAACTGCCGTTATATGTGGCAACCATTGACGGTGCTACCAAATATGTGCTCAAACTCCACGGACAAGGGCTGTGGGGAGGTATTTGGGGCTATGTAGCGCTCAATGACGACAAAAACACTATCTATGGTATCAACTTCGGTCATGAGAGCGAAACGCCGGGGCTGGGTGGCGAAATCGTTACCGAGAATTTCCGCAGCCGCTTCTTTGGCAAACATATCAAGGATGCCAATGGCAATCTCCGTTCCGTAGCCGTCCTCAAACAGGGCAAAACGGCGGAAGAGGGACAAGAGCAGGTCGATGCGTGGGCAGGGGCTACTATCACCTCCACCGGCGTCAACGATATGCTACTCGCCAGTCTGGTTGAATACAATGACTTTTTAATGGAGGAGGAATAATTATGGCTTTGAGTAAACAAACTAAAGAGGCGTTTCTGGGTCCTTTGAACGCCAATAACCCTGTCTTGGTGCAGATCTTGGGTATCTGTTCGGCACTCGCTGTTACGGTCCAACTCAAGCCCGCACTCGTCATGGGCATATCGGTTACCATCATCGTGGCACTGGCGAATGTGGTCATTGCACTTATCCGCAAGTCCATTCCGATGCGTATCCGTATTATTGTCCAACTGGTCGTAGTGGCTGCTTTGGTTACTATCGTCAGTGAGATTTTGAAAGCGTTTGCCTATGATGTGGCGATGCAGTTGAGTGTCTATATCGGTCTGATTATTACCAACTGTATCCTTATGGGACGCTTGGAGGCATTTGCCATGACCAATAATGTCAAGGATTCGCTGATGGACGGTCTCGGAAACGGATTTGGTTATGCTATGATTCTCGTTATTGTAGCTTTCTTCCGCGAACTGCTCGGCAGTGGCAAACTGCTTGGTTTCCAGGTCATTCCTCAGTGGTGCTATGACCATGGTTATAGCAACTGCGGTATGATGCTCATGCCGGCTATGGCATTGATTCTTGTTGGATGTGTAATCTGGGCGCACCGCTCAATAAACGAAGGTAAATAATTATGGAACACGCAATTAGTCTTTTCGTCCGTACTATCTTTGCGGACAATATGATTTTCGCATTCTTCCTCGGCATGTGTTCGTTCCTTGCCGTCAGTAAGGATGTTAAGACCTCTGCCGGTCTGGGCGTGGCGGTTATTTTCGTCCAGACGATTACCCTGCCTGTCAATTACTTGCTTCAAGTGCATGTCTTGGCTCCGCTCGGCTTGCAGTATCTCAGTTTTATCCTTTTCATCGCCGTCATTGCGGCTATCACGCAACTCGTCGAGATGATTGTGGAGAAAGTGAGTCCGTCGCTCTACTCCACGCTGGGTATTTTCCTCCCCTTGATTGCCGTTAACTGCGCTATCATGGGTGGTTCGTTGTTCATGCAGCAGCGTGTCCTGCTCGATGCTGAAAATGTCAAAGCCATTGCCAATATAGGTGATGCTTTTGCGTTTGCCGTCGGTAGCGGACTCGGCTGGATGTTGGCGATTGTCTGCTTGGCGGGCATTCGTGAGAAAATGGAGTATAACGATGTTCCCAAACCACTGCAAGGCATTGGTATCACCTTTATCACGGTGGGACTTATGGCGCTTGCTTTCATGTGTTTCTCGGGACTTAATATCTAAGGAGGATTGACAATGAATATTACAGCTATTTTGTATGCAGTGGCAGTCTTTCTGATTGTTATTCTGCTTTTGGTTATTATCTTGCTTGTTGCTAAGCGTTACCTTGTTGCCTCCGGCGATGTTAAGGTAACCGTCAACGGCGATAAGGAATATAGCATCCCTGCCGGAGGTACGTTGTTGGCTTCTATGGGTGCCGCCGGCGTCCATCTGCCCTCTGCCTGTGGTGGTAAGGGCTCGTGCGGGCAGTGCAAATGCCAGGTGCTCGAAGGTGGCGGTGAGATTCTCCCCACCGAAACGGTTCATTTCTCGCGTAAGCAGCAGAAAGACCATTGGCGTCTCGGCTGCCAGGTGAAGGTGAAGAATGACCTCCAACTGAAGATTGACGAGTCTATTCTCGGCGTTAAGGAATGGGAGTGCGAGGTTATCTCCAATAAGAATGTCGCTACTTTCATCAAGGAGTTCAAGGTTCAACTGCCTGCCGGCGAGCACATGAATTTCGAGCCCGGTAGTTATGCGCAGATTCGTATTCCTGAGTATGATATCGACTACGACCGCGATATGGATAAGTCCCTTATTGGCGACCTCTATTTGCCGGCTTGGAAGAACTTCGGTCTGTTTGGTCTCAAACAGAAAAACACCGAAGCCACTATCCGTGCTTATTCAATGGCTAACTATCCCGACGAGGGCGATATTATCACGCTTACCGTCCGTATTGCTACGCCGCCTTTCAAGCCGAAAGACCAGTGCCCCAACGGACCCGAGTTCCAGAATGTCCCGTGTGGTATTGCCTCCACCTATATCTTCTCGCTCAAACCCGGTGATAAAGTTATCATGTCCGGTCCTTATGGTGAGTTCCACCCTGTCTATGACAGCAAGCGGGAGATGATTTGGGTCGGTGGTGGTGCCGGTATGGCTCCCCTGCGGGCGCAGATTATGCACATGCTCAAGACCCGCCAGTGCCGTGACCGTGAGATGCATTATTTCTACGGTGCGCGTGCTATTGATGAGGTCTTCTTCTTGGACGATTTCTTGGCGTTGGAGAAGGACTTCCCCAATTTCCATTTCCATTTGGCGTTGGACCGTCCCGATCCAAAGGCGGACGGGCTGGGTATCAAATACACGGCGGGCTTCATAGCACCTGTTATGGGCGATACGTACCTCAAACAGCATGATGCTCCCGAAGATATCGAGTATTACCTCTGCGGTCCTCCAATGATGGCTAAGACGGTCATCGACCTGCTCCACTCGCTTGGTGTGGCAGACGAGGATATCCGCTTCGATAATTTCGGTGCATAAGCAAAAGGTAGAGGGGTTTCAACCCCTCTATTTTTGTATAATCCTACCCCAACCTTTTTTTTGGCACACTATTTGTTTCCTCCTCTTTGTCAACTTAAAAAACCAATAACTATGAAAAATCTTTTCTCTTTACCCTCGTTAGGGTATTCAATGGGCGATTTAGCTCCCATGATTAGCCAAGAAACGATGAATTTCCATTATGGCAAGCATCTGCAGACTTACATTGATAACCTGAACCAATTGGTGCCGGGCACCGAGTGGGAAGGTATGTCGTTGGAGCATCTGGCAGAGAAAGCTACCGGAGCCATTGGCAGGAATGCAGGGCAGGCGTGGAATCACATGATGTTCTTTGAGCAGTTCCGTCCTGCCGAAGAAAGTAAGCATCCAAGTCAGGATTTTCTTTTTCTGGTCGAGCAGTCTTTCGGCAGTTTGGAAACCATGAAAGAGCGTGTCAGCGAAGCGGCGGTCAATCTGTTTGGCAGCGGTTGGGCGTGGCTCGTCATGGATAAGGGGGGCTTGTTGCATGTTGAGCAATTGGCGAATGATGATAATCCGTTGCGTCATGGTTGGACGCCTGTCTTGACCATTGATGTCTGGGAGCATGCATATTACATTGATTACCGTAATCGCCGTGCCGACTATGTCCGTAATATCTGGCTGCCTCTCAACTGGTCTCTCATCTCCTCCCGCACTGCCCTCTAATGAGTATACGATGAGTATAGGTTCGGCAAATTGTTGGTCACAAGTAACCACATTTACTACCAATTAGGGACAGACCATTTTTAATACATATCTTATACATATCTTATACATATGATATACATATGATATACATATGTTACACTTATCTGTTTTTGTGACATGAGTGGCAGATGTGGCGGATGTGGCGGATGTTTTTATAACTTATTATATTACCCTTACGCACGAGGATATATATATTATAGAAAAGTATCTGCCATCCGCCACACTTACTAATTTAATTCGTTAATAATATCTTTCACATCCTGCTGATTATTAGAGCGTTCTATCACAAAATATCCCCGTTTCCCACCTGTTGTTTTGAGTGGCAGATAAGAGTGGCAGATAAGCAACCGCCCCAAGACAGACAGTGCCATCGGCTGACGGATATTGCCCCTATCTTTGGTTGCCGGCTCGTAATAGATTTGAAGCAAGTGCGCTTTGCACTATTTTGTAAAAAAAAAATCGGCACTCTTTCAAGTGCCGAAAAACCCATTATCGTGCATTGTGCATTGTCAACCGTCAACCGATTAAGTGCATTGTCAACCTCCTCTCCCATTCCTACTCCCAAAACTAGTATATTACCTCCTGTCGTTGACATAGGAGGTCTTTTATTTCTTCATCTTTATCAATTCTGCCAATGTTAACGTATGTGTCATACCTTTTCTTGCTCCGATATATGATTTTATTTGATTCAAATCAAATTGGCACTCTGTCAATCTTGTATCTACTTCAACATCCTCAATATGATACATCAAATAAAAGTCTTCACTTGGTTCAGAAGGATAATTGTGCTCAATCAAATCTCGCCGACTCCAAATTTTAACGCCCTTCTCGTCTAATTTTAATATTCGCTGCTCTTTACCATTATGTAATAGAATATACGATGCCAGTAGCGTTTCTGGTTGCAATGGAACAGATCCCAATCCGCTACCCGTACGAGCATTATATCGTTTGGTTTTAAGAATCCAATTCAAGTGCTTATCATCTTTGTAGTATGCTATTAGCACATTTTCGCCGAAACCAACCTTGCCAAATGCAGGAACCGGTAAGTTCGGTTCTTCTCCAATATGATAATTGCGTTGTATGACAAAATCTTCTTGTAGTTTTTTGAGCAATGCCAATTGTTCTTCATTAGGCGTTTTTCCTTCTAATGCAAGCATTAAATCGTCATTCTCAAAGGGCATGAACACCTTACCCAATAACTCGTGGAAATGTGTCTTTACATACTCCTGTGTTATTACCCCACGTGAACGCATCGGGTAAAACTGATATTCGTTTTCTAATACATTGCGAATTTCTTTTCGGAATTGTGCTCGTACCTCATCTCTCCAAACGGCTTTCTCTGCTTGTTTGTTGCGGGCATAAAGAGAAATGACAAACAGGAAATTCACATTATAACGCGAGAGCAACATCGTATCTCGGTCAAAGAGGCGGTCTTTGAATTGATATTTCACTTCAGGATTTTTTCTTCCTGTTTTAGTTAAGGTTATTTCACGATGGCTATAACTAAAATCGCCCTTCTCCATAGATGCACTTATGAAGAAATTAGGCAAGATATTGTAACCTTCAGTTACTTCATCGCGTACTGCAATATCGGGATTAGGTTTTGTATCATCTAACCACAGGTCTATATTATATTGAACAATGTTTCGTGCGTATGTATATTGTTTGTAGATAGAATTATCCCCCAATGTAGCACCTAATTTATAGTATTTACTATCTCCAATATAGTATGTCTGCTGCTCATCATCGGCTTGTAATAATCCGGCATACGTATATAAGTGATCCACCAACTTGCCATCTTTTTGCTCCTTAAAATCAGGAGGCAGGTCATCTTTTTTGTCGCCAATCAGTTCGTCTATGATGGCTTCAAACACCACATAGAAATTCTTTACCAACAGATATTCTTTCAGTTCGGCAGAAGTGGGTATATTATTGGCATGTGCAAA
>JAZUGJ010000038.1:0-4253 GCA_045641145.1 Paludibacteraceae bacterium
GGTTCTGATGGGGTTCATTGCATTTATTGTGGGCAAAATGCTCCAGCGGGAAGACCGTGTTATGAATCGCCCACGAAGTCCCATGTCTTGTGATTTCTGTGGTTAGGTGGCGCGACAACTGCGATTCGGCAATGCCGGATCGCAGTTTTTTCGTCCTCAAAATCAGATTTCATTTGAAATCGAGCGGCGATTGCGCGAGACGAACGAGAACGCCCCTCTGTGCGTTCCGCTCGGTGGGAATATAAATGCTCGTGTCGGATGCTAAAACGCGGTTCTGACGCATTCTGCGAGGAGGTTTTTTCGACAGGACGGCAATTATCAGAAATGCTTTGAGTTCTGTTTGATTTTTCGGTCGAGTTGAAATCTATTCCCAATGTGGTAGAATAGAAGCAGACGATGTTGGATGGGGCAGATGGCCTTGCTAAATATTGTCATGCCGTAGGTGATTCTTCGGCTGTCCTTCCTAAAGGGGTGAAATCCGTATAGAGAGTAGCCCCCTCGTTCTCCTAATCAGCCAACGAGAGTGAGGGATGAAAGAATCGAACGAGAGCGAAGGATGAAATCAGAAATAATTACAGACAAGCTCATGGGCTATGCCCATGCAATTATTCCCAAAGTGGCGGACAAGCTCCCCAATGACTACAAGCTGACCGATGAGGAAATCTTAAGCGAGATTTGGGTCCCTTGCGATGAATTAGCGAAGTCGTATCGAAGTGGGTCGAGGAGCTTTGAATCCTATTTTTACGAGTATGCCGAGAGGAAAACGGTCGATAGAATTGTGCGACAATATCGGCGCATCGAGCGAGCTTTGCAGAGTGCGGATGATGCTGAAAAGCTGATGTTCGATGGGTAGGGGAATGTTCGCCATCAATTCGTCAGATGGAATCGTCAGCCGACATTCAATCAGATTGAAATCATCGAACAGAGGGATTTGTTTTCGGAACTGATGCGGAGAACCCAAGGGAAAGACAATCGGATAATCGGAATGAAAGCCAAGGGATATACTGATGCAGAGGTTGGTTTTCGGCTTGGCATTTCAAAAATGAGTGTCAGCAAGCGGTTGAAGAAATTACGAATGAGATTCAAGTTGCTCTTGAACGAAAAAGTGGTTTACAAAAATCGTCCTACTGCGTAGTAATACAATAGAGCTTCTTAATTGCTGACGGAAAGATTTGAATTGAAAGGCGGCGAGGATGGGTCAGAGGTCGAGGAACGCAGACCGAATGAGCCATCCTCCAAGGAGCAACCGATGAGATTCGTCTATGTCCGTATATCGTGGGGTGTTGAATTGGGCGAGGACTTGTGAAGGTGCTTATGACTTCCGTTTCAGTTGGTTGGGTGGGGGAAGGGAACACGCACTTCATCATTAGTAATTCTTCCATCTGAAAACATACCTTGTGGCATTCGCTTCATTCGCTTCGCTCATTCCGCTCATGCAGATTCCAATGACGAAAGGATTGTGTTTGCTCTTCGTTTCATTTTGATTCACAAGCCCAAATCGTAATCCATGACAAGGGGGGGGCTTGAATCCGAAAAATCAGTTCAAGCCCTCTGCTAAACTTTGATGGGTTGATGAGGTTAGATTTCCGATGGGTCGGTCACTTCGCCTACGAGCCGAGGATGGATTTCGACTGCATAGGTCTTGACAATTTCCAATGCCATTAGGCCAAGTTCGCGCTCATCCTTGGTGAAGTAGCCATTAGGGATGAGTTCGTAGGTTATCGCCTTGACAACCGCATCGAGCAAGTCCGCATCATCGAAGATGTCGCCTCTGCCGCGCTCCATCCATCCGTTCGCTTTCAACGGATGAATGTTAAACAAATAGGTCAAGAGTTTGTGGTAGAAGTCCTCGTAAATCGCGAGTATGGTCGGATTGCGCCATTCGGATGATTGGTAAGTTGTCGCGATGTCGGCAAGATTGAACCAAAGTTTGAATCGGTGTTCCCTTGCCTTGTTCGCGATGAGTTCGCTACCGTCTGCATCGTCCTTTGTGAAGGGGGCGAGGTTGTATCTCGCCTCAAATTGTTCGATGTAGGTAAAGGGGATGGGACGGCTTATTGGGTTTGTCATGTTTTGTCCTTCTTTTAGGTCTCGTTTCGTTCTCTATTTAGATTTTATGGGCGGTCTTTGAGTGCGGCAGACCGCTTTGCAGCAAGGGGGTTAAGCGATGGTGTGGTCGATTGACACCCTAAATGCGTATTGTTGTCTGATTTATGTCTAAAATTAGCTTTAATGTGTTAAATGTGATGAGATTTGTGTAAACATTTTTACTCCCATTCTCCCGTAAAGTCAAGGGGATAAATGAGGTGTGGATAAAAGATTTTCAAAAAATGTACCTTGACGAAATGTCGCCTATCTGTAAAATATGAATTGTTATCGATAACGAACTTCTGAAAACTAACACGCACAACTCAAAGGAGAAGAAAAATGGGCAAGAAAAAGAACAAACGGCGTTCAAATGGGAACGGAACGCTTGAAAAGCGCGGGAAAAACGGCGTTTATTACGCAAGATGGGTGGTTAACGGACACAAATACACAAAATCAACGGGTACAACCATCAAGGCAGATGCAGAGAAGGTGCTTGCCGGCTTGGTGAAACCTTTTCAGGCCGAAAGCGAGATTGCGCGTCTTGCGAACATTGAGGCGGCGATTAAGGTCAAAAGGGGGGAAATGGAGGCCGAGGAGGACAAGAAGAAACCTGCCCTCAAATTGACGGAGGCGTTTGATGCCTACTTCAAGAATGTCAATGTCGATTCTGTCGCAGAGGGAACGGAGCGCGTCTATCTCGATATGTTCCATCGGCTTGAAAAGTTCGTCAAGAGCTATCGTGGTCGCAAGGTTAGCGAAATGCGCGAGGTCACTCCGAAGATGGCGGAGGACTTTCTGACCGAACTTAAAGCGGAGGTCAGAAGCGCGACTTATAACCGCTACCTCAATTTCTTCAAACTTCTTTGGCGGACACTTAAGAAGAAAGCGCGTCTCACTTGCAATCCGTGGGAGGGAAACACGAAGCTGTCCTTGGACACAGAATCAAGGCGAAATCTGACCCTTGACGAAATCAAGAAGGTCATTGGCTCTGTGAGCGGCGAATGGAAGACCCTTTTTCTCTTTGGCTACTATACAGGGATGCGTTTGGTCGATTGTTGTCATGTGCGCTTTGAAAATCTGAATATGAGGGAACGCACGATTTCGGTCGTGCTTCAAAAGACCAAACGCAAAAGACCTGAGCCGATTGAGATTCCACTTGCCCCTGACCTTTTCAATCAGATTGAGCAGATTCCGTGTGAGAAGCGGAGCGGATTCATCATGCCCATGTGTGCGAAAGCGTATGACCGCAATTTAATGAACTACAAAATCAAGCGGATTTTCGAGAATTGCGGCATTAAGACCAATAGGGAAGAGAAGAAAGGACGGCGCATTTGCGAGGTGGGATTTCACAGTCTGCGGTCTGGTTTCGTCACCTATGCTGGAGAAGCGGGTATTCCTCTTCCTGTAATTCAGATGATTGTCGGTCATGGCTCACCGCGTATGACGGCGCATTATTTCAGGACCGCCAAGCATAATCTTACTCAATGCGTCAATGCTATACCCTCAATCATGGGTGAGAACAAGGAGCGCGAAAGTTTAGTCCTTGAAACAGAGACCATGAATCTCATTCGGTCTCGGCTGATGAAGGATGAGAACTTGGACGATGGACTGCGGCGGTTGTTGGGTTCGCTGACCGATTGCGGCAAGGTCGCAGAGGCAATGCCGAGTAAGCCCATAGACTTCAAGGAGTTCATGCAGAAGCCGATAGAGGCGCAGACCGTCTTTAGGAAGGTTTCTTAAGTGAGTTCTCGTTATTGCCCATGTCCCCCATCCGTCTATTGGTCGGATGGGGGATTTTTCGTCTTGAAAAGGAGGTGATTATTGGGGGCGCAGACCCAATGAAGACCACTTTTGTAGGGCGGGTGACGCAGAAACCCAATAAAACAAGGGCTTTTGGGGGTTGTTATGAAGAACTTGGAAGGTTTGTCGTTAGAACTTACGAATGTAGAATGCGCCCATGTGGCGCATTCTCTTCGTGCTTCTAACGGGGTTTCTTCCAAGACCTTCTCCGAAACACGGATGGGAATTGCGCCCTTTCTTTTCTTTTCCGCGAAACCACACTAACAGAGGGCCAAAACGGAGCAGAATGAGGATGAACATAAAAATCGTAGGGCTGGCCTTCCTTGTCGGGGGCGCGGTAGTCGCAGGGTGCGCACAACTCAAAT
>JAZUGJ010000039.1:0-11867 GCA_045641145.1 Paludibacteraceae bacterium
ATGCGGTTGGCATTGGCTTGTTGTTCGGCAGGGTCGATAACAGGTGCCGCCTCATTGTCATACACTTTAAGCAGACTGAGGGGCGGGAACTTATAATTCTCCAAATCCTTGCGCGGGTCATACGGCCCCAATTTTTCCAAAATACGCTGCGGGTCGTCCTCCGTCATCTCCGTATGCTCAGTGGGGGCTATATCCAACGGCGCATCGTCCGTAGGAACGGGTGCCGGTTCGGGGACAGGTGCCGGTTCTTCTATAATAATCGGTTCCTCCGCCTTTGCTATTTCGATTGTTATATCCGTTTTTTCAATCGGTTCTTCCACCACGGGGGCCGCCTGCAACGGAATAGTTACAGCACCGCTATCGGGAAGCGGATCCTCAATTATTTCAGGTTCCGGTTGTTTGCGACGGCATTTATCCACAAGCCACTGCCACGCCAACTGCATTTTGTCAATAAAATGCTTGTCCGCCACAATGAGGAAAACGACCAACAGCAGAAGAAGCAGCGCCGACATACCTATCGGTTGGATATAATTATTGCCGAGTGTGGCAAGCCATTCTCCGTGTGCGCCGCCAAGACGGAAAAAGACTCCGTGTGCCGTGAACAGTTGAATGAAACCCATTGTAACCGACCCCCACAACAACAGGAAGGCGGAGCAAAAGAACAGTTTCCAGCACTTGATATGTATGGCATGAAGCATGTGCAACGCATACAGAATACCCATAGCGATAAGCAGGATGGCGAACACGCCCAATCCGCCATCTACCAGAGCATACATGCACCATGCTCCCGGCAGCCCCAAACAGTTGCGTATTTCACCCACATGTTTCATACGCTCGGCATGCGACATCTCCACAATGGAAAAGTCGGCAGCACCGGCGAAGAAATAACTGATATATGCTGCCAGTGCCAACAGACAAATTGTCAACAGCAGCAATCCTATTATCACTCGCGCCCTGCCATCGCCGGTCAGTGCATTCCAACGGTCGCTCAAACGCGGACGGGACACCTGTTCCGTCTTGTCTGAATATGTTCTTTGCGGTTTTCTCGGCATAATACAACAATTTTACCACACAAAGGTACAAAAAGCAACCGAATTATACAATGTATTCATCCTTTTTTGTAAAAAAAGTCCGTTTTATTTGGATTTGTCAAAAATTATGTATAATTTTGTACGATATTTTGTGCAAATGGACTCAAACACTACCCCTTTTGAAGAATCGTGCGGCGCATGCATGCTGAAAGACCGCTGTCACAGAGATGCGGAGGATTGCTTCACTCGCCGTCAGCGGTGGAAAGCCCTTACATTGGGCTATATTCTGCCGTTCGTTGTGCTGGTGGCGGTCATTGCCGTATTGGAATGGCAGCAGTGGAACGAGATGCTGATAGGCGGTGTCGCATTGGGCTTTGTGGCGGTCTATTACCTCATTTTATGGATGTGCAAACCGAAAATATAAAATAAACGATTATGAATCCAATCATCATTTCTTTGCTTGTTCTGGGTATTACAGGACTGGTGGCGGCGGTGCTATTGTTCTTCGTCGCCCGCAAATTTAAGGTAGAGGAGGACCCGCGCATTGACCAAGTGCAAGCCGTTCTTCCCGGAGCCAACTGCGGCGGATGCGGATTTGCCGGCTGTCGTGCATTGGCAGAGGCATGCACCAAAGCATCATCATTGGACGGATTACTCTGCCCTGTAGGCGGTGCGCCCGTCATGGAAAAAGTGGGTGCTATACTCGGTATGGCGGCTCCGGCGGGAGATCCCAAAGTGGCCGTAGTACGCTGTAACGGCACTTGTGAAGCAAGACCAAAAACCAGTGAGTACAACGGTTCGCGTTCCTGTTCCATCATGAATGCCATGTATGTAGGCGAGAGCGGCTGCGCATACGGGTGCCTCGGTTGTGGCGACTGCGTAGCAGCATGTCAATTTGGTGCCCTGCACATGAACCCCGAGACGGGGCTTCCCGAAGTGGACGAAGAAAAATGTACGGCATGCGGCAAGTGTGTCAAGGCATGTCCCCGCCATATTATCGAATTACGGAAGAAAGGCGAAAACGGGCAGCGCATGGTAGTCAAATGTGTTAACAAAGACAAAGGACCCATTGCTAAGAAAAACTGCGCCAACGCCTGTATCGGTTGCGGATTATGCGCCAAAGTATGTCCGCAGGAAGCAATTGCGGTTACAGACAATGTAGCATATATAGACTTTGAGAAATGTGTGGTTTGCCGTGAGTGCGAACCGCAATGCCCGACCGGTGCTTTGTGGGGAATGGGCTTTCCTGAGCGTCTGACCAAAGCGGCAGCCAAACCGGAAACAGAAGCCGCTCCAGCAAGCGCAGGCGATGAGAAATTCGACCCCGCCGTAGCAGCCAAAATTCAGGCACTGAAAACACCCAGAGCCATCTTCCCCAACTGTTTGCCGAATAAGTAATCAAATACATTGACTGATATGAATACATTCAAAATCGGGGGCGTACACCCCAAAGACAATAAGATTTATTCGGCACACCAGCCGATTATCGAGTGTCCCCTGCCCAAGCAAGCCATTATTCCGCTTGTTCAGCATATTGGCGCACCTGCCAAACCCATCGTGCAAAAAGGGGATAAAGTGAAAGTTGGTCAGTTATTGGCAGAAGCCGGCGGTTTTGTAAGCGCCCCCGTCCACTCGGGAGTGTCGGGTACGGTAACCAAAATAGATACCACCATTGATGCCTGGGGTATGAAAATGCCGGCAGTGTTTATCGATGTGGAAGGCGACGAATGGATGCCCGAAATAGACCGTTCGGCAGATGTGGTCCGCGAGTGTGAATTGGATTCCAAACAGATTATTGACTGTATCGCCAAAGCCGGTATAGTAGGTCTGGGTGGCGCTTGTTTCCCGACACATGTCAAACTATGCCCGCCTCCCGGGCAAAAAGCCGAAGTACTGATTGTGAACGGCGTGGAGTGTGAGCCGTATTTGACTTGCGACCACCAACTCATGTTGGAACACGGAGAGGAGATTATGGTCGGCATTCAACTCATGATGAAAGCGTTGGGTATCAACCATGCCGTTATCGGTATTGAAAAGAACAAACCCGATGCCATCGCCCGCATGACCGAACTCGCAAAAAAAGTTCTCGGCGTAGAAGTCAAAGCCCTTAAACTTAAATATCCGCAAGGCGGCGAAAAACAACTCATCGACGCTTGTATCGGCAGACAAGTGCCGAGTGGCGCACTGCCTATTTCGGTAGGAGCCGTCGTGGACAATGTTGCCACATTGTTCAGCGTATATGAAGCCGTCCAAAAGCATAAGCCCCTTATCTCGCGCGTCATGACCGTTACGGGTAAACATGTTGCCAAACCGGGCAATTACCTCGTCCGTTTCGGGACACCCCTGTCGCAAGTGGTAGAACTGGCAGGCGGAGTACCTGAAGATACCGGCAAGATCATTGGCGGCGGACCGATGATGGGTCGTGCGATGAACAACATTGAGATGCCTGCGCACAAGCGCACAAGCGGTCTGCTTTTCCTACCCGAAGACGAGAGCCGTCGCGGCATAGAGGAGAACTGCATCCGCTGCGGGAAATGCGTCAGTGCCTGCCCGATGGGGTTGGAGCCGTACTTGTTGGCACGCCAATCCGAGTTACAGATGTGGGATGAGATGGAGGACCACAACATTATGGACTGTATTGAATGCGGTTGTTGTATGTTCACCTGCCCTGCCCATCGTCCATTATTGGACTATGTACGCAGCGGTAAAGCCCAAGTGGGCGGTATTATCCGCGCTCGCCAAGCAGCAGCAAAAGCCGCAGCAGAAGCAGCCAAGAAATGAAATTAGCAATTAGAAATTACAAATTACAACTAAAATGAATAAGTTAATCGTTGCTCCGGCACCGCACGCTCATAGTGGCGACAGTGTCCGCAAAAACATGCTTCTCGTCATCGCCGCACTGATGCCGGCGTACGCCGTTTCATTGGCGGCATTCGGGTGGGGAGCCCTCTTTACCACACTCATCAGTGTAGCGGCATGCTGCTTAACCGAATGGATTGTTGCCAAGTTCGTTCTCAAACAACAACCCACCCTGTGTGACTGCTCGGCTATTCTTACCGGCTTGCTGTTGGCATTTAACTTGCCCTCCACATTACCTTGGTGGATAGTAGTTATCGGTGCCGTTGTGGCTATCGGTATCGGCAAAATGACTTTCGGCGGATTGGGACAGAACCCCTTCAATCCCGCTTTGGTCGGTCGTGTGTTCCTGCTCATTGCTTATCCTGCCCAGATGACCTCTTGGCCGTTGCCACAGGGTTTCAACGGCTCCTATGTGGATGCCGCTACCGGTGCTACGCCGCTGGCAGCCATGAAGCAGATTATTAAAGGTGACACATCGCTGATAGACCAACTGCCCAACCTGCAAGATGCTTTCTTTGGTTTTATGGGCGGTTCGTTGGGTGAAGTCAGCGCCATTGCGCTCATTGCCGGCGGGTTATTCCTGATTGCCATGCGCGTCATCACTTGGCACATACCCGTCAGCATACTCGCCACAGCGGGGCTGTTTGCTTTCTTTTCGGCACCTGCCGGTATGTGTCCCTGCGACTATACAGCCATGACCCTGTTGACCGGTGGTATCATGCTTGGTGCGTTTTTTATGGCTACCGACTATGTTACCTCTCCAATGACCGGATGGGGTAAGATTATTTTCGGTATCGGCATCGGCTTAATCGTGATGGTTATCCGTACTTGGGGTGCCTATCCGGAAGGCATGTCGTTCGCTATTCTAATCATGAACGCCACCGTACCTTTGTTGAACAAAATCCGTCCCCGTCGCTTCGGAGAAAAAATTGCTAAATAATATGGAAAGTACATTCAAAAACATGGTCATTTCACTGACCGCTATCACTTTGGTTGCCGCTGCCGGATTGGCAGGTGTGTATATGGTTACCAAGGCGCAGATTGAACAACAGGCCATTGATGCCCAAAACGCAGCACGCCTCGCGGTGTTGAACGGGCAGGAAGGTACTGCTGTTGAAGCCACTGCCAACGGTTTCGGAGGCACTATACGCATTATGGTCGGTTTTGCTCCGGACGGCACTATTCTCGGTTATGAGGTATTGGAACAGCAAGAGACACCCGGTTTGGGTACCCATATCGTTGAATGGTTTAAGAATGCCGACAAGCCGGGTCAGAACATCATCGGGCGTGTAGCAGACGGCAATATGACAGTCAGCAAAGACGGAGGCGATGTAGATGCCATCACGGCTGCCACTATCTCCTCCCGCGCTTTTCTAAAAGCAGTGAACAGTGCCTACAACGATTTTATCGCACAACAACCTATCGTAGAAAAGGAGGCAGACAATGAATAACGCAATTAAAACACTTACCAACGGTATTCTAAAAGAGAATCCGACTTTTGGTTTGGTATTGGGTATGTGCCCCACACTGGCAACCACGACCAATGCCATCAACGGTATGTCTATGGGCTTGGCGACATTGTTCGTATTGGTATGCTCCAATGTGGTCATCTCGCTGCTCAAAAATGTCATCCCTGACAAAGTGCGCATTCCGGCATTTATTGTCGTCATCGCCACCTTTGTCAGCATTCTGCAATTGCTCATGCAAGCGTATGTGCCCGCTATCTACGCCACACTGGGTTTGTTTATTCCGCTTATTGTAGTTAACTGTATCGTTCTCGGTCGTGCAGAGGCGTTTGCCAGCAAGAACAACGCCGGTTTATCAGCGTTGGACGGACTGGGCATGGGGCTTGGTTTTACCCTGTCGCTTACCGTTATCGGTGCCGTACGCGAGTTGTTGGGTACAGGTGCCATATTCGGCGCACATATATTCAATGACCAATATGGTGCATTGGTATTTGTCCTCGCGCCGGGTGCCTTTATCTGCCTCGGTTTTATCATGGCACTTGTGCAGAAATGTATGAAGAAATAAATCAATTAACAATTAGCAATTATGATATACTTCTTGATATTCATCAGCGCGATATTCGTTAATAATATCGTCCTCAGCCAATTCCTCGGTATATGCCCGTTTTTGGGTGTCAGTAAGAAAATAGACACCGCACTCGGCATGGGTGCCGCCGTAACCTTTGTATTGACACTCGCCACCGTGGTTACTTATCTGCTCAACAAATTATTGGTGATGTGGGGTGTAGAGTTCCTACAAACAATTCTTTTCATCCTCGTTATTGCCGCCTTGGTGCAGATGATTGAGATTATTCTCAAAAAAATCTCCCCGTCTTTGTATCAGGCATTGGGCGTTTTCCTGCCGCTTATCACTACCAACTGCTGCTTACTTGGTGTGGCTATTCTGGTGGCCAACGGCACTTATAAGATGCCCGGTGGCGCACCTGCAGAGGGACTGCTCAACGGTACTGTATTCGCCTTTGCCACCGCACTCGGTTTTGCTTTGGCGCTGGTACTCTTTGCCGGTATCCGTGAGCAACTGAGTATGAACCGCATTCCCAAAGCAATGCAGGGCACGCCAATCGCGCTCATCACCGCCGGCATTCTTGCCATGGCATTCATGGGCTTTAGCGGCGTGGTATAAAAAAGGAAATTTAGTTAACCTTTAGATACGATTCGTAGCGGTCAAGAAACATCTTGACCGCTTCTTTTAATGTACCGTAGAACTCTCCTCCGGCGGCATTCTTGTGTCCTCCGCCGTTGAAACAATCGTGAGCGAACTCATTCACGGGACGGTCCCCCTGACTGCGGAAACTGATTTTTATTTTATCCGTGTCTTCGCGCATAAAACATGAGTAGAAGACTTTTTTCATCTGTAAAGGCATGTTAACGATGCCTTCCGCGTCGCCCGATTGGAAATTAAACCGTTTCAACTCGTCCGCCGAAAGGGCTATAAGTGCCACGTGGCGGTCGGAGAAAACGCGCAGTTTATTATTCAAACAATAACCCACCAAACGCAACCGTCCCTCATGGAATTGGTTGAACACTTTGTCGTAACAACGGTCTTTGTCCACACCGTGGCGCAAGAGATCGGCAATAATTTCGTATATCTCGGGGTCATTGCTGTTATACTGGAAATTACCGGTGTCGGTCATCATTCCCGTGTAGATACAGGTCGCCATATCCGCAGTCATTTCACCGCCCATTTGGCGTACAAAACGATATACCAATTCGCTTGCCGAACTCATCTGCGGGTACGCTATCGCCACATCTGCCATATCAAAAGCACCTAAATGGTGATCAAGCATGATGATGGGCTTGTCGTGCCGTATCAGAATCTCTCCCATAGCATCTCCTGCCCGCTTGGGTTCAGGAAAATCGGTAACAACTATCAAATCGGCATCATTCAGCGCCCGTGTTCCCTGCTCGGCCTGCTTGTCAAAGACAATATCCTCCCTTGCACCCGGAAGCCAATTGAGGAAAGCGGGAAACTCATTAGGCACCAATACTTGCACATGCTTGCCCCGTCCTTGCAAATACCAACGCATGGCAAGTGAAGAACCCATGGCATCGCCGTCAGGCGACATGTGGGTAATAATAGCCACGCGCGAAGCGGCGTCTATCAGCAACTTGGCACGTTCAACAAGTGATGTATCGATAATGTCCTGCATAATTCGCTGTTACAAAAAAAGACCTCTCATAAGGTCTTTTTGCGGAAGAGGGGGGATTCGAACCCCCGGTACAGTTACCCGTACGACAGTTTAGCAAACTGTTGGTTTCAGCCACTCACCCACCCTTCCTCTCTCGTCGAGGTTTATTGGATTCTTGTCTGAATCTGCTTTCTTTTCAAAAGCGACTGCAAAGATACTGCTTTTTTAGGACATGACCAAATTTTTGAGCGAAAAAATGCAAAAATCTTGTATATCTCGATTTTATTTCGTAACTTTGCGAAAAATTACAATACCATGTTTACTCCTTCCGATTTGCAACAATTAGCCCAACGGCACATCTCTGTCGAAACGGCACAAAGCCAGTTAGATAGTTTCAAAAACGGCTTCCCTTCACTTGATATTGTAGCCCCGGCATCTACCAAAGACGGCATTTTACATCCGTCCGTGGCAGAGCGCGAGCATTACGTACAAGTATGGCAGCAGTACCTCAAGGAAGGACATTCGGTGCTCAAATTCGTACCTGCCAGCGGGGCTGCCAGCCGCATGTTCAAGAACTTGTTCGCTTATTTGGACGATGGTGTGGAGACTCCTTTTATCACCGAGTTTCTGACCCATCTGTCTGACTTTGCTTTCGGTGCCGAATTGGAGGGCAAACAAAGACAAGAAGCCGTCCGTTACCTGTTGCACGACATGCAGTACGGCGCACTGCCGAAAGGGCTATTGCTATTCCATTCTTATCGCGATGGCGCACGCACGCCTGCGCAGGAGCACATGGCGGAAGGTGCCTTATATGCCGCCTCCAACGGTGTGGTACGGCTTCATTTCACCGTTTCGCACGAACACCTGCCTTTGTTCCGTCACCATATAGCCGAACACTTGCAAACCATGGAGCGCAAATATGGGGTGCACTATGAGATATCTTTTTCCGAACAGTTACCCTCTACGGATACCCTTGCTGCCAATCCCGACGGCACACCTTTCCGTACGGAAAAAGGCGAACTGCTCTTCCGTCCGGGAGGACACGGAGCATTGATTGAGAACCTCAATCAGCAGGATGCGGATATTATCTTTGTTAAGAATATCGACAATGTGGTGCCCGACAAACGCAAGAAAGATACAGTCCTGTTCAAGCAAGTGCTGGCAGGCATACTGATAGAGGAACAACGGCGCGTTTTCTCCCTCCTGCGCGACCCCAGTGTGAGCGAAGAAGAAAAAGCCCGTCTGCGCCGTCCCATACGCGTGTGCGGCGTAGTGAAGAACACCGGCGAACCCGGCGGCGGACCGTTCCTTGTAAGAGAAAAAGACGGTTCTATATCACGCCAGATACTCGAATCAAGCCAGATTAGCGACCCCGAAATGATGCAACGCGCCACCCACTTCAACCCCGTTGATTTGGTATGTGCTGTGCGCGACGAGAACGGCGATAAGTATAACCTGCCCGATTTTGTAGATCCCGACACGGGCTTCATATCGCATAAATCCAGCAACGGCAAGGAACTGCTGGCACTCGAACTGCCCGGGCTCTGGAACGGCGCCATGAGCCGCTGGAACACCATCTTCGTAGAGGTGCCGGTATCTACTTTCAACCCCGTCAAAACAGTAAACGACTTACTCCGTGAGCAGCATCAATAATATTGAAATAGAGCGTAAGTTTCTCGTCAAAGACGATTCGTATAAACGCCTTGCCACCGACCGCATCCCTATCCGGCAGGGCTATTTATGCCTCAACCCCAACTGCTCGGTGCGGGTAAGGCGCTGGGGCGAACAGGCGTTTCTGACCATCAAATCCAAAGCGCAAGCCAACGGTTTCTCGCGCTATGAGTTTGAGAAAGAGATTAGCGTTAGCGAAGCGGACGAACTGTTTCGCATCGCCCTGCCCGGAATGGTCAGCAAAGTGCGCTGGCTGGTACCTTTGGCGGAGGGATTGACCTGTGAGGTGGACGAGTTTGAAGGCGAAAACGCAGGGCTTGTGATGGCGGAGGTTGAACTCGCATCTGAGAGCCAAACATTTGAACACCCCTCTTTTTTAGGCGAAGAAGTTACTTTTGACAAACGCTATTACAATTCCTATCTCAGTCAGCACCCCTACCAAACTTGGTAAGGGTGTTTTTTTTATCATTTTAGTCGAGGGTCATTCGACACTCATTCGCCACTTTCGGAACCCTCTTTCCACCTGTTCTCAACGGGGGTAGAACGGGAGTAGAAGCATCTGTTACGCTACCGTTACTGAAGACATCGGCTTACGTAACTTTTTTGTCCGATTTATTTGCGTTTTTCCGATTTTTTTCGTACCTTTGCAGCGCAAACGCTGCATTTGGGAGATCTGCATAAAACATATCGATATTCAGCATGAATAACAAATTAGTACATATTCCACAATCCGGAATAGAGATTTTTACCAATCCGGACAACACTATCCATTTGGAAGTTAAGTTGGAGCAAGAGGCTGTTTGGCTTTCGCAGAAGCAAATGGCAATGCTATTTAATGTCAAAACACCTGCTATAAACAAACATTTAAAGCGTATCTTTGAAGATGGTGAGTTATTGGAAAAAGAGGTTGTTTCCAAAATGGAAATAACCACTCCTCATGGTGCGATGGTTGATAAAACGCAGAGAATCGAAACTAATTTTTATAATTTGAAATGCTCATATTGCTAAAAAAAAATAAAAGCACTAACAAATTTAATTTATAAAAATAGTAGTATATGAATATTGGAAAATTAGAGCGCATAGATGATTTGCGCACCATTTGGAAACACGAAGCACACGATTTCTCTGTATGGTTAGCAGAGGAAGAAAACCTTGCATTATTAGGGGAAACCATCGGCTTGGATATCTCTCTCATTAAATTAGAAGAAAAAGTGGGTGGATTTAGTGCAGATATTTTTGCAGAGGAGGAAAATACAGGCAAGAAGATAATAATTGAAAACCAATTGGAAGACTCCAACCATGATCATCTTGGTAAAATAATTACGTATGCCAGTGGCACCGATGCTTCATATGTCATTTGGATTGTAAAACGTGCCCGCGATGAACATCGCCGAGCCATTGAGTGGTTGAATGAGCACACGACGGAAGACGTGAACTTCTTTTTGTTGGAAATTGAACTTTGGAAAATAGGCAACTCTGAGCCGGCACCTAAATTTAATGTAGTAGAGCGTCCAAACAATTGGGCTAAAGAGGAGAAAAAATCTGCATCTCAAATTACTGAATCCAACCAAAAGAGTCTTGATTTCTGGACTGCATTTAATGATTATGCTGCTCAAAACAAAGCATTTACACAAGCATTCTCATTACGCAAACCCAGTCCTCAACATTGGTATGACTTAAGTGTTGGCTATAGCAATATGCATATATCTATGAATCTTCAATTCAAAAAGAACACGGTAGATATAGGCATATATATTCCTGACGATAAGGAACAATATCAGAAATTCTATGAGCATAAAGATGCAGTAGAAGAAAAAATAGGTACACAAGCCATCTGGCATACAGCGACTAAAGCTTCACGATTCTTTGTTAAACATAATGCTCCATTAGATAAAGAGGAGAATTGGAACGCTATTTTTGATTGGCTGATGGATATGGCTCATAAAGTAAAAACAACGGTTGCTCTTACAAAATAGGGCTTATATCTTCGTCTATAACCTCTACAATCTAACCGACTCCAAAAAAAAAGACATAATCCGCAAGAGATAAAATACTACGAATATGAACAATGACACCGATAACACATTACTAACCCTTTTGCAGAAACATCAAGAGTTGGGCATATCGAATCAAATAGATTACGACAAATTCTATTTGTACTCTATCATCACACACTCTACCGCCATAGAGGGCTCTACCGTAACAGAGGTGGAGGCACAATTGCTATTTGACGAAGGTATAACATCGTCCAAGCGCACAATGGTGGAGCAGATGATGAATCTTGATCTAAAAGCGGCGTATGAATATGGTCGTAATTGGATAAAAGAGCATAAGCCCGTTACTGTGGATTGGCTGATATTGCTCGCCTCCAAAGTAATGGCTCATACAGGAAACGAATATAACGCTATTGGTGGTAGTTTTTCCGCTGCTAAAGGAGAACTGCGTTTGCTGAATGTAACGGCAGGATTGGGCGGTACATCCTATATGTCTTATTTAAAAGTCCCCGCTAAATTACAAGCATTTTGCGATGAACTGAATCGCCGTCGCGCCAAGATTGACCCTACTGATATTTGTGCTATTTACGAACTTAGTTATTGGGCACATTTTGAGTTGGTCACTATTCACCCTTGGGCGGACGGTAACGGGCGCAC
>JAZUGJ010000040.1:0-8270 GCA_045641145.1 Paludibacteraceae bacterium
CGGACGGCAGTTCTACAGAGTATGGTAACTGCTGCATCTCGGACGCCCAGTGAGTAAAGTTACCCGCTACATAATAAACGGAGTCTTTGTAAGTGATAATCGGTTCTGGAACAGGAGTCCCCTTAATGAAGGTCATTTTATAGTTTTCACCGCCGTTATTCATGTAAATGTATTCTTCACAATTGACTTGATTGGTTTTGGCTTTCGTCCATAACTCAATCGTGTGATCGCCATCTTCTAAACCTTGCAGGAAATCGAGGTTTAATTTAGCATTCCATTCTTGATTGTTTGTTCCTTCAAAATTTTTGCTCCAGGAACAAGAAACCTCAGTCGGGTCTCCACCATCAATTTTATAACATGCCCAAACATTGGTAATGTCCGTTCCGTTGTCTTTCCATACTTTAATGAAGATGGAGTCTATTTTTCCTTGGTTGATTGTCCCCAAAGAAATGCCATTAGCGACATTGTACGCAACAACGTTTTCGTTGTTTGTTTGGATGGTCATCCAAGCTTCAAAGATTCCGCCTCCTGCCCACAAACAGGTGCTCAAGAGAATAGCACCCAACAATAAAAATAGTTTTCTCATTAGTGTTTAATTTTTAGTTAATATTAAGTTAATTACATGATTACTATAGTTTCTACTACCGCTATACTACCGCAACGGACAGCCAAAGATGTTGTACATGCGATTGTCGTGCAAGATATACAAATGGTCGTTAACGATTATTTTTCGGAATGCGCTTTGCAACAGTGCCGGATTGGCAAAAATCTCCTCCAAACCGTCAGCAACACCGTCGCAGTCAGGATCTTCCACCGCACGCCTGCAAGACGGATTCCAGATATAGCACATGTTTTCCGTCAGATAGATATCTTGTGTTTGAGGTTTCTTATCGCCTTCGGTAAAGATGACATAAATCTCTTTGATATCATCTTTCATCGTCCATGTATGCCATTGGACACCTTTGGCATCCGTTTCCGTAGTAGTCCACTTCATACCGGGCCACTTGGGCGATTTACCATCTAAGGAATACGGCGTATCTTTGAACTTACTGCCAACCTTCACGCGCGTGAATGCGTATAAATATAGGTCTTTCCAAGCGTGACTAATTGTATCGCCCGTAGCAGGATCTACCATATCCTTCGGCTGAATGAACTTCACCGTAATAGGACCTGACTGCGGTGCCTTATAGGTGTATGTGTTGGCATACTCGTTCGTTTTAATCACTGTGGAGGGGTCCGGAGTATAAGCAGCGTATGCACGGACGGTGGTGGTTTGCTTAACTACAAAACTTACCGTATCCATCGCAGGATTAGCGCAGGTAGAGGGGTCAGAACCATCGGTGGTATAATAGATGGAAGCACCCTCATGACCTACTACCGTCAGTTGTACCCGCTGTCCCTCCGTCATATCACGGAAATTACCCGATTCGGGACTGATGACCAAATCAAATTCAGGATTCAAAGGTATCTCTTCCTCCAACTCTTTCTCGTATTTACTCTCTGCCTCATGACCTTCTTCCCATGCATAATAGACATCGTAGTCCGCCACCAAATCATTACTGCGAACATTCAGCGCACCGCAATCTTCTCCCGAACTAATGCAGAAATTCACGCTATCCATGGATTGGTCAAATTCATAACTATACCAACCCTTAGCGTCTTGATAGATGCGTTGGCCCGGATAAGCACCCATGATATTTTCTGCCGTAGGATTGCCCTGTTCATCTTTACCGGGCAACCATGCATAGAAATATACTTTTTCCCACTCTGCCGGTTTGTTGAAATAAACCGTTATACCGTGTTTCAACGGTTCACGATAGGTGTACGTGTATGTTTGCACGGCAGTTTGTGCCTCGCCACAAGCAGCCATCACTTTGAGTGTGGTGGTCTCTTTGAAGGTCAGCGTATCAGAATAAACAGCCGATTCGGTCGTGGGGTCGGTATTGTCCAACGTGTAGTAAATAGTTGCCGACCCTGAACCACCAACGGCTTTCATTCCTACTTTTATTCCCTGCTCGGCATTCTGGAAATCAGCAGAAGGAGTTACCATCAAGCCGGGAGCCACATCGTTGGTATGCGTTACCCAGATGGCATATCCTTCACCCGATGCCACTTTCGTGTAGTTATACGTATTCAGCCAATCATTGGTGCCGGTCGCCTCCGTGATGGTCTTATCGCCCATCGTCAAAATCAGGAAGCCATTCGTACCGTGTACCGACACTTTATAGCCCGTAGCACTCACTTCCTCGTCGGTCAATTCACTCTCGCTATGCACACCTGCCAGATGGCGTGCGTCAATCATCGGTTTGAGGTCTTCTTTATACTTTGCCCAATGCGGATAGAACACACAAGGAACACCCGGCATAGATAACAAGTATGCATTAGCACGCATCAGTTTGCCCTTATTCTCGGGTTTCATCGAGTTGCCACGACCGCAGAACTCATTGTCGTTGTCGTCACGCATAAACATATCGTGGTTCTCGATAAAAGTGATTGCGTACTTCGACATATTGCTGGCAATCAGACCGATATCATTCTCTCCCCAATCCGAAATGCCGCTTTGTCTGCAGTTCGTATAATTACCCGCAGCAAAACCGTCACGGAACGTGCGCCAACGGGTTTGGAAGTCAAATGCCATCACGTTGTTATTGGCATTGGCTATACCGCTCTTAATCGCCGAATTGCTGGAGTAATACTCCATGAAGGCGATGTAGGGTTCGCTGGCTTTGTTGTAATTATCCATGTGCCAGTTATGGAAGCCGTCACCCTTGTCGTAACGGAAACCGTCATAGCCAATCTCGTTGCGCATCCATTTCAAATATGCCTTGAACATCTCCTGCACTTTCACTTCGCTATGCGACCAGTCACGTGCTGCCTCCCAGTTGGCACCGTCATCATCTATACCGGAGGCGGTGCCCCAGCATTCGCCGGCTTTTTTCTTGATATCGGGAGTGTCCCAGTTCATTTCATCGTTGCCACATATATACGAGCCATCGGGTTGGAACGTACCGTATTCGCCGAAGTTCTGTACGGCAAAGTCGCACCAACTTGCCATGGCTTCGGTGTGGTTAATCACTATATCTGCCACCACTTTAGTGCCCACGTTGTGGAACGCCTTAATCAGTTTGGTCAAGTCGGTACGTGAACCCCAATCGCTGTTTTGGTTGCTGTATTGTTTGGGGTGGTAACCTGTACCGCTGGCATAACTTGAAGGCGGCAGCCATATCAAATCAAAGTAAGCACCTATCTCACCCGATTGCGCTAATAGCGTTTTCCACTTCGTGTCGCCATACAACTCCGTTCCGGCATGTGCGCTATCCACCTCGTAGGAGTCATAATAAAAGCCCTGCAGCAACACATCAGGACATTGTGAGGGAACAGCGCCGTGCTTGGAGCAAGTGGCACAGCCGACATACACCTGATCTTGCCCCTCGCCGATAATCTTAATGTAAATATCGTACGAACCGACTTCAACAGAGGTGTACCAACTATCGTCTTTCGTAACACACATCGTACTGGAGGCATCTAAATTCACAACCCATGTAGCATAATCATTACAACTATCGCATAACTGCCAACGCTCTCCCTGAGTAAAACTGATACCGAGCAGCATATATTCCGAGCCAATTCCCTGATAGTCCAGATTCTGCACACCGGCTATAAAAGTACCATCCTCTTTCTTGATACCATAGCAAGCCAATTCGGGTTCGGGAACAGGGCAATCATCGCATGTATAAACCATCCACTTCGATTGATCGTATTCACGCAATTTGCCATTAAAAGACGACACATTGTGCCACCCATCGGCATATATAACCTCTTGGGACTTCCACTCGTCACCATCGTACAGTTGGAATTGCAAGGTGCTTACGCCATCATAGATTGCTGTAAAAGTTGCTTCATAAATAGGATTGGAGTGGTAGGTCTTATCCGTCTTGGAGAAATTGACCTGTGTCCACTGGGCCTGGTCGTCCGGCTTATCGCCCTGCAACTTGGCATTCAGTTTGACAGTATAAGAGCCGACCACCCTATCGGGTACAGCATAATAAACAGTCGTTTGGGTTTCTGCTGAAACAAATACTGCAAAAAGCAGTGCACTGAAAAATAGAAAAGTCTTTCTCATGAGTTTTATAATTTAAAGTTAATTAGTCAAATAAGCCCGCAAAGGTACATTTTTTTTACCAAATATGCAAATATTTGGCGAAAAAAGTAAGAATTTATTCTTTTCGGACTATTTTTTCGACAATCACTTCATGGTTCATCACCTTGAAATCGACCGCATAACCGGCATAGTCCAATTTATAGACACGGTCATCATCCTGATAAGCGGGGCGCGGGTCCTGCCGCAAGATTTCCGCCAAATCGTCCAAGAGTTTGACCGACAGACCATATTCCTTCGTCTGCTCGGCAAAACCGTTTTGCGCCTCGGGGTGCGAGTCCGAGAAGGAAAGATAGGGTTTGATGTCGTAGATAGGCGTACCATCCAACAGGTCGGCACCGCTGACAATCAGGTCTCCGTTTTCGATGCGGAGCAAACGCACGGAAGTGAGTCCCAATCGGTTAGGCCGGAACGGAGAGCGAGTAGCAAAGACTCCCATCCGAGTGTTGCCCCCCAAGCGGGGAGGGCGAACGGTAGGCGACCAAGTGTCGGCCTGAGAGAACTCCCAAATTAGCCACAGATGGCTATACCCGTCTATACCGCGCAAGGCGTCAGGAATACGATAAGACGGTTCAAAAACAATGCGTGTTTCTATATTGTTCCCCTCACGCGACTGACGGGGAATACCAAACTTGGCAGAAAAGCCGTTATGAGCAAAAGCGATGGGGTTTATTTCCATATTTTATGTAGAAAAGTACTGCAAAAGTACACATTTTTTCAAAAAAAAGCAAGAAAAATTTGCACATATCAAAAATTTGTAGTACTTTTGCACGCTTTTTCACTGCGGCTACCAATCGGATCAGTTCGCGACACGGACGAAAAAGCGCAAGGTACCTTAGCTCAGGTGGTAGAGCAATGGACTGAAAATCCATGTGTCCTTGGTTCAACTCCAAGAGGTACCACAAAAAGAGTCCCCGAAAGGACTCTTTTTTTTGTTTGCAAAAATCTCCTACAGGAGTAGTGCAGGAATAGCACTACCGTTGCTAAATCACCCATTAACGACCCATTAATCACCTATTAATCACCCATTAATCACCCGATACGGGCACGAGGAATATAGTGAAAATCAAAGAGTTAAAAATACGGAATTATTAGAGTGATTTCAGGTAGCGGTCGGCTTCGATAGCGGCTTTACAACCGGAACCGGCAGCCACAATGGCTTGACGGTAATGGGGATCGGCGCAGTCTCCGGCAGCGAAGATGCCTGGTGCCGGTGAACCGGTGAACCGGTGAACCGGTGAATCGGATGCCATAAAACATTGTTGAGAGTCGCCCTGAGTGATGATATATCCTTCTTCGTCCAGCGCGAGGTAATCACGGAACAAATCCGTATTGGGCTTATGACCGATAGCCAAGAAGAAACCGTCGATAGCGATATGACGCAGTTCCTCCTCAGGTGTACCCATTTTATATATAAGGTCAGCCCCCTGCACCTTGCCTTCGCCGGTCAGATTGCGCGTGTTATGTTCAAAGAGCACCTCTATCTTGGGATTATTCAGCACACGGTCCTGCATAATCTGTGACGCCCTCAAGAAGGGTTTGCGGACTATCAGATACACTTTCTCGCACAACCCTGCCAAGTACTCGGCTTCGCCGCATGCCGTATCTCCGCCACCAACTACTGCCACCGTTTTCTTGCGGTAGAAAAAGCCGTCGCAAGTGGCACAAGCAGACACTCCGCGCCCTTTATATTCCTGCTCGGACGGGATACCGAGGAACTTAGCCGATGCACCCGTGGCAATAATGACCGTGGATGCCTCGATAAGGTTCGTATCTTCGACCCAAACCTTATACGGTTGACGGTTGTCAATGCACGATGCACAGTTGAAATCGACCTTGGTGACCACACCAGAGATGAACTGCGTACCAAAACGCTCCGCCTGACGGCGCAGGTCGTCCATCATCCGGAAGGGTTCAACGCCGTCGGGATAACCGGGGAAATTCTCCACCTCCGTAGTAATCATAAGTTGTCCGCCGAGTTGGGGACCTTCGATAAGCACGGGAGAGAGATTAGCACGCGCGGCATAGATAGCCGCCGTATAGCCGGCAGGACCGGAACCGATGATAAGACACTTCGTTTGCATTGGTGAGTTGGTAAATTGATGAATTGATTATCTAAGATCGTTGATATAAGCATCGTCTTTTTTGACGGTGAAGAGAGGTGTTGTTTGTGTATAAGCGGGGTTTTTCAATTTCAATGTGGTGGTGCGGGTCGGTTCCTTAATCTCAACAGACAGAGGGTAAGACAGGGCATCCGCAGCGGTAGCGTTCTTTATTTTGAGCGTCACCTTATTGATTTCGTCCGTCATACCTTTGGGCACGACGACCACTGTTGTAACGGTGCCGTCCTTATTGACCGACTCGCGTATATCGCTGACTTGGCTGACCGTCTTGGCATAGAGCATGGGGTTGACCGCCATCAGTTCCTCCTTACCGGGACGAGAAAGAGTCAGTTCGCGGGCATCAGGATCATAGAGGTAGAAGGTAGTACCGTCATACGCCACTTCAAAGCCCTTGGCTTGCGCCTTAAAACGCTCGCCCAACATAACTATCTTACCGGGAAAAGTAAGGGCTGCCTGTCCCTGTTCCTGGACAGAGAGGGATATATCCGATTGCAGCGTCCTGGTCTGCAAAGTGGTCAATAACGACGACAAAGCCGTCAACAAAACGAGTAATTTCATACGCCTAACTGTTGCAATAACTGTTCCAACGAATCTAAATCCTGTATCAACACATCGCGTCCCTTAGGGCCTTTATTGGGTCCGACTATGCCCGCCGCTTCAAGTTGGTCGGACAATTTACCGGCACGGTTATAGCCGATTTCGAAGGCACGCTGCAAGCGCGAAGTAGAGCCCTCCTGTTTGCTAACCACATAGCGTGCCACATCGGCAAACATGGGGTCCAGACGGTGCATATCGACACTGCCGGGGCTATTGGCTTCCTCCTGCCCTTCGGGAACATATTCAGGCAGACGGTAGGGTTCCAAGAAATGTTGCTGATTGCTAACATGATTGACCAACGCTTCGACTTCGGGGGTATCGATGAACGCACATTGGATACGGGTCAGCAAACCGCCGCCCGAATAGAGCATATCGCCCTTACCTATCAATTGGTCGGCACCCTTGGCATCCAACACGGTACGGCTATCCACCACAGACTGAGTGCGGAAGGCAATACGGGTAGGAATATTGGCTTTGATAGTACCTGTAACAATCTTGACATCAGGACGCTGAGTAGCCAAAATGAGGTGCATTCCAACGGCACGCGCTTTCTGCGCCAGACGCTGAATAGGACGCTCCACCTCTTTACCCGCCTGCATAATGAAATCGCCGTACTCGTCAATAATAACCACCAAGTAAGGCATAAAGCGGTGATGCAGAATCTTGTGGGTCTGCTCGTTCTCGATGTCCTTGTTGGGATTGAGGTGGCGCGAACTGAACTTGTCGTTATAGTCCTCCAGATTACGGCAGTTGGCTTCTGCCAAGAGCGTGTAGCGGTCTTCCATTTCTATAACCAGCGAATTGAGCGTATTAATCACTTTCTGGCAATCGGTAATGATTATTTCGCGGTCTTCCTGGTCCGGCATAGCCGCCATATAATGGCGGATAAGGGGTTTATAAATGGAGAACTCGACCATCTTGGGATCTACCAAAACGAACTTGAGTTCAGATGGATGTTTCTTGTACATAAGAGAAGCGATGATGGCATTCAAGCCAACCGACTTACCCTGACCGGTGGCACCCGCAACAAGCAAGTGAGGCGTCTTGGCAAGGTCGAACATAAAGACCTCGTTAGTGATGGTCTTGCCAATCACGACAGGCAATTTCATTTTCTGCTCCTCTTGGAAACGCTTGGAAGCAATGACGCTGTGCATGCTCACTACCTGCGGCTTCTCATTCGGTACTTCGATACCGACCGTACCCTTACCCGGCATGGGGGCAATAATACGGATACCGATGGCGGAAAGAGAAAGCATGATATCGTTTTCCAAAGACTGAATCTTGCTGATACGCGTACCTGCTTTGGGCACTACCTCATACAGCGTTACCGTAGGACCGACAGTGGCTTTGATGGACTCTATTTCGACATCGTAATTGCGTAGAGTTTGAAC
>JAZUGJ010000041.1:0-13595 GCA_045641145.1 Paludibacteraceae bacterium
AGCACCATCGGTCTGCTTGTCGGACTGTTTATGGGACCTTGGGGCATCATTATCGGACCCTTTGTCGGTGCCGTGCTGTTTGAGGTGCTGAACCAAAAAGATTTGCACACCGCCCTTAGAAGCGGGTGGGGCTCTTTTGTCGGCTTGTTGACGGGCACCATTCTCAAACTCATCTGTTGCGGTATGATGATGTATTATTTTATCGCCGAGTTGGTTTGATTTTCCACACAAAATTTGCATATTTAGAAATTTTGTAGTACCTTTGCTGCAAAATTAATCCAATAACGTATGAGAAATCTCTTTTTGGCAGTAATTGCTACTGTTGCATTGTCCGCTTGCGGACACAAAACAACTTCTGCACAAGACAGCCCTGTGCAGGACAGTTTGCCTATTGTTTATATGACTCAGGAAATCTCTCCCGAAGCCCTGTTGCGTATCTTTCATGCCCTGAATGTGACACCCGAAGGCAAGGTGGCTGTTAAGATTTCCACCGGCGAACCGGGTGGACACCATTATCTGCAACCGTCTCTTATCGCCTCTTTGGTGCAGGAGGTGAATGGCACTATCGTTGAGTGCAATACGGCTTATCACGGCAAACGCTTTGAGTCGGCTGACCACTGGCAGACCTTCCGCGACCATGGTTTTACCGCCATCGCTCCCTGTGACTTGATGGACGAAGAGGGGGAGATGCGTCTTCCTGTTCAGGACACGGCTCATCTGCACTACAACATCGTAGGCAACCACCTCGCCAACTATGATTTTATGATTAACCTGGCTCACTTCAAGGGGCATACGATGGGCGGTTTCGGTGGCGTACTGAAAAACCAGTCCATTGGTATCGCTTCCCGTGCGGGAAAGGCATATATTCACACAGCCGGTTATACGGAAGATACGGAAATCATGTGGGAACATACATCTGACCAAATCGCTTTCTTGGAGTCGATGGCTGCTGCCGCACAGTCGGTGCATACCTATTTCGGCAATGGTGAGCGTATCGTCTATATCAATGTGGTCAATAACCTGTCTGTAGATTGCGACTGCGACGGTCACCCTGCCGCTCCCGAAATGCGTGACATCGGTATTTTGGCTTCGTTAGACCCTGTGGCATTGGATCAGGCATGTGTCGATTTGGTATTCCATTACCCCTCTAAGGACGATGACAATGCCGCTGCTCTCATTGAACGCATCAATTCGCGTCATGGTCTGCGCACTATAGAGCGTGCTGCCGAGATTGGTCTTGGAAGCCGCGAATATAATCTTGTACACATAGACAACGATCTTCTCGCGCTGCTGGACAGTAATGGCTATTCGTGTGTAGTGCGTAACCGCGGTATTACCACTTTTTACACGCAACATGGAGTGCGTGACTTGTTGGCTTTGCAGGATAGCGACCGTCTGGCAGGGGCTGTTTTGGCGGACAAGACGGTGGGTCGTGCTGCAGCGTGGTTGATGGTGGCTGGCAAAGTGCGTGAAGTCTATACACATACCGTTTGCACGCCTGCCCGTGAACTTTTGGAGAATGCCGGTATTGTACTGCATGCAGATGATGAAGTGCCTTATATCGTCAATAAGCAGGGCGACGGTCAGTGCCCGTTAGACAGCCGCCTGACTGAGGTCTCCGACCTTTCAGCCGCACTGGATACCATTCGGACTTTCTATAAGTAACGGATTTCCTCTCCAATCCTGACATTGGACTTTTTTCCAGTCATCGCGTATCTATTGAGTTATTTGGCAGGGTAGGAATGCATTCCCTAGTGTCCTATTTCCCCAGTCCTCTATTGCCATAGTCTCCTAGTGTCCTAGTAAACTAGTCCACTAGCAAAGCAACAAAACAAACAAGAGGAGATTTCGGTCTCCTCTTGTTTGTTGTGTTGCTTTAAGAAATTATTTTTATCGAAAACAACGGTATTATGACGAAAGAAAAAATCTTTTTCGTTGTTTTGTAATTTTGTTAGTTAATAATTATGTTAGTTTGTCCGATTAGTGAATTATCACCTTAATTCATTGCCGAGGACATTGTATATTTTGTTATTATGACGGATGTGGAGTTGACCTCCTTTCATGAGTTTAGTCACTTGGGAATGTGATGAATTCATAAATAGTTCTTCTATTCCCGTATCTTCAATAGGTTGAATGTTCCAAAACTCTTTCCATGTATCTGCTTGCTTATAGGCATCTAATGATTGTGCCGGCACATAAACAGGTATGGATCTATCTACATAGTTAAAGCACTTTGTACCACATGTAGGAGGCGTAATTGCATAACTCGTCATTGATGTTATTGACGCGCATCCGGAGAAACCATAATCCCCAATTTTTTTAACGGACTTACCAAAAGTTACGGCGTTCAACTAGTTGTAGTTGTATAAAACATTTATATAGAATGCATCTTCTCCAATGGTTGTTACAGAATCGCCAATAATAAATTCTTCTACTTGCGTACCAAAGGTGCTGTTCATATCATAATCTTGACAAATTTTGTTTGAATGGATTGTTACTGATTTCAGTCCTTTACATCCCCAAAAAGCTAGTGTTTGAATTGTTTCAACTGAATAGGGAATTGTTACTGAGGTCAAACCAGTACAATCTCTGAAAGCGTCCTCTCCAATCGTTGTAACCGAATTAGGAATGGTTACCGAGGTCAAACCGCTGCAACCATAGAAAGCATTATTGCCAATCGTATCTACCCCGTCTGGAATAACTAAATCTTTTATCTCAACATCGTTGATATAGAAATTATGACTATAGTATATTGTATTATCAGCAATACGAACCTTTATCTTGCACCAATCTGCAATTGTGCCGGTATAGTTTGTTTTTGTCAATCCGGTACATTCTCTAAAAGCTTGGTATCCTATTTTTCGAACCGAACTACCAATAGTAATTGAGTTCATTCCTACACAATGATAAAAGGCAGAGTCACCGATTGTCGTGACAGAATCTCCAATTATTACTGATGTCAATCCAATACATTCTCTAAAAGCACCACTTTCAATTTTTGTAACGGACTTTGGAATGGTTACCGAAGTCAAACCGCTGCAATCTTCGAAAGCATTTTTCCCAATCGTTGTGACAGAATTGGGAATAGTTACGGAAGTCAGATCTCTGCAACCTTCGAAAGCATTTTTCCCAATCGTTGTAACAGAATTGGGAATAGTGATTGCTCCTGTGGCAGCAGAAGAACAACCACACAATTTTGTTTTTGTAGCATCACTATATACCAAATAACCTTCTACATAGCCATTGACACATTTGGCACCCCAAGGAGAACCTGTGGCTGTACCGCTATATACAATATTATTGACATTATAGAAAGCATTAGTTCTAATCGTTGTGACGGAATTGCCAAGCGTTACCGAAGTCAAGCCACTGCAACCTCCGAAAGCATCATCTCCAATCGTGGTAACGGAGGACGGTATCGTTACAGAGGTCAAACTGCTGCATCCATAAAAAGCATAATATGCAATTCCAGTTACACTCTCCGGAATGACCAAATCTTTTACCTCTATGTCGTTGATATAGAAATTATGACTATAAAATATAGGATTGGTAGAATTGGGGAAGTCAAACTTAATTTTGCACCAATCTGCAATTGTGCCTGTATAATTTGTTTTAGTCAATCCTGTGCAATCCCAAAAAGCGCCCTCTCCAATCGTGGTGACGGACTTTGGAATGGTTACTGAGGTCAGCCCACTGCAACCATCGAAAGCCCACTCCCCAATTGTTTCGACAGAATAAGTTTCGCTATTGTAAGATACAGAAGCAGGAATAACTACCGAACCAGTGTATTCGTTGGAATAACTATAAGATGTACTACCTCTATAAGTGACGGATGCAGTAAGTTTGGTATTATCAAAATCGTACCAAATGCCATCCACTTGGATGTCGCTGGCAAACAAGGTTGTGGCAGCGATAAGTGCCACTAATAAAGAAAAAAGTTTCGTTTTCATAATCAGTTATAATTTATCCAAATTTAGTAATAAGTTCTTTTAGGTCATCCCAATAACCATTTTGTCCTTCAATCATCTTGTTGATTACTTGGATGTTGATGTTCTCTATTCGATAACCAAACTGGCTTTTAAATGATGCATCTTGTATAATGTCCATCTTTAGCAATATATTCGCTAATTCAAGTGTGCCTAAATAATTATACAATTCTACCTCATCAAAAGGGAGCTCGGCACTCATCGTAAATTGATTTGTATATGTCAACTGTTTGGAAACATCAGTTCCTGCTTTGTGAAAAAATCTATGTACATCCATATTTTTCTCTGTCGTCAAAGAGTCTCTTATTTTCAGCAAAAAATTAGCCTCATCTATTTTCTTTCCTCTATGATATACAAGCAGCGCTGCAAAAGCCGTAATCGCAAGTACGGATAAATTTAAGCAGTTGATAATAAAAGAAAACTTGTGAAGACAACAAGACTTAAAGCATGGAATAAAGCAACCCAAAACACCGAGCATTGCTATTCCCAACAACACCCAATGATACCAAAGGAAATCTTTTCTTTTCATAATTTCTACACTTATTCGTGTCGTGCGCAACCTTTTATTGCCTGTGAATTCCGCCAAGCGTGGTACAATAAAAAAGCGTGGAACTCTTACCTTTGTCATTCCGTAATCGAGGTTCTAGCAAAACCTATGTGATAGAATGACAACGCAGAATCTCACGCCGGAATATACGAACTAAAAGGCATACCAAAACGGTACAACCGATTAAGGGATATTCCCCATGAGCATCTACATCTGTCTTATTCTTGATCACATGTGAAACTGCTAGATTTCGATTACCAAGAACAAGCGTCAGTAAACGCTTTTAATTATGTCTGCCAACCCCGCCTAAGAGACATGACATAATCCCCCGGCGTGATTTGCGTTACAAAAGTACAAAGAATTTTTGGAATATGCAAGTTTTTTTGCAGAAACTACAATTTTTAATTGTATAATGCAAGACACATGTCTTTTGCCCGATGATTGCCTATGTTAATAACATAATACAGCAAAAGAATAAATTAGCATTATAATTATGGACTCCACAATTATTGGTGCATAATTTATTCTTCTGTTTTCGACTTTGTCAGTCATTTTCAACGAGTTACGCGCTGAATGGTCGGAAAGACAGGATTCGAACCTGCGACCACCTGGTCCCAAACCAGGCATTCTACCGGGCTGAACTACTTTCCGTCATTGAGTTGAACTCAATTCACGCTGCAAAGGTACTGCTTTTTTTGCAAAATACCAAATTTTTCTGCAAATTTATACAATTTTTGCAGGAATAAGTTTCTCGCGGATATTGATATAGATGGTATTTTCCTTGGCTGCATGCGCCTTTTGCACATATCCCATGCCTATTCCCACTTTGGTGGTTGGCAGCATAATACCGGAGGTAACATGACCTATTTCCTTCCCTTCTGCGTCACAAATAGGATAGCCGTTGCGAGGAATGGCACGCTCTTGCATTTCAAAATGTACCAACTTGCGCGTTATGCCTTCTGCTTTTTGTTTTAGCAGGTAGTCTTTGTCAATGAAATCTTTGGCGTCAAACTTGGTAATCCAACCTAAACCTGCTTCCAGAGGCGATGTCGTGTCATCTATATCGTGTCCGTACAGGCAGTACCATTTCTCCAGGCGCAACGAGTCGCGTGCGCCCAAACCGATAGGAGCCAAACCGAATTCTTTGCCGACCTCAAACAGCGCATTCCAAATCTGCATACCGTTCTCTTTTAGGAAATACAACTCAAATCCGCCGGCACCCGTATAGCCCGTATTGCTCAATAGCACGCCTTGCACGCCTGCGAAGGACCATTCGCGGAAGGAATAGTAGGGTATTGCGCTCAAATCGGCATCGGTCAGGCGTTGCAGCAGTTCGGTGGCTTTAGGCCCCTGTACGGCTAATTGACCGTATTTATCGCTCGCGTTTTCAAGTGTCAGCCCTTCGTAAGATTTGGAGTGCTCCAAGCACCATGCCCAGTCTTTGTCTATATTGCCGGCATTGACTACCAAGAGATACTTGGTGGTGGAGTACTTATATATAATAAGGTCATCTACAATACCCCCCTTACCGTTTGGAAAACAGGTGTATTGTGCCTTACCCGCATCCAAGCGACTGACGTCATTCGTGGTGATATATTGTAGGAAATCAAGGGCTTTCTCGCCTTTGACCCAAAACTCGCCCATGTGGCTGACATCAAATACGCCAACTCCTTCGCGGACAATGCGGTGTTCCTCTTGAATGGCGGTGGGGTACTGAATAGGCATATTGAATCCGGCAAACTCTGCCATGCGTGCGCCCAACGCAATGTGGGTCTCGGTAAATGGGGTGGTTTTTAACATAATTGTATGATGTTTAGTATAACTTTCATGGCTGCTTCCATACTGGGAATGGGCAGATATTCAAAACGGGAGTGGAAATTCTCGCCTCCGGCAAATATATTCGGGCAAGGCAGTCCCATAAAACTGAGCCGTGCGCCGTCCGTACCGCCGCGAATGGGCTGCACTTTGGGTGTTAGACCGGCTTCTTCCATGGCTCGCATGGCTAAATCAACCACATGCATACAGGGCTCTATTTTCTCCCGCATGTTGTAGTACTGGTCCCGCATCTCAATTTCTATCGTCCCTGCGCCGAATTGGTTGTTAAGCGTCTGGGCAATCGTTTTGATTTGCATTTTCCTTGCCTCAAAATGGTCTCTGTCATGGTCGCGTATAATAAAGGTCAGATGCGCTTCTTCCACATTTCCTGACATCTCAATCAAGTGGAAAAAGCCCTCATACCCCTGGGTCTCGGCGGGAGTCTCGTCGGCGGGCAGCATGCTGACAAATCGGTGGGCGATTAGTTGGGCGTTCTTCATTTTCTGGTAACCGTAACCGGGATGTACATTAACACCGTGAATAGTCACATTCAGCAACGCAGCGTTAAAATTCTCATATTCCAGTTCTCCGATTGCGCCGCCGTCCATTGTATATGCCCAATCGGCACCGAAACGCTGTACGTCAAAGTGGTCGGGGCCTTCGCCAATCTCCTCGTCCGGTGTGAAACCGATACGGATTGTGCCGTGTTTGATCTCTGGATGTTGAATCAGATAGTCCATCGCACTGACTATCTCGGCAATGCCTGCTTTGTCATCGGCACCCAATAGGGTGGTACCGTCCGTTACGATAATGTCCTGCCCTTTGTAATGGCGTATTTCCGGATAGCGGCTGACTTCTAAAATAATGTTCTTCTCTGCATGGAGAACAATATCTTTTCCGTCATAGTTAGCCACTATTCGCGCCTGCACATGTTCGCCCGATGCGTCGGGAGCGGTGTCCATGTGGGCAATGAAGCCGATGGTGGGCTTCTTCTCGTCCGTATTGGCGGGCAGAGTGGCTGTTAAGTAGCAGTTCTCGTCCAGCATCACATCTTGCAATCCCAGTTCTTTCAATTCCTGTTCCAAATACCGCGCTAAATCCCATTGCCGTGCGGTAGATGGGGTGGTGTGCGTCGTGGTGTCGGAGGTTGTCCAAATCGCTACATAGTGTAAAAAACGGTCGGTAATAGTCATTTTGTTGGTGTGTTTTCCGATTACAGAGTACAAAAATAGTAAAAATTATCCGTATGTGAAAATTTATTCGGCAAAATTTTTAGGCACGGCATTTTTTGAGGCGAAAATTTGCAAATATGCGGAAAAAGTAGTATCTTTGCGTGCTAATTTGGATAAGAAGCGGATTTTTATAGACAATATGAAAAAACTTTGTATCAAAACCAATCTGAAGTCCTATACATGGGACGAATTAAATGACGAAGATCGCCGTTTGCTGGACATTGCTAAAGAGATGACCCAAAAATCATATAGCCCGTATTCCCATTTTCAAGTCGGGGCGGCGGCTTTGTTGGAGAATGGTGTCATTGTTAGAGGCAGTAATCAGGAGAATGCCGCTTATCCGTCCGGCTTGTGTGCAGAGCGCACTACGCTGTTTGCTGCGAATGCCAATTACCCGGATGTGCCTGTATCGGCGTTGGCTATTGCCTGTTTCACAAATGGACATTTCACAGAGAATCCGGGCACTCCGTGCGGTTCTTGCAGACAAGTCATGTTGGAAACGGAACACCGTTTTGGCAAACCCATGCGTGTCCTTTTGTATGGCAGCAAGGAAATATATATGTTCGACAATGCTGCTGATTTGTTGCCCATCGGCTTTTTCTCGGAGGATTTGGAAGGATAGTCGGCATGCTTAAGAAACTGGATATCTATATGTTGCGTAATTTCATGGGGTTGTTTATCCTGACCTTCATGATTTGTTGCTTCATTTTGTTGATGCAGTTTCTATGGATGCATGTAACCGATTTGGTCGGCAAAGGGGTTGAGTTGTCCGTCTTGATGGAGTTTTTTGTCTATGCCACCATGAGTGTCATTCCTTTGGCACTCCCGTTGGCTATCCTGTTGGCGAGTTTGATGATGTTTGGCAACTTGGGCGAGAAATTTGAACTGATAGCAATGAAATCGGCTGGGGTCAGTCTGTTTCGTATCATGCGACCGCTGACTATCTTTATCGGCATCATCGCAGTATCGGCATTTTTCTTTTCTAATTATGTCCTCCCCGCTTCGCAGTCCAAACTGTGGGCGCTTATTTTCTCTTTGCGTCAGAAGTCGCCGGAATTGGATATTCCCGTGGCGGAGTTTTACGACGGCGTACAGGGATACAATATCTATGTCCACCAAAAGAATCCCCGTACGGGACTTATGGAAGACATGATGATTTATGACTATTCCAACGGTTTCGAGAATGCCGGCGTAACAATGGCAGATTCCGGGCGTGTTTATTTTACGGATGACAACCGCTATTTGATCCTAAAATTGTATAGCGGTGAAAGTTTTGAAAATTTGGAACAACAGCATACCCTGTCTGCTTCGGAAAGTGTACCGTATCGGCGTGAGACTTTTCAGGAAAAACAGGTGCTCATTGATTTCAATACGGAATTAACCCGCTATGACGAGTCGGTTTTGGACGACCAGCATGTCAGTAAGAATGTCCGTCAGTTGGTGGCGTCTATTGATTCGGTTTCTCTGTTGAGCGGTGAGCGCGCCGCGGCACAAGGAGAGGATTTGATAACGAACCGCTATTTCGGTAGAGAGCGCATGCGCGGGCGCGAATTGGGGGCGGTAGATAGCGAACAGCGAAAGTTTTTTGATATAGAGCAGCTTCGCGCCACACTGAATGCCCATCAAATGCGACGGGCGTATGAGGCGGCGGTTGATAAAGCCAAGGCGCAAAGGGATCAAATTGCCTACAATACGGTCCTGCTGGAAGATTATAATAGTTATATCCGCAAGCACCAGATTGAGTTGCACCGCAAATATACGCTCAGTTTTGCGTGCCTTATTTTCTTCTTTATCGGGGCTCCGTTAGGGGCTATTATCCGCAAAGGTGGTTTAGGCGCGCCTATCGTTATTTCGGTAGTGATGTTTATCATTTATTACATCATTGATAATACGGGCTATAAAATGGCGCGTGAGGCGTTATGGCCTGTTTGGCAGGGTATGTGGCTCAGTTCTGCGGTATTGCTGCCGATAGGTGTTTTCTTGACTTATAAGGCGGCTACCGACTCCGGACTGTTCAATCCTGAAGTGTGGCTGAAAGTCTATGAACGCTTGGTGCAAGATATAAAAACGAAAATACAGCAACTTAAAGCATACAAATACAGACATGGATAAAATAGAGGACGCATTGCTTGCTTTCCGAAACGGTGATTTTGTCATCGTGGTGGACGATGAGGATAGAGAGAATGAAGGTGATTTCATTATTGCTGCTGAGAAAATCACGCCTGAAAAAGTCAATTTCATGTTGCAACATGGGCGCGGTGTGCTATGTGCCCCGCTGCCTGAAACTCGTTGCGCCGAATTGGGTCTGATTCATCAGGTGGCAAACAATACCAGCATGTTGGGCACGCCTTTCACTGTCACGGTGGATAAATTGGACGGGTGCACCACCGGTGTCAGTGCCCATGACCGTGCGGCGACTATCTTGGCGTTGAGTGACCCTGCTTCCACGGCATCCACTTTCGGTCGTCCGGGACATATCAATCCTCTCTATGCCAAGGCGCGTGGCGTTTTGGAGCGGGCTGGTCATACGGAGGCGGCGGTTGATTTGTGCCGTTTGAGTGGACTGCGCCCTGCTGCTGCGTTGATTGAAATAATGAACGAGGACGGCACTATGGCGCGTCTGCCTCAGTTGGAACAGGTCGCGAAGCAATATGGCTTGAAACTCATTTCTATAAAAGACCTTATTACCTATCGCATGGCGAATGGGGAACAGAAAGAAATCAAACCGGAAATCAGTCTGGAGCGCGGCGAAACGGTCTCGCTTCCCACTTTATGGGGCAATTTTATGCTCACTCCTTTCCGCGATTTGACCACCGGTTTGGAGCATGTTGTCCTGACAAAAGGCACTTGGAGTGAAAATGACCCTGTCTTGTGCCGTGTGCATTCCAGTTGTGCCACGGGTGACATATTCGGTTCGCGCAAGTGCGAGTGTGGCGAACAGTTGCACCGTGCGATGCAGATGATTGACCGGCAGGGCTGCGGTATTCTCGTCTATATGAATCAGGAAGGACGCGGTATTGGTTTGATGAATAAGATTCGCGCCTACAAACTTCAGGAGCAGGGAGATGACACGGTGGAAGCCAATGTCCATTTGGGTTTCAAACCCGACGAACGGGACTATGGAGTAGGGGCGGAAATACTGCGCCAAATGGGTGCGCGCAAACTCCGTTTGATGACTAATAACCCTGTGAAACGATTGGGTTTGGAAAGTTATGGCATAGATATTGTAGAGAACATACCGATAGAGATTGTTCCTAATCCGTATAATGAGCGCTATATGCGGACGAAAAAGGAGAAGATGAATCATGAATTGGTACTGGTATAGTGCCGCAGGTTAAACTCTAAAAATGTATGGCTTATGAAAAAATGGATGTTTTTGATGGCTTCCTTGCTGATAGGCGGGGCTGCCATGACACAGGCGGAAGACAAAGTAACGGTTGAAGCCACAAACGAGGACATTAGCGAGAACTTGGACCTCAAAGCGGTGGCGACTTTGTTTGGTGAAGTGAAGGATTTGGACGAGTTCGAACAGAAACTCAACGCCGAAGATACGCACTTGAGCAATCTGGACTTGAATGGTGACGGTACGGTCGATTACCTGCGTGTAGTCGAAGTCAAGGAGGATAATATGCATGTTGTTCTGATTCAAGCCGTGTTGGCAAAGGATATATTCCAAGATGTGGCTTCCATTTATGTGGAGAAGCAGAATGACGGCACAACGACCGTGCAAGTGGTTGGAGATACCTATCTGTATGGTACCAACTATGTTATTGAGCCGGTGTATATCTATAGACCTGTTATCTTTGATTGGTTTTGGGGACCTTATTGGACTTGCTATGTATCGCCTTGGTACTGGGGTTACTGGCCTGGTTGGTATGCTCCTTTCCCCTGTTGGCCGTATGCCACATATTGCTCCCACATCTATGTGTACCATTATGACCACCCCCGTTGCTCCTATCGTTATGCGCGAGCGGCATCTCCGCGTGGTTCGCAAATCAGCCGCACTGCTTCCCGCGCAGACCATGCGCGCACTGCAGGTAACCGCTCTTTTGCGGAGCGTACAGGTAAGGCCAACGCTCGTGAGTTGAGCCACAATACGGCTTCTTCTCGTGGCATGCGTAGTTCGGCAGCCCCTGTATCGCGTGGCAGCGCAACGGCAACCGGTCGCAGCAATAACTATGGCAGTCGCACTACACGCTCGTCTGTTTCGTCGGCTTCGATGGCATCTGCACCTCGTTCAACGGGTACCATGCGAACATCTTCTGCCGCTCCTCGCAGTACGGCTTCGTCGGGGGCAACCCGCAGTTCATCTGTGTCTGCTTCCGTTCCTTCAAGGAATAGTAGTGCATATAGTGGCACCTCGCGCTCAAGCGCACCCTCTCACAGTATGTCTTCCGCATCTGCTCCTTCAAGAAGCAGTGCAGGGTATAGCAGTTCCTATAGCGGAGGTTCGCGTAGTGCCGCTTATTCCAATGCCGGTTCCCGTAGCGCAAGTTATTCCGGCGGTGGCTATAGTGGCGGAGGCAGAAGCGCATCCTATGGAGGCGGCGGTTATAGTGGTGGCAGTCGCGGTGGCGGATTCTCTGGCGGAGGTGTTTCCCGCAGTGCCGGTTTTTCCGGCGGTGGCAGACGCTAATCACTGCAAAATCGGCAATAACGCGATTTTTAGACCATAAAAATCTATTTTTTGCACTTAAAGTTTGCACATTTCAAATATTTGTTGTATCTTTGTAGTCGAAATTGAATGAGGGGACCCGAATAGGTTCCCTCAGTTCGTAGTAAAAAGCGAAATAAACAACTAAAAACAATTGTCGAATGATTACCGAAGAACAGGTAAAAAATCTGGTACAGGCATATTTGCAGAAGACGGATTATGCCTTGCAGACTTTGCACATTGACAATGAGCAAAACATTCTCGTTGAGGTGGATCGGCTCGGCGTCGTGGATGTTGATTTTTGTGCCGACCTCAACCGCTATTTGGTCGAGCAATTGGGCGACAAGGACGATTATAGTTTGGAAGTGGGTAGTGTCAGTATCACCGACCCGTTCAAAACGAAGATACAATTCCAAAAGAATTTGGGGCATGCGGTTGAACTGCTGACCAATGAGGGAAAGAAACTGCATGGTCAGTTGGTCTCGGTGGACGATGATTCATTTGTGGTAGATATTGCCGTCAAAAAAGAGGTGCAGTCCCTCACATTCGGGTACGGCGATATCAAATATATCCGCTACGACCTCAAAGTATAAATAATCCCGAATTGTCTAAATGTCGAATAATCGAAAAAAATAATATAATTTTATGGCTAAATCGCAAGATTCAATCAATTTGATTGACATTTTCTCCGAGTTTAAAGAACTCAAAAACATTGACCGCCAAACATTTATCAATGTCTTGGAGGATTCGTTCCGTAGTGTTATCGCCAAAGTGTACGGCACCGACGCCAACTACGATGTTATCATTAACCCCGACAAGGGTGATTTGGAGATTTACCGCAACCGCCTTGTTATGGAGGATGGTGATGTGGCTGACCCCGATAACCAGGTCGAACTCAGTGAAGCACGCAAATCTGACCCCGAAATTGAGGTGGGGGAGGACTTTACCGATAAGGTGGAGTTTGCCAGTTTTGGACGGCGAATGATTCTTAATCTCCGCCAAACATTGGCTTCGAAGATTATGGAGCTCCAGAAGGAAAATATCTATCTCCGTTACTCGGATATGTTGGGTCAGGTCGTTAGCGGAGAACTCTATCAGGTTTGGAAAAAGGAAATGCTCCTTTTGGACGAAGATGGCAATGAACTTTATTTGCCTAAGCAGAATCAGATTCCGACCGACTATTACCGCAAGGGCGATACCGTCCGTGCCGTGGTAGTGCAAGTGGATAATAAAAATCAGAATCCTAAGATTATTCTTAGTCGTACCAGCCCTTTGTTCTTGCAACGCTTGTTTGAACAGGAAGTACCGGAGGTGCATGACGGCTTGATTGCTATCAAGAATATTGCCCGTATCCCGGGTGA
>JAZUGJ010000042.1:0-4694 GCA_045641145.1 Paludibacteraceae bacterium
ATTCCAAAAATTCTTTGTATATTTGCAGTCGAAATTACCTATCGCTATAAAAGTGGAACTATGCACCGGTCCGGTTTTGTCAATATAGTGGGAAATCCTAATGTGGGTAAATCGACTTTGATGAACGCTTTGGTGGGCGAAAGATTGTCGATTATTACATCCAAAGCGCAAACGACGCGCCACCGGATTATGGGCATTGTGAACGGCGATGATTTCCAAATAGTCTATTCGGATACACCGGGTGTGCTGCATCCTAACTACAAGTTGCAGGAGCAGATGCTGGAATTTTCCCGCTCGGCGTTAGTGGATGCCGATGTGTTGCTATATGTTACCGATGTACAGGACACACCCGACAAAAATGCCGATTTCCTGGAGAAAGTGAAGAAAATGGCAGCCGCAGGTACAAAAGTATTCCTGCTGATCAATAAAATAGACCTGACTACCCAGCAAACTCTGGAAAGTCTGGTCGATTATTGGCATAAGGAACTGCCGGAAGCGGAAGTGTACCCTATATCGGCAAAGGAAAAATTCGGTGTGGAGCAATTGTTTAAAGCAATCCGGGATGCTTTGCCGGAATGTCCGCCCTTTTTCGATAAAGACCAACTGACGGACAAACCCGCGCGGTTCTTTGTGAACGAGATAATCCGCGAGAAAATACTGCTTAACTACGACAAGGAGATTCCGTATAGCGTGGAGGTGGAAGTGGAGGAGTTTAAGGAAGCGGACGCACTGATTCGTATAGGTGCCGTCATTTATGTGGAGCGCGATAGCCAAAAAGGTATCATTATCGGCAAGCAGGGTAGTGCCTTAAAAAAAGTAGGCACTCAAGCCCGCAAGGAGATAGAGCAATTTTTCCAAAAACAGGTATTCTTGCAACTATTTGTCAAAGTGGATAAGGATTGGCGCAGCAATCAAAGCCGATTGAAACATTACGGCTATGATTTAAACGGATAAAAACTATAAAATCTATTGATATGAAACTGGAAGAAATCACCAACAAAATCTATGCAGAGGGCGTAGAAAAGGGCAATCAACAAGCCCAAGCCATTATTGCCAAAGCGGAAGCGGAAGCAAAATCCATTTTGGAGAAAGCCCAAGCCGATGCGCTTGCCCGGATGCAGAAAGCCGAGCAGAAAGCCAAGGAATTGGACGAACACACCCGCTCCGAACTCAGAATGTTTACAGAGCAAAGCATGAACGCGCTCAAGACAGAGATTACGGACATGGTAAACGGCAAAGTGGTGGAAGCAAGCGTGAAAGCCGCTACTGCAGACCCCAAGTTTATGCAGCAAGTTATTCTTAAAATGGCAGAAGCGATGGCGAAAGACGGTAAGGTGGAGATTGACGCCAAAGATGCCGAAGCACTGAAGTCCTATTTCGCTGCTAACGCCAAAGGATTGTTGGATAAAGGGGTGCAGATTAATGAAGTGAAGGGTCTGAAAACCGATTTCCAACTCAAGCCCGAAAAAGGCGGCTATAAACTGTCATTCGGCGAGGCGGAGTTCGTGGCATATTTCAAGGAGTTTCTAAGACCACAGTTGATAGAACTGCTGTTTTAAGAAACTAAAAACTAGATTACTAGGTAACTAGAAAACTAGATAAACTATGGGCTATGAATATTTAATAGCGAGTTTGCCGGAACTGAAGGCAGGTGAACAGGCCCCCATGACAATGGCGGCATTGGACGACCTGCTGGCGGAGACCCTGACTGAGGCGGACAAGGAGCAACTGCGTTTGTTGCGCTTGCGTGCCTCGTACGGAGTGTGTCCGTTCATTCTGGAATGGCAGGCATTCAATCGCGATTTGAACAATATACTGACTGCCGAGATATGCCGCAAACATGGTTTTGATCCCAAGAAAAATATCCTGGGAGAAATGCCAACGGATGTGGCTCCCGAGATTAAGCAAATCAGTCAGATTAGCAACCTTTATGAACGGGAACGCCAAATAGACGCTGTCCGATTCGGATGGTTGGAAGAGCATACCGAGATGGTGTCTTTCTCGTTGGAGAATGTGCTGGCGTACTATTTAGAGTTGCAAATGCTCTGTCGCTGGGATATGCTGACTCGGGAAACCGGCGAAAAAGTGTTCCGTGATATTGTGGCGGACTTTAAAAAAGGAATTAAAATAGACTAGATATGACAACAGGTAAAGTTAAGGGTATTATCTCCAACCTCGTAACGGTGGTGGTAGATGGTGCCGTATCGCAAAACGAAATCTGCTACATCAGCGTTGGAGAAACCAAACTGATGGCAGAGGTAATTAAGGTTACCGGCGAGAATGTGTATGTCCAAGTGTTTGAATCAACCCGCGGACTGAAAGTAGGTAACTTGGTGGAATTTACCGGACACATGTTGGAAGTAACACTCGGTCCCGGTCTGCTGAGCCGTAACTACGACGGTCTGCAGAACGATTTGGACAAACTGACCGGCGTGTTCCTCAAGCGCGGTGAGTATAACTATCCGCTGGACAAGGATAAAAAATGGAATTTCACTCCGATTGCCAAAGTCGGTGACAAGGTGGAAGCGGCTGCTTGGCTGGGTGAAGTGGATGAGAATCACCAACCCCACAAGATTATGGTGCCCTTCGTATTTGAAGGCATCTATATCATTAAGAGCATCGTGGCTGCCGGCGAATATAAAATAGAAGACACAATAGCGGTGCTGACGGATGCCGAAGGCAATGACCATAAAGTAACGATGGTGCAGAAATGGCCCGTTAAGAAAGCCATTCTTGCCTACAAGAGCAAACCGCGTCCTTTCAAGCTGTTGGAGACAGGTGTGCGTACAATCGATACCGCCAACCCTATCTGTGAGGGTGGTACGGGCTTTATCCCCGGTCCTTTCGGTACAGGTAAGACGGTTCTTCAACATGCTATCTCCAAACAGGCGGAGGCAGATATCGTTATTATCGCTGCCTGCGGTGAGCGTGCCAACGAGGTTGTGGAGACTTTTACCGAGTTCCCCGAACTGGAAGACCCGCATACCGGTCGCAAACTGATGGAACGTACCATTATTATTGCCAATACGTCCAATATGCCTGTCGCTTCGCGTGAAGCATCTGTTTATACCTCTATGACGATAGCCGAATATTATCGCTCAATGGGACTGCGTGTACTGTTGATGGCGGACTCAACCAGCCGTTGGGCACAGGCGTTGCGTGAGATGTCCAACCGTATGGAGGAGTTGCCCGGTCAGGACGCGTTCCCGATGGACTTGTCTGCTATTATCGGTGCTTTCTACGCTCGTGCGGGTTATGTGTATTTGAACAACGGTAAGACAGGTTCGGTTACTTTCCTCGGTACGGTATCGCCTGCCGGCGGTAACCTGAAAGAACCCGTTACGGAAGGCACCAAGAAAGTGGCACGCTGCTTCTATGCGTTGGAACAAGCCCGTGCCGACCACAAACGCTATCCGGCTGTCAATCCGATTGACTCTTATTCCAAATATATTGAGTACCCCGAATTTGCAGAGTATATCTCCAACCTGATTGACGACCAATGGATTGGCAAGGTGAATGAGATGAAAACCTATCTGCAACGCGGTAAAGAGATACAAGAGCAAATCAATATCTTAGGTGATGACGGTGTGCCGGTGGATTATCACGAGGAGTTCTGGAAATCGGAGGTGATAGACTTTGTTATCTTGCAACAAGATGCCTTTGACAAGATTGATGCAGTCTGCCCCTTGGAGCGCCAACGCTATATGTTGGACCTTGTAATGGGTATCTGCCGCTCGGACTACGACTTTGACAATTTCTTGGATGTTGTGGATTATTTCAAGCGTATTATCAACCTGTGCAAACAGATGAACTATAGCGAGTTCCACAGCGCGGACTTTGAGAACTACCAATCCAAATTGAATGAACTTCTTGCTGAAAAGCAAATAAAAGGATAACGACTATGGCAAAAGCATTTCAAAAGATTTATACGCAAATCACGGCGATTACGAAAGCAACTTGTACGCTGAAAGCCGAAGGAGTAGGTAATGACGAACTTGCCACCGTCAACGGCAAATTGGCGCAGGTCGTTAAGATTATGGGTGATGAGGTAACCCTGCAGGTGTTTAAAGGCACCGAGGGTATTCCTACCGATGCCGAAGTGGTGTTCCTGGGCAAAGCCCCGTCGCTCAAAGTCAGTGATCAATTGGCAGGGCGTTTCTTCAACGCTTATGGCGACCCGATTGATGGCGGACCTGCTGTCGAGGGTGAGGAGATTGAGATTGGCGGTCCGTCCGTGAATCCCGTACGCCGTAAACAACCGTCCGAACTGATTGCCACGGGTATAGCCGGTATCGACTTGAACAATACGCTTGTGTCGGGTCAGAAGATTCCTTTCTTTGCCGACCCGGACCAACCCTATAACCAAGTGATGGCAAATGTGGCACTGCGCGCCGAGGTGGATAAGATTATCTTGGGCGGTATGGGTTTGACCAACGATGACTACCTCTATTTCAAGAATGTGTTTGCCAACGCCGGTGTGCTGGATCGTATTGTGTCTTTCGTCAATACAACCGAGAACCCTGCCGTAGAGCGTCTGCTTATCCCTGATATGGCGCTGGCTGCGGCTGAGTATTTTGCCGTGCAGAAGCACCAGAAAGTGTTGGTACTATTGACCGACATGACTTTGTATGCCGATGCTTTGGCGATTGTCAGCAACCGTATGGACCAGATTCCGAGAAGTCGGAGGCCAAGCG
>JAZUGJ010000043.1:0-22014 GCA_045641145.1 Paludibacteraceae bacterium
GACATTTGTCTTCCTAAGACCGCTTGGCCTCCGACTTAGTTTGTCGGGGTAGCGGGAATCGGTGGCATAACCGCATTTGCGGAGCCCTTTTGCCCAACCCTTGTAATCCTTGTCGCCCAACTCAAACAGAGACGCATAACGGGGGCGTTTAAGGAACAGAGAGTGGTCAATAAACGAGTCTTCGGGCTCGTAGTATTTGCGGAAGCACTCGCCGTTGGCATCATCATCGTGCGTATAGGTTTCCCAGCGCCAATCCGAGGTGCATTTGATACCGAAGTGGTTGTAGGCGTTCACCGCCAATTCGCTTTGCCCTGCAGACGACTCCAATAGGGCTTGCGCCATCGTAATAGCGGCGGGTATGCCGTATTCTTTTTCCTGTTGCAGGACGATGTCTTTGTAGCGTTCTATGTAAGCGAGGTATTGCTCGCTTATCTCCTGTGCCGACAGCGTGAGAGTCATTGCCATCACACAACCGATGAGTAGTAAGCGTTTCATAAATGGTTTGTTTTGTCTGCAAAGTTACACTTTTTTTTTGATATACGCAAAAAAAGTTGTACCTTTGCATTTGTTATGACCGTTTATTTATCCTTAGGCAGCAATATCCACCCACGTCATCGGTATATAGATGAGGCATGCCGTTTGCTTTCGGAACGTTGTGGCACCATCCTTCGCCGGTCGGAGGATTACTATTCCATGCCGGTCGGCTACGAGTCGGACAACGAGTATCTTAATATATGTGTCGCCCTGCAAACCGATTTGGAGCCATTGGAGTTGTTGTATGCTACGCAACAGATAGAGCGTGACCTCGGCAGAACCCAGAAATCAACTATCAACTATCAACTACCGACACCCTCCTTATCCTCTTCTCTTCCCTTCCGAAGGGAAAGCCGGAAAGGGTCTTTCAATTATTCCGATCGTCCCATTGATATTGACTTGCTTTGTGCTAAGGACGAAAAAGGGCAATCCGTTACACTACGGACTGCCGAATTGCTTTTGCCACACCCTCGTATGTCCGAGCGTGCTTTTGTAACCGTCCCCCTCTCCCAGATCTCTCCCCTTTAATCTCTATTTTTCCGTACCTTCCATCCACCTGTTCTCAACGGGGGTAGAACGGGAGTAGAAGCATCTGTTAACAAATAATTGGGGTTTACTCAATCATATCTACAATGCGTTTGATGCATTTCTTGGCGTCTTTGAGGTCCTTGCCCATTGATTTAGATGCATCCAACAGGAAAATGCAGTAAGTATTGGGCTTGGCGATTGTGTCTTTTGTATATTCGGTGTTCTGCTGCCAAACACTACCGTTCTTGTACTCCTGAATGGTTTCTTCCGGCATAAAAAGCGTATTGGTCTGTTTGGAGCGTAAATCAGGAAGAACAAAATAGACATTCTCTGCACGGAAAGCGTCCCGCTGTGATTTCAAATCACGCTTGTTGGGCAACATATAACGGGCATCATTTAGATCGGCTGTCAGTCCCGATAACTTGATATCCGCCAGTTTATAGGCACTTAAACCGACGCGTTTAAGCGTCCCCTCTATCTGCGCTTGTTCACCTTTTTTATTCTTAATTGTCATACGAATTGGTTTGCCCACATAGTCCTTAGCCACACGGAAAGTGTATTCAGAGTGCAGGAACTCGTCCTCCAATTGGTCGTAGATAGCATCAAACGAGGTATGTATATTGACTTCCGGCACCGTCTTACGCGTACTGTATCGGAAGCAGGCAAACTGATCGCGAAGATACTTATCAAACTCCTCATCTGTCATGTTATTGTTCTGCTGCACCATGCGTAAATCTTCCCCTTTCAGCACCATCGGATAAACGGTTAAGTGGTTGTGTCCGATGCCGACTGCGTTTTTAAGACGGCGGGCAATGCGTTTTTGGAACTGCTCGGGTTTGGATACAAACACCGCCTGACGATGATTGTGCGCCACCTTAACGGATGCATTGTCCAATCCGTCCGAAATCAGAAAAATATAGTACAGCGTCTGCGGGTCATATTGCACCACTTTCCGGCGCACATAGCGCAAACGGTCAATCGCCATATCGGCAGCATAGTACAGCGCCGTATTGTCGTCTGTCGTCACTTGATCCACTTGTTGAGCGAAGAGCGCATTCCCCTTCGTCAAATCGATTGGTTCACTCTGCGGATACCAGTTTTTAAAACCGCCTTGACGCACCGAATAGGATGGCTGAATATCCGAACTGAAACCGATAAAATCGGCTTTTGCCATTGATTCATGAACTTTACAGGAAGTAAGCGCTACCAGCGGCAGCAGGAAAAGAAGAAATTTTTTCATTGTTGCTATATTATATTCGTTCTACATTTTGCAGTTGAATCCACCCTTGGTAATTCCCTACGGAGATATTGCACCACTCTCCCAGCGTTTCGGTGATATGCACTTTGGTACCTTCGTGTAAGGTAAACAATTCGGTACCGCTACGGTCCGGCGATGCCTTGGCATTGACAATCCCTTGTGTGATGACGGCTTCCGAGCGCAGGGTGTCACGCTTATGTAGCGATGCCGTATTGCAGAAAGCGGCAATCGCCACCACTAAACCGACAACGGCAAAGGAGAAAGCGGTCTTACGCTGCCAGGGCTCTTTCAGCAAGGCAAAACACAAAGCCCCGACTAATAGTATCCAAAAAGCGATGACACTCATCCAAAGCCATGTTTGCTCACTTATCCGATCGCGCACAGCACGCAGAAATGAAGTGAGAAAGAAAGCGCGATTATCGGTTATATTGTCCGTAATGCGTGACTCGGCAAACTGCAGGTTATAGCGTGCATCTTTATTGGACGGATCAAGGCGTAAACTGCGCTCGTAGGCCAAGATTGATTGCGCCAACTCGCCCTGCTTGAAACAGGCATTTCCGAGATTATAATACAGGACGGCTTTTTCTTTATCCGCCCATTGTCCCTCCGGGTCGGCATCAATAGACTGTGCATACAGGGCAGCCGCTTCGGCATAGTTGCCTCTGTTATACTGCTCATTGGCTTGTGCCAAGAGAGCAGTGAAAAGTATCAGCAGGATATTCATATCTTTTGGTTTTCAAGTTGGTTAATCAGGTTAGCGGTATCGTCATACAACCGCTGCATTTCACTATCGGTCGAGGGCGCATAACGCGCAAACTCCGCTGTTTGCAGCACGCTCATTACTTGTGCTACCAATTCGTCCGGCACGGCTTTGCGACGCAGGATATCGGCTATATTGTCCTTGCTCAAATCGGCAGTAGGAATAGACAGACGGTCGCTAAGGTAAGAGAACGATGCTTTTTCTATTTCGGCATAGAAATCCTCTTTGCGGTTATCGGTCAGCATTTTCTGTGCCTCACGGAGTCGTTTCTGCGCCACTTTATTGGCTTTCTTATAGCGCACCTTAGTCGTATCGGCGTTCTCCTTGATGCGGCGGCGGAACACAATAAACAGCAACACGGCAATCAATGCCGGCACGGCATACAGCAGCCAGAAGAGTTTGGAGTTGAGCGTGTGAGGGGCAGAAGGAGCAACAGCGGACGGAGTCAAGTCAATGGCGTTGATATAACGGATATCGGTACCCAGTTCCTTGATGTTCTCTTTATTGACTGCAGTATAGGTCTGCGCCGTTTCACTATCGGCATTGCCTGCCTGCCCGGGAGCGCGACGCACATTGAGCGTATATTCAGGTGTGGAAAGGGTCTTGTACTGCCCTGCCTGAATATCAAAATAGGAGAAAGTGAGAGAAGGAATAGTGTATTGCCCTGCGGCACGGGGGATAGCCAAATACTCAATCACCTTGCTGCCCGTATAACCATTAGCGGATGTCTTGTAATTATTGGTTACTTTGGGGTCGTACGGTTCAAAGCCCTCAGGCCAATCAACAGACGGCGTCTTGAGCAGTTTCATATTACCCGTACCTTTGATATCCAATTTGAGCGTTACGGCTTCGTTGGCTTGAATATCGGTAGTCGAGATAGAGGGCGTAATGGTGAATTGTCCCACCCCGCCGCTATAGCCCGCGGGTTTGGTACCCGGTAGGGATTTGACATGTACCGTTACAGCGGGGGCTGTCAAACTGCGGCTCACATTTTCGTAAGTGCCAAAGAAATCGTCAAAGATAGAGCGCACCTGCTGGCGTGTCTGGACACGTAAGATGGCTTCAAAGGTGGCAGGGTCTATCTTCAAATCACCCGAATGCTGCGGATAGAGCAGGTATGAAAAGAGGGTAACGGCTTGGTAGTTACGGCCGTTATAGTGCTCCAATTCAAATTGGCGGTCGCCCAACTCGATTTCCTGTTTGAGGAAGCCCGTGAACTCAGGCAGTTTGATATTGTTGCCCATTTGAGCAAAGTCCACTCCAGCCACATAAAGGCGGTAACTGACTTGTAACGCTTCCTGTTCAAAGACATTGGTCTTGGTCACCACGGTGCGGACAAAGATATTGTCACCCGACTGGCGCGAGGAAGCCGATGAAGCGGTTTGTCCGGATTGACCCGATTGAGCACCTGAGGCAGATTGGGACGTCTGTTGGGGGCTCTCGTCCGGCGGAAGGACGGTGATTCGTACACCGTTGGATGTGTATTGCTGCCCGTCAGCGGTAATGGTGGCAGGACCGACGGTGTAGGTACCAGGGTCCAATCCCATTAGGGTGTAAGTGAATGTCAGGGTAAAAGACGACGAGCGTCTTCCATTCACGAATGAGGTGGAAGACGATTGTGAGGTGTACGGCCCTGCCAAATACTCAAAACCCGTGAACTCGGGCGGCTGCAAATCGCGTGCCCGTTGGTTGACAGTATAAGTCAGTTGAAAGGGCTTGCCGGCTATTACCTTACTCGGTGCCTGCGCCTTAAACGACACCTCGTCTGCCCACAATATAGTGGACAGCAACAAGGTGGCAATCAATGCTAAATACTTAGATTTCATATTTATATTCTAAACTTGTTAAACCCGTTGAACCTGTTAAACTTGCTAAACCTGTTACTTTCTACCACTCTTTCTCTACGCGGCGTTTCTGACCTTGAACACGCTGCATCTTATCCTGTGTATCTTGTTCGTCTTGTTCGAGGGCTTGCAAAATCTGCTCGGCAGTCTCCTTGTCCATTTGATTTTCGGGCTGCTGCTGTTGCTGTTGTTGCTCCTCTTGGTTTTGGTTATTGTCGTTTTGGTTTTGGTCTTGATTTTGCTGTTGTTGCTGTTGATTCTGTTGGTTCTTGTCGTTATTCTGGTTCTGCTGCTGTTGCTGCATTTTCTTGAGTGCTTTGACCAGATTATAACGCGTATCATTATCCTTGGGGTTGAGGCGCAGTGCGTTTTCAAATGCTTTGACCGCCTCTCCGTATTGTTGCTGACCATAGAGCGCATTGCCCAAATTATGATAGGCGTGGCTCAATCGCTCGCGGTCGGCTTTAGGCACCTCGTTTACCCGCTGTGCCCCTTTTTGTAACAGTTCGGACGCTTTGGCATATTGCTCTGCCGCTTCGGGATATTTATCCTGACGGAACAGGGCGTTGCCAAGGTTATAATGCCCTTGAAAAGATTGGTCGTTTGCTTCCAAACCGCGTCGGTAATCCACTTCGGCATCGGTGAAATTACCGGCTTTGTAGTCGTGGTTACCACGACGAATATGGGATGCCTCCTGTTGGGCAAATAAACCGAAGCACCAGGCACAAAGCACTATGCACAATGTGAATATTCTTTTCATATTTGTTTCTCCTTAAAGATGTCTAATTTGGTCAATACATGGTTTTGGCGGGCGAAGATGAAAAAATCAATCACCAAAAGCAACAACGCCAATAGAGCAAAAGTCTGGTACTGCTCATTATAGTCGCTAAACACTTCGGTTTCTATTTCAGCAGTTGCCAATTTATTAAGTTCTTTCTGCAGTGCTTTCGTCGCTGTATTGGTGTTGTCGCAGCGGACATACATTCCTCGTCCTGCTTTGGCAACCGACTGACACATATCTTCATTCAGACGCGACACCACCACATTCCCCTCACGGTCTTTGCGGTAATCGGATGTGCCGGGCATCGGGATAGGACTGCCTTCGGGCTTGCCGATACCGATAACAAAGGTCTGAATGCCTGCTTTAAGGGCTTGTTCGGCAGCGGCTTCGGCATCGTCCTCGTGGTTTTCACCGTCGGTTATCAAAATAATGCACCGTCCCGCTTCGTTGGGCTCGCCAAAAGCGCGAATACAGGTCTGTATCGCCGAGCCGATAGCCGTACCTTGCGTTTTGATAAGGTCGGGCGAGATGCTGTTGAGGAACATCTTGGCGGACACATAGTCGCAAGTGATGGGCAGTTGAATATAACTCTCGCCGGCGAAGATAACCAAGCCCACTTTGTCGTCCACCATCTGATCAATCAGTTTAGACAGCATTTGTTTGGCGCGGTCTAAGCGGCAAGGGGCTACATCTTCCGCCAACATAGAGTTGGAGATATCAAGGGCTATCATGGTTTCAATACCCTGCCGTTGGATAGTTTCCGATTTCTGTCCGTATTGGGGGCGTGCGGCTGCAAGAATAAGCAGGGCGAGTGCCGCCATCAAAAGGGCGAATTTAATAATAGGGCGTTGGCGCGAAGCGTCCGGCATAAGTTCCTTCACTAACTCAGGGTCGCCAAAAGCGTGCAACTGGTGGCGTTTGTGGCGTGTATAAAGGACAAAAGCGACCGACAGAACAGGAATGAGGGTCAGTAGCCACAGTATATCAATATTGGCAAATCTAAACATATCAGTTGGCGATTGTGCGGGTTACAAAATAGCGAATAATTATTTCTAACAGCAAGCAGGCAAGGGCGGCATACAGGAACGGCGGGAAATTCTCGGTCCGTTTGCTGAATTCCTTTACACGAATCTTACTTTTCTCCAGTTGGTCAATCTTCTCATAGATAGCTTTGAGCGATTTATTGTCCGTTGCGCGGAAATACTCGCCTCCGGTTTGTGCGGCAATTTGTTTGAGGGTCGATTCATCAAACTCATTCTGGATAGTCATATATTGCTTGCCGTAAGGCGTATCGACTTGTATCTTGGCTTCACCGTAAGAGCCGACACCGATGGCATAAACACGAATGCCGAAAGTCTGCGCTATCTGTGCAGCGGTCAGCGGGTCTATATCGCCTCGGTTATTGCTACCGTCGGTAAGGAGAATCACCACTTTACTTTTGGTAGGGCTGTCTTTCATTCGGTTAACGGCATTTGCCAATCCAAGACCGATTGCCGTACCGTCTTCTATCATACCGAATTTGACCGAGCGGAACAAATTGACCAACACGGCGTGGTCGGTAGTCAGCGGGCATTGGGTGAAACTCTCGCCGGCAAAGACCACCAGACCTATCTGGTCATTCGGGCGTGCCAGCACAAACTCTTCCGCCACCGCTTTGGCAGCATCCAATCGGGTTGGGCGCAAATCTTCGGCTTGCATGGTTCCGGATATGTCCAGCGCCATCATAATATCTATACCCTCGGTCGATTCAGACGACCAACGGTTACTCAATTGAGGACGAGCCAGCGCGAGTGACAATAGCACGACGGCCGCCACGCGTAGCGCAAAAGGTACATGAATAAGGTAGGTACGCCACGAGCGCTCGCTGCGTGCCAACACATCGGTCGAACTCAGTTGTACGGTCGGGTCCCACTGGCGCAGTTGGTAGATATACCAGCCAATGACGGGTATCAACAGCAGCAACAGAAATAAATATGCCGGACTATGAAATGTCATAATAAGGACGATTTACTATTTACGATTGAATTGTTTCTTCTTTCTCCTGCGGTGTGGTGTCGCGGACAAAGTCATACGCCGTATGCAGGGCTTGTTCGTTCTCGTCGGGTGTAGCGGACCACTTGGCGAACTTGACCAAATCAGCAAGCGACAGCACCTGTTTAAGCCGTTTATACAGGTCGGGGCGGTCGTTCAGCACCGGTTTGATTGCACGCAGGGTCTCGTCGGAGGTTTTTTCTGAAGAGCGGATATCAAAGCGTGAGCCGATATATTCGCGTACCACATCTGTCAGTTCAGTGTGGTATTCCTTTACTTTACCTGCCTGCCATATTTTGGCTTCTTTGATGCGGTCCAGTTTCTCCAACGCCACTTCTTCGGCGGGGCGTGCCGGTTCGGCGGGAGCATCGGGTAACAGACCCTGTTTCTGTTTATAGTAGCGTATCAGATACCAAGCCGCCACGGCTATTCCCGCCAACAGAACGGCGAGCAGTACCCAACGGAACATGCCCCACCACCAAATGGGGGCTTTTTGAACGGGTTTGATATCCGTTATGGCCTCGGTAGTATCCAACTCAAAGGGCTGAATGACATTGAGGGTCAATTCGTCCGAAAAAACCGTGTCGCGTCCGACGGAGAATGCCAGTTCGGGCAGCACATACAGCGAGTCATGGAAACAGGTCAGCGTCAGGTATTGGTCATATTGTACCCGTCCGTCCGGTGTCCCGGTGGTGTCTATTATAGTGCGATCCACAACCTCTATATCGGGTATCAGCTGTTCGCCGATAAGGGGGAACTGCACTTTATCTTCTTGGGCAGCCGTAACTTGCAAGTGCAGATCGGTTTGGTCGCCCAAAAAAATGGTGGTCGAGTCCAACGAGGCAGCCACGATGACGGCTAAAAATAAATTCATTATTTGCATCATTTCTTAAACAGTTTCATCAGTGCTTTCACATAGTCTTCGTCTGTGCGAACTGCAACCATATTGGTGCCTGTTTTAGTAAACAGTTCTTGAAGGGCGTTTTGGTTATCCCGCCAGCCCTTCTCATAAGCCGAGCGCACCGTTTGACGGGAAGTATCAACCCACAACGGATTGCCTGTCTCGGCATCCTTAAAACGCACCAATCCCATGTCTGGCAGGGCTGCATCGCGGCGGTCATATATCTGTATCACATTCACCTCGTGCCTATTCTGGGCAATCAACAGGGGTTTCTCCATTGCACGGATAGCATCAAGAGACGGTACTAACAGGTCACTTATCAAAAAGGCGGTACAGCGGCGTTTTTGCGCGTTGGTAAAATACTCCAATGCCTGCGGGATATCGGTGCCGTTATTCTCCGGTTCAAAACTCAGCAGTTCGCGAATGATATGCAGCACATGTGACTTACCTTTCTTGGCAGGGATGAATTTCTCTATCTTGTCCGAGAAAAACAACACGCCCACTTTATCGTTGTTTTGAATCGTAGAGAACGCCAATGTGGCAGCCACTTCGGCTATCATGTCGCGTTTGAATTGGGACTGCGTACCGAAATGGCGCGAGCCGGATACATCAATAAGCAGCATGACGGTGAGTTCGCGTTCTTCCTCAAAGACCTTAATATAGGGCTTATTGAGCCGGGCTGTTACATTCCAGTCGATAGAACGCACATCGTCTCCGGGATGGTATTCACGCACCTCGCTGAACGCCATACCGCGACCTTTGAACTGGCTGTGGTACTCACCCGCAAAAATATTACGCGACAAACCTCGCGTTTTGATTTCTATCTTGCGGACTTGCTGTAATAACTCTTCTGAGGTCATAGGAGGTTAGGGGACTTGCACTGCATTCAGTATCTCGGTGATAATATCCTCGGCGGTCAGATTATTGGCTTCGGCTTCGTAAGTCAGACCTATACGATGGCGCAGCACATCATAGCATACAGCGCGCACATCTTCGGGCACCACATACCCACGGCGGTGAATGAAGGCATACGCACGGGCAGCGAGGGCAAGATTAATGGACGCACGGGGGCTACCGCCGAAAGCTATCATGGGTTTAAGTTTTTCCAAACCGAACGCTTCGGGTTCACGAGTGGCGAAGACTATATCCACAATGTATTTTTCAATTTTCTCGTCTATATACACCTGGCGCACGATTTCGCGGGCGCGCTTGATATCATCGGTGGAGAGGATTGCCAATACTTGTTTTTTCTCGCCGCTTATGTTTTGACGTATAATCTGCTGTTCTTCTTCTTTCTTCGGATAGCCGATAACAACTTTCAGCATAAAACGGTCGGTCTGTGCCTCCGGGAGCGGATAAGTACCCTCCTGCTCAATGGGGTTCTGGGTCGCAAGAACCAAGAATGGGTCGTCCAATTGGAATGTCTCCTCGCCTATTGTCACTTGTCTCTCCTGCATGGCTTCCAAGAGGGCGGATTGCACCTTAGCGGGTGCACGGTTAATCTCGTCCGCCAGCACAAAATTAGCAAAAATAGGTCCGCGTTTGACGGAGAATTCCTCTTTTTTCTGGCTGTATATCTGGGTACCGATTACATCGGCAGGCAGCAGATCCGGAGTGAATTGCACGCGGCTGAACTTGGCTTTAATAAGGTCGGACAGCGTTTTGATAGCGAGTGTTTTTGCCAATCCGGGCACACCTTCCAACAGGATATGTCCGTCGGAGAGGAGACCTATCAGCAAAGATTCCACGAGGTGTTTCTGCCCCACAATAACTTGATTCATACCCATCGAAAGGGCATCTACAAAAGAACTCTCGCGCTCAATGCGCTCTTGGAGCTCCCGAATGTCAACTGTTGTCGTCATGATAATTCTATAATTTTTAGTTACCAATTTACCATTTCATTTCATAGAAAAACGGGACCCTTTTTCAGGGTCTTTCTTCACTTCATTTTCTACAACAATATTCGTGCCAGAATTGGGAATGTACAATTTTTTTAGCAAAAAAAGGGGTGAACAAGGGTTGCCTCACCTTTCGTCCACCCTTCGTTCACCCTTCGTTCAAATTAGAGCGGGGGGATGGCAAAAACGAGAGTATATTAATAAATGATAACTTTTTCCCAAGAATAGGTATTTTGTGTATCAAAAAAAAAGTGTAATTTTGCAGCGTCAAATATATACGAAAATTAAGATTTATCGAAATATGAAGAAATTTTTACACTTCTTTTCCGTTGTTTTATTAAGTTCAAGCATGTCGTTATTTGCCCAACAGGTGCCCAATTCGAACATGGAAGATTGGTCAGGAGCAGCGTTTGACGGTCACGAGCAGCCCGCAGTTTGGCATTATTCCAATGTGGAGCAGTTAAATATAGCCAAATTCAATTTCTCACATAAAGAGAGCGGACACTCGGGTCAATACAGCATGATGGTTCAAGACCAAGACCTGAAGGTTGCCGGCATAGGAGAGACCTCTCCCGGATATATAGCTCTGGGGCAGCCGTGGTGCTATGTGGAGAGTATCGGTAAGATAAACGAAGCCACCGCTGGAACAGAAGGAGGTATTAATTGGACCTGGCGTCCCGACACAGTAGCCGTGTGGATAAAGCGCACCGGCAGCCACACGGCAGACGAGGATTTTCATATTTTGTATTATTCCTGGAGCGGTACGGCGTATAGCAGCAAATACAAAGGCAAGAACGGCAATTGTACCTCAGTGAGCAAGACAGACGAGGAGAGCGATATCCGTCAATCAACCGACGGAAACGAGTGCGGAACAGACACCAAAGCGCATCAAGTGTCGGAGGGGTGGCTCCGGCAGCGCGCTACATATAATAACTGGACGCAAGTTAAGATACCTATCTACTACATAGATAATGTGGTGCCGAGCAAGATGAACATCATTTTTTCCGCCAGTAACTATCCTAATTTCCGCGCAAATGACGGCTTGTACAATGGTAACTCGTTGTATATAGATGACTTACAACTGATTTATTCGAGTAAGATACAGCAACTGTTTATAGACGGTAGCGAGTGGCGTGCTTTTGACCCCAATTCGACCGAAGTACAAGTCTATTCATTAGGGGAAACAGCCACAACTCTTCCGACTATTAAGGCCTTTCGCGGAGCAGGAACACTAACCAACACACGCGGGAAAAAGACCACCTTCTATGGGCGACAGTTAGACGGCAGCGAAATAACAATTACGGACGGCACCATAGACGGAGAACCGACCCGCATCGCTGTTCAAGCGGAAGACGGCAGTTCAACCACAACCTATCAGATTCAGTTTGTCCGCAAAGCATCAACTAACGCCTATTTAGCGGGGATACAGATTAATGGTGAGGAGTTGGGCAATTTCAATCCCTATATCACTTCTTACACCGTTTCGTTGCCTTATGGCACCACCTCGGCACCCCAAATAGATGTTATCAAGCAGGAAGATAAGCAAACAGTGTCTTTTACCCCGCCGAGCAGTCTGAACGATGTTACCACCATCACGGTTACCGCTGCAGATATGAAAACAACACAGACCTATACGCTGCGCTATGCGGAAGCCCAATTGGCGGACAACACCTTACAGGATATAATCGTAAATGGCATTTCAGTGCCGGGCTTTACACCAACCAAGACGACGTATAAAGTCAGTATTCCCGTCGGCACAACCGAGATGCCGAATGTGGATCCAGTATCCGGTTATCCTGACGGCGCGCAGACAATAGTGAAGACCGCACCAGCGACAATAGATGGCGGTGTGTATCAAATTGCCGTCACGACCCCCGGCAATCCCACTCCTAAAATCTATAAACTGACTTTCAAAGCCGAGCCCTCGTCCTACAGCCAACTCAAGTCGCTGTCGGTAGGCGGGCAGGCGATTGACGATTTCCAACCCGATTGGCTGACTTACTATGTCAACCTGCCAATAGGTACGACGGCACTGCCCTCAATCACCTATGTGCAGGGCGACCCCTATCAGACGGTGGATATAACAGAAGGCGGTTTGGACGGTACAACGCGTGTGAGTGTGACAGCGGGTAATGGCACGGACAAGACTATCTATAAGATTGTGTTCACCACCGAGAAATCGGAGATATGTACACTCAACGGCATTCTAATAGGCGGAGAACCTCTGACGGACTTTGCGCCCAACACAACTTCCTATTCTATTCAACTGCCGATAGGTACCACCGAAATGCCGGAGATAACTCCTATTGCAGGCGATGAGTATGAGACGATTACAATATTGAACGGCGGATTGAACGGCATAACCCGTATCACGGTAAGCGCGGGCAACGGCGCCACAACTATTTACCAGTTATCTTTCAATGTGGAGCAAGCCACCGACCCTTCGCTGCAGATGATTTACATAGACGGCACACCCCTGCCCGATTTTGACCCGGAAACATTAACATACGACTATGAACTGCCACAAGGGACGATTGAACTGCCGCAAGTAACCTATTTGCAACATGACAAATACCAAACCGTGACGGTACGGTCAGGCGGTATTGACGGTGAATATAAGATAATTGTCCGCCCGCAAAGCGGCAGCAGCCGGACTTACAGTATCCGCTTCTCCGTTTCCAAATCATCAAATGTGGCACTCCGAATGATTTATCTGGATGGCGTTCCCTTGACAGATTTCGACCCTGAGAAGACTGAATATACAGACACGCTAGACATCAGCGAAATTCCAAGCGTAACCTATCTGGCAGAAAACGGGCAAAAAGTGATGAGCATATTGGATGACAATGTGCAAACCATCAAGGTTATTGCCGAAAGCGGTGCTACCCGCACTTATACCATTACTTTTATTATCCGCAAGTCGGAAAGTGCATTCCTTAAAATGATATACCTAAGCGGTGATTCACTGCCCGATTTCGCGCCGGAACAGTTGAGTTATACCGTCTATATCAAAAACACCCTGTGCCCGCATATCACCGTAGATAAGTCGGAAGGGCAACAGGTAACTATCATGGCTCCATATATGCAAGGCGTGGCATCTATTGTGGTCACCGCCGGCGAAGGCAAGAACACCTACCTACTGCATGTTTTGGACACTACCTCCGGCACTACGCCTATTGATCCAGAACCCATTTATGAGCCGTCCGACGAAGTGGGTTTGCTGACAATCTTACTGGATGGCGAACCGCTGCCCGATTTCACGCCCGAACAGCACACTTATGCCCACACTTTGGAGGCGGGCAGCAGCATGCCTGTCGTTACATTCGTGAAGAAAGAAGATGTGCAATCTGTTATCTCCGGACCAACAAACAAAGGACAATATACGGCAGTCGTAACCGCAGAAAATGGCAACACGGCGGAATATTCGGTGACCATCACTATCCAACCCTATGACAACGCCCTATTGAAAAACATCTCCCTTGCCGGGCGCGAATTGCACTTTGAGGAAACGACTTTTACCTACGACCAGCCCTTAGATAATGGCGAGAACTTGCCTACATTAACTTTCGAGCGCCGTCCGGGACAAACAGTCATGGTACACACTATCTGCGACACGGCACAGCAAATCATTGTTACTGCCGAGAGCGGTCGCGAGAACATATATACCATACGCTACACACACACCATCTCTCATAACGCTCTGCTGCAAGATATCAGGATTGACGGCGTTTCGCTTGCTGGTTTTGCTCCCGATAAATTCACCTACACCGACACCTTGCCTCGCCACACCGAAGTGGTTCCATGCGTGAATGCGGTGGGACAAGTACACAGCCAAATCATAACGACCTACTTCAGCGCGGTGAACGGCGTTACCCGAATCCATGTTACCGCCGAGGACGGTGTGACAGAGACAGACTACACAATCGGTTTCCCCGTCCGCCAATCGTCCAACACCGAATTGGGCAATATATATTTGGAGACCGAATTATCGGTTGAGTTGGAGTTCTTACCCGAAATAACCGATTACACCATCATACTGCCCTATAGCGCCACCCAATCGCCCCATATTATTTACTCCAAAGCGGAAGACGAACAGTCGGTTACTTTCCTTTCTCGTCCCTTGGGGCAAGCGAATGAACTGACCGTAACAGCCGAAAACGGCGATACGCGTACTTATTCGGTCACTTTTATCCCCACACTTCCTCCGGAAAACAATGTGCTGCAAGCCATCTATGTGGCTGAAATAGGCGCAGAACTCGACCTGTCCGACCCCACCCAACACGAGTTTGATGTGGTGCTGCCTTACGGCGCCAAACAACTGACTGTCAGTTATTCCAAAACCTATGCCAGCCAATTTGTAGTGGTAGAGTCCGGCGGTATAGCCCGTCCCACTTATATCAAAGTCTATCCATCCCATAGCGAGCAACCTGCGGTCTATACCCTTCGCCCAATTGTGACGACCCGCTGTCCCGCCTCGTTAGATAATATAGCCATCGATGGCATTCCTCTGCCCGATTTCGACCCCGACCGTCTGACATATATTGTCAACCGCGCAAACGACCAGTGGATTCCGCAAGTCGAAACCACTTGCCTTACACCGCACGCCACCCGCATTATGGAGCAAGACACTTGGCATTGGAGTGCAACCGTTACTTCAGGTGCCTACACCCGTACCTATAGTATCTATTGGCACTACACGAATTATGCTATCCCCAACGGTGAGTTCACGCAGTGGACCAAAACTGCCAAAACATCTTCGCTCAAGCCGACAGGGTGGAATGCCACCAGCGACTATGTAGGCGAATATAAAGCAGAGAACTATGTGCAAAAAGCCACCGAATCGGTTGTACGACTCAATAACAGCCGAAGCAGTACATTGGATTGGGCATGGTCCAACTATGGTTGCGCCCCCGCTATCATCAATTTGGCACAGATGAGTGCCGAGCAAAAAGTGAGTGGCGGTTCGCGCACCCATGTGTCGGGTACTATACCTTTCTACAACACCCCCGACGAAGCCATCGTTAATTACCGCTTAGCCACTATAGATAAAGAGAACACAGGTGCTTTGTTCCGCTTCAAATTCAAAGACAATACAGACACCGAATACACCTTTGACCACCGGCAGACATCTGCAATGAATGCCTTCCAGACAGCCATCGTTCCACTGTCCACCGCCGCCAAAGCCATTAATGGATATGATATTATCATCGATGCCGCTTCCGCCACACTAAGCGGTGGCAAGGGGGCTGACGGTGCGCAATTATATATCGATTATGTCCGCTTTGGCTACAACAACGCGCTCCAATCGGTGCTGATAAACGGCAAGCAAGCCCTTATAAGCGGCAGAAATATCACCGACACCCTCTCGTCGCCCTCCGAAATAGGTGTGCCCGAATGTGTCTTCAAAGGTGAAGTGGCAGACCAATCGCGCCAAGTTATTTGGATCGAACCGGAGAATGATGGCGCATACAGTGTCCGTACAGCAACCGTCACTAACTACGCCGAAGATGGTGCCTATCGCACTTATAACCTCTCTGTTGCCCGTCCCTTAGAGACCTACAATGGCTTGCGCGGCATCAAGATAGGCGGCGTTAACCTTTCCGGCTTTGTCCCCGAAACAAAACACTATACCTACCGCCTCACACCTGCTACCAAACATTTGCCCGATGTCGAACCCATAGCGGCCGGAGTGATGCAACAAATAACAACTTCCTATGCCGACTCCACACTGACCATCACGGTAATGCCCGAATTGGGACAAGCCGCTGTCTATACTGTACATTTTGTGACCAACGGCATGAACGATGTAACCCTGAAAGATATTCAGGCAACAGGTCTGACTTTCACACCCGAACAGACCCGCTATACCATCGTGGCAGACCAAATGCCCGATATCACATTTACCAAGCAATCGGACGGACAAACAGTTTATTTGCATAACGGTATCCTTGATGTAACAGCGGAAAACGGAGACAAAGGGCAGTATATTATTACCCTTCAGCACCCCACTCATACCACGTCCGGCCAGTTAGCCGAATTGGAACTGGACGGCAATATATTATCCGAGTTCAGTGCCGACCGTTACAACTACGAGCACGCCGCCGTATCAAGTATGGCTTTCGTGCGGAAAGATAACCCCGACTCGGTTATCTACACCCAAACACCTACCGGCTTAACATGGCAGGTCTTCGGCTCCGTACAGCATACCTATACCGTCCTTTTCACCGAGCATAGTTCATCTAACACCTTACTCAAAGCCATCTCGGTCAACAATGAAGTAATAGACGGCTTTGCCCCACAGGTGCATGACTACACCCTTTATACCGATACTGCCGTCCTGCTCTCCGTCGAACCGGCAGAACAAGGGCAAACTATCCTTATCTCCCGCGCTGAATCGGTCTATTCAATAGCCGTCACCGCACCCGACGGAACAATAGGTACGCCTTACACCCTCACCCTGCTGCCCCAATTGTCCGACGATGCCACTTTACAGACCCTACTGATTAACGGACAACCTATCAGTGCTTTCCGTCCCGACTCACTCGCTTATACGATTACACTCCCTTCCGACAATCCCAAACAACACCAACCCACATTGGCTTCCGTCTCTTTTATCCCTGCAGACAGCCACGCACAGGTCGAGATAGCCGCAGCAGGAGTGGGACAGACAACCTACCTCACCGTCACTTCAGGCGACGGGTCCCAATACCGCCAATACGAAATCTCTTTCATTCCAGAAAAGAGCCATAATGCGTCCCTATCTGCTATCTTTGTCAACGGCATCGCATTAGACCGCTTCGACCCCGAGCGCACCTACTACTCCTTCCAGACAATGAAGGAGGATGAAGTACTCACTTGGCATTCTTTGGATAAATTCCAACAGGTCAGCGAGACCATCAACGTTAACTGCCACACCCTGCGTGTTACGGCGGAAGATGCGGTCACAACACGCGATTATATAATAGATGTCTTCCACCGGACACGCTCGAATGATGCCACGCTCGCGGAGATACGCCTTGACGGACTGACTTTTGATAAATTCCTGCCCCAAATCAATAACCGACTGACTTACCAGCCCGGCCAGAACACCTATATCATTAACCTGCCTTCCGGCACCACTGTGCTGCCCGAAATAACGGCGACATGCACGATGGACGGGCAACTGCTCACTATGCGCCAAGAGGACATGACCGTCTATCTGGATGTTACCGCACAGGACGAAGTCAGCACCAACACATACACGCTTGAGTTCAAAGCACCCATGTCCTCCAACACACTCCTGCGGATGATCTATCTCAATGGTGACCCTATGCCCGACTTCAATCCGGCTACGATGTATTACTTCATCGACCTGCCCGTCGGAACGCTTTCCCTGCCCGAGATATACGCCCAGAAGCAAGAGAGTAAGCAGACGGTCAGCGATCCTATTATCACAACCCATAAAGAGGGTCAACAGGTTACCCTATCTGTCACTTCGGAAAACAAGGAGTTCTTGCGCGACTATATACTCATTTTCCGCTTCCTCCAATCCGATGCCGACACACTCCGTGCCCTTTATGCTGATGGTGAACTCCTACCCGATTTTACACCACACATGCTGTACTACAACTATGTGCTGCCTGTCGGGACGAATACCTTCCCCACCGTTATGTGGGAAGCGGCAGATAAATACCAATCCGTCACAACCGATACAATTAACCGGTCAGCCACACACTGGTCTTGCCGCTATACCGTCACCGCACAGAGCGGCAGGCAGAAAGTGTATACCGTTTCTTATTCGGTGCTCCTCTCCTCTGCCGATACATTACAGATGATTTATATCAACGGCACGCCACTACCTACCTTCGACCCGTTGCAAACCGACTACGCCTATACGCTCCCACAGACCATCGCTGCGTTCCCTGACATATATTATATCCCTGCCGACCCCTACCAGACCGTCACACTTACCCAAGTGCCCGACACCGTTCTTCGTCCCTCGCTCGGCAGTAAGGCGCGCATTGATGTTATGGCACAGAACGGCAATCACCGTACCTACACCATCCTGTTTCCCATCGCCCGCTCCACCAACGCATCGTTGGCAATGATTCAGTGCGATGGATTGGACCTACCCGCCTTTGACGAACTGCAGACCGAATACACCGTCCGCTTGGAATATGGTATCACACGCCTGCCTATCATTACTTATCAAAAAGGCGACTCCGCCCAACAGGTCGATATAGCACTTATCGGCACAGATACGGTGCGCTTACTCGTAACGGCTGAGGACGAACGCTATACACAAGTGTACCGACTTATTTTCCAACAGGCACAATCTCCCGACTGCCTGCTGGCAGATATATACACCAACGGTACACCCCTTGCCGCATTTGAGCAGCAGACATTCGAGTATGAACTCACTGTCAACACCCTGCCCGATGTGCCCGTGCTCACTTGGCTCAAAAACGATGAATTCCAGCAACTCCAACTCGACACTTTCTACACCAGAAATGGCAATCTTATCCAAACCATCGAGTTTCATTGCACCGTCACCGCACCCGATAAAGAGCATGAGAACACCTATGTCATTATCGTCCATATCGCCGCCAACACACCCGTGCTGCCGTGGGAGAGTAAGAACGCTCGGCTGCGCGCACTCTATATACGCGGCGCATTGGTGTCCGTTGCGGACGGATTCGACTATAATTTCCACACCGACACGCTCTCTTACCGCAAGACCTACCCCGTCGGCACTGATGTATCACGCTTCTTTACACAGGAGGATGTCACCTGCCTCACCGACGATTCACTCGCTACCGTCCTGCCTTATAATGTCGAGATAACACGACTCGCACGCGACACGGCGGACCAAGATATCCCCATCGGTATATGTATCCATATCACCGTTATCGCACCCGACCAAAAGAGCACTTGTACTTACCACCTCTATCAAAACCTCCTCCTCGACTCCATCAACCATGTCTCAATGATATGGGTCGAGGATAACTTCGGCATCGAACGCGAACTGGACGGCTTTGATACCGATATATACGACTATGAATATGTCATCCGTGACACACGGGATAACGCGCCCGCGTTCCGATTGGAATATAGTAACACCGACTCGCGGTTTGCCCGCTACGAGTTTGAGCGCGGTGAAGTGGATGGTGCACCCTTCCTGCTCACCTATCGCGCGGAGGATGGTACCAAATACACCTATTCACTCTATTTCGTTCGTTCTACGGTTAAGACGGCACAGAAACCCATGGGTGGAGATGTCCTCGTCCAGCATATCCCGGGCTCCTACCAGATAGCCGTCGCCTGCCTGCGTACCAATATCATGTTCGGCTTATATGATGTCTCGGGACACATGATATGGTATAATAAATTGGAGGAATGCGACCCCAACAATGTCAATATAACCACCGACGGCATGGGACAGACCTATTTCTCTTCGGTGAAAGACTACGGCTTATGCGATATCATCACACTTGAACCCAATAAGATATACTTATGGGTGTTCACCGAGAACGGTAAGCGCCGTATCAAATCGGGTAAGATTGTTATCAAGCCCTAAAATCAAAAGCGTCAGGCCTGCTGCCTGACGCTTTCTGTATGAATGGCTTCCATGATATGCCGTATCGTCTCTTCGTTTATTCCATGCGTTGCTCCCCACCGTTGTCTCTGTTCCAGGATGGTTTGGAAACGCGCGGGCTGAACAATATCCACGCCCTGCTCTTTTTTCCACACTCCTATCCGGCGACTGATGGCCATGCGCTCCTCTATCGTCTCCCATAACACATCATCCGTCTCGTCTATCATCGCACGCAACCACAGTAAGTCCTCTGCCTCCCTGTTTATTCTTCCTCCTTTTGAGGGGGGAACCGAGGAGGGTCCCTGCCCTATCACTTTCCCCGCTGCCTCCGGCGTAATCTGCTGTCTGCTGTCACTCCACGCCTGACCGGGCGCGCAGTGCACCTCTATCATCAGCCCGTCATATCCTAACTCAACGGCACGATCGCATAAAGCAGGCACTAAAGCGGCATCACCGCATAAATGGCTCGGGTCCAGTAGAAGCGGTATATCCCTCCTATTCTGATGCAATGTATAAGCCATCTGCCAACAGGGACGATGGCTGCATCCGCGATGAACGGCTACCACACGCATGCCCGCCTGCTCCACTCGTTCTATATCGCCTATCCACAAGGCCGCGTCCGGATTGACCGGATTCTTTACCAGCACGGCTTCAAAACTTCCCCCCGTCTCTTTTATCGCATCGGCTATTTCCTGCACCGCAATAGGATTGGCTGCCGTACGGGCACCTATCCATATATACGGAATGGCATGAGTCGCTGCTTCACGCACCTGCTCCGGCGTAGCCACCTCGGTGGCAGTCGGCATGCCCGTGCGCTCCGTCACACGCGCCAACCACGACAGACCTTCCACACCTATACCCTGAAAACTATCCGGCTGCGTACGCGGCTTCCATATACCGGCACGGTAAATAAGCGTACCGCACGATGCACACCGCGCCATCTCATGCGCAATCTGATCGGCGGTCATCAACGTCTGCTCTTCCGTCTCTGCCGAACAAGGACCCAATATATATATCGGTTGGTACATATCCCATCTTTGGTTTGCAATTGCAAAGATATAGTTTTTTTTTTGAATACGCAAATTTTACCGCTTTTTTACCAATTTGTTTGCTTTTCCCGTATTTTCTTTGTATCTTTGCATCGTCTAACTTATCATTATTATGCTCTTCTACGAAATCAAAGTCGCCTACGAGCGGCAAACGGGTGAGGATAACCCGGGTAAAGTGAAAGAAACATACCTCCTGGAAGGGGTCAACTGTGCTGATGTCGAAACACGGCTCATGACCGAACTCAAACCCTATATATCGGGCGATGTCGAGGTATCTTCCTGCCGAAAAGCACAGTTTTACGATATTATACTCGCTACCAATGCCGAACGCTGGTACAAAGGACGCGTCGAACTCATCACGGTCGAAGACGACGGTAAGGAAACACGCAAAACAGTCTCCGTCCTAGTACAAGCCGATTCACTGGCGGTGGCACTCAAGAACCTCAACGCACACATGGCATCCCTCGATTGCGAACTAGTCTCCGTTATGCGCTCTCCCATTCTGGAAGTCTTCCGTGCCATCCGTTAACTGATTCTCCGATTCACCGATGCAGATTGCCGTCTCCCACATCCTCGCCTCTCGTGCGCCCGATAGGACCATACCCCCTTGCCTCGTGCGCTACCTGGAACGACTTATTCATCAGGACCGGATGAACGCTTTTCTGTCGCAGTACGGACACTTGCGTGACTACGACTTTCTGGACGCTTTCCTTACCGACGGACTCCATGTCTCCCTGCCGACCGCCCCTTCTCACCTCCCACCTTCCATTCCTCGCCCCCTCTTCGTTGCGAACCATCCTTTAGGCGGGTTGGACGGTATTATCCTCCTGCTCCTCCTACACCGCATGGGATACGA
>JAZUGJ010000044.1:0-6262 GCA_045641145.1 Paludibacteraceae bacterium
GACACCGCCGGCCGTGTGGACAAGTTCATGACCCGTTACGGAAATCCCAACCGCAAATAATTGGTTGCTCATATACAAAAAAGCGAGTCCGGAAAAGGACTCGTTTTTTTTGGTGTTTACCGCATAAAGGGTGGGGGACCCATCGGCATCTTGCCTTTCGACGGGTCGGCTCCAGACTCAATCATCTCCTGCATATAGGCGGCACTGCCGCTCGCTTTCATATCACCCATTTTATTGAACTTATAGGTAAAGGTCAGCAGGAAATAGGTCGGCAGCGTGTTACATTTCTGGTAACTGACATAGTTCTCGCCCACCATTTGAATAATGTTCTTTTTCTGGTGCAACAGGTCGTATGCCTTCAAACTCAATGTGCCGTTGCCCCAAGTCTTGTCGATACCGGCATTGAGGATAATCTCATTCACGTCCGTCAGCCCCGAATAGCCGTAACGCGCCGTATAGCCGCAGTCGGCATTGATATTCCAACTCTTGGGCAGGTGAAACTGTATATCACCCGTAATGGTCCAATCCACTACATTGCTTAGCGAAGTGGCATTCAAACTGTTCATCGTACGCGAATAAACCACCGAACCGACAATACCGACATCCACAATGTCGTGCGTCAACCGTACGGACAGATTTTCTTGCAGACGCAAGTTGCCGGTCTTGCTCTCTTCGCCAAGCATGAAAGAGTTTTTGCTAATCATCTCTTCTATCGCTGCTGCTTCTTGTTCGTGCGTGATATAACTCAGCCGCTCGTTATAGGAGATAGATGTGCGGGTATTGAATTGCAGCAGTTTATTGGCAAAGGGCGTGTTAAACATAAGGTCACCCGACAAGTTCCAAGGCACGCCTTGTGCATTGACCGTTTGCTGATACTGCTTACCGGTCTTGTCATACACCGAGTTATTGACAAAAGCGTCTTGGGTGATGGTGGCGTGCAGTCCCGTCATCAAACTCCAAAACTTGTCCTGCTCAAACTTGCTGTACATGGCGTGTATATTGTGGGCAAAGGACGGTTTGAGCCCCATATTACCTACCGTCTCGTTCATCGCATTGGAGTTGTTACGCACCGGCTCCATTTGTTGGATACTTGGCTGCGAAGTACGGCCGCGGTAGTGGATGCGGGCGAACTCTTTTTTGCCGAAGTTGTATTTGAGGCGTACCGTCGGACTCCAGTTCCACGCATAGATAGTCGTATCACGCAGCAATTCACCGCCGTAGTAGGTCTGTGTGTGCGTTTGGCTGGGGTTGAATTGCAAACCCGCCGTTAAGTCAAGGGTGGGGAGAATATAGCGGTAACTGACACTTGCCGATTCTTGGAAGAATACATTGTGCAGTTTATTGGAATAGTCTGTGTTATAGCGGTACTCGCCCGATTCGCTATCCAAATCATATTGGTCCTTAAAACTGGTGCGGAGGTTGGTGGCAAACATAAGGGCTGTCTCCAGGAAGTGGTTCCTGCCGTATATCGGCTCCACCCACGATGCACGCACGCGCATATTGAGTGAGTTGTTTCCCGATAAAGTATGTTGGTCAATTTGGTTCTGGTGCAGGATACTGTCGCGCGACAGCGTCTCGCTGTTGCCCTTGGTGTTGGTGAAATCAAAATTGGCGTTCACACTTATCGACCGGCCCGGCTTGAGGAATTTGTGGTTATAAATGACCCGCAGTTTGGCGCTGATATCTTCGCTTTGGGAGAATTGGTTTTGATAACCGTTCTTAATCGTATCGCCCACATGGGTACTGCTGTCGCGCAGGTAGATATATTCTTGGTGTGAGTCGCTTCGGCTGTTGGTATAGGACAGTTCGGGCCGGAGTATAATCTTGTTAAGCGTGTCTATTTGATACTCCAGTTCAAAGCGCCCGTTTACACTCCACGCTTGGTTGTTTTTGGCGGTGGAATCGGTGTTGTTATAGGTAATAGGACCCGAATAACTTTCTTTTTGGGATGCCGATTTGGTATCGTTGTACGAGTGGTTGACGCTCACATCACCACCAAAAAGCATAGAGGTCTGGTTATCGCGCTTGGTTATTTTGTCGTTCAAATCGATATTGGTGTTCACGCCAAGGTTCTCTCCCCATGTGATGCCGGCGTTTTGACCGCCGCCCCACATGCCCCGTCCGCGTCCGGTCTTAATCTCATTCGTATTGTTGGCACTACCGATAACGGTTGTTTGGCTGTTGCCTAATAGGATATTGGTAAACACGCCCGCCGTATAGCGGAAATCATCTTGGAAAAAATGCTTGGCGCGCTCGTTGCTGGTCGCGCCGAACTGCGGATTGGCATAGTCAAACCAGCGGTCGTTTTCACACACCATATCCATACCCGCTCCTGCATTATAGTTGCCGAATACGCCTTTCTTGCGGTCGGCTTTTAGGGTCAGGTTAATGATTCGCTCCGTCTCGTCGTCTTCAAAGCCCGTCAGTTTGGCCATGTCGGATTTCTCGTCAATGACCTGTATCTTCTCAATCATCTCGGCGGGGATATTCTTGGTGGCACTCTGCACATCGTCCCCGAAGAATTTCTTGCCGTCTATCCGCACGCCTTTTATCTCTTCGCCGTTAATGGTTACTTTGCCTTCTTTATCCACTTCTACGCCGTTCATCTTTTTCAGCAGATCCTCCACCATGGCGTTCTCGTTTACCTTATAGGCAGCCGTGTTATACTCAATCGTATCGCCCTTTACCGTCATCTCGGCGGCTTTGCCTTTGACTTGTATCTCCTGCAATACGGCTATATCTTCGTCCAATAGAATATGGGCAACCGTCATATTGTCTTCCACCGTGATACGCTTGCTTTTGGGCTTGAATCCGATACTGCTCACCCATAATTTATACGCTCCTGCCGGTACGGATGTCAGCCAGTAAATACCGTCCAAATCGGCTTGTACGCCGGTCACCATCGTGCTGTCGCCGTTTTGCCCGAAGCGGTACAACTGTACTGCCGCCATCTCAACGGGAGCACCGTCTGTGGCGTTGAGTACTTTGCCATGCACACTGAAAACTTTGTAGTTTTGGGCGGAAAGGGATACAGTTAGCCCGATTAAGAAAAACAAAACAACTTTTTTCATACCTTGCTTTATGCCAATCGCGCCAACTGTTTCAAGTCAGCGGTTATTTGTTCCTTTAGTGATTCTTTATTCTCAAATTTGCGTTCTTCGCGCATATAGTCCGTTAAACGGACAGTCATCTCTTGTCCGTATATATCCTCCTGCCAATCGGGTATATGTACCTCAATACTGGTCTCTGTACTGTCGGAAACGGTGGGATTGGTACCTATATTGACAATGGCGGAACGCGTACCGACCATAGCGGCATATACACCTGCTTTGGGAATCAGTTTGCCGTCTTCCACGCGTAGGTTGGCGGTGGGAAAACCCAGATCGGTGCCGATGTGCCTTCCGTGTACCACGATACCCGTCAACTGATAGTTATACCCCAATAGGTCATTGGCTTCTTTTAATCGTCCTTCTTGTAAAGCAAGGCGTATTCGGGTGGAAGACACTGTTATATCGGGGGCGGCACTTACCTGTTCTATCTCGACACCTGCTTCTGCACCTGCCCGCTGATAATCCTCAAAGCGCATTAGACAATCTTTGCCGAAATGGTGGTCATAACCCATCAGCAGTCGCTCCACTTGGCATTGATTCTTTAGCACGCGTAGAAACTCCGGCGCGGTCATGTCTTTAATGACCGGAAAATGAAACGACACCACTTGGCTGACACCGCTTTGTTTGAGCATCTGTTCGCGCTCGCTGCGGGTCAGCAGCAATTCGGGACTTTTCCCCTCCAACTCTTTCCGGGGATGCCCGTCAAAAGTGATGAGCATACTCTTCAGCCCTTCCTGTTTGCTGCGTTGAATCAGTTGGTCTATCAAAAAGCGGTGCCCGCGATGTACACCGTCAAAAAAACCTATGGTTGCTATGTATGCCATCTTACTGATACTCATAGCACCCGGCATCGGGTTGTTGCGTGTCGCGGTTGTTACCGTTGCGGTCTTGCATAACCTTTTCTTTTAGCGTCAGTTCCTCCAACGGTAAACCGATATGTCGTGCAGGGGATTGTTCCTTGAGGCGGAAATCGTAGTAGATATACTCCTTATATTTATAATAGGTGTTCACAAATACTTCGTCTTTCTCTTTGGCGTAAACATTGTCGTGCGCCCATTCGCTCGGTAGTGAGTCACAATATAGGTAGCACCCCGCAATCTCGCCCGTGTAGCCGCTTTCGGGTATGCTGTCCACTTGCATGGCAGGTTGGACTGCACCGGTAACAATACAGTTGCGAAGGGTAGAGTGGCTATCCCCCGTCTCTTCTTCGGAATGTGCCAATACATATACTGCAGCCACTTTCTCGCGGTTGACATTGTGTATATTAAGTGTGGTATAGGGATAACCGAAATAGTTGGCGACACTGGTATGCTCTACCGTGTGTGTGCCCCCTGCCATATAGAGCCCGTAGGCGGCGCAGTTGCTAATCTCGGTGTTGCAGATAGCGGCATTGGTGTTCTCCAGCACGACCCCGTATGCCGCCATATTATGAATACGCGAATTGCTAAGGTGAAGAGTGCTGTTTCGCTCTTTATTGTCGGAGTAGCAGAACAGACCTACTGAGCCGCTGAGTATATCCGTATATTCAATATTATACTGATAAGTCTGTGCGCTTAATGTATCCAGTCGATAGAGATAGATACCTCCCCATTGTCCGCTTGCCGTGCGGTAAGGCACTTCGGGAAAGAGCCAATCGGTGCGGTCTCCCATAATACGGACGGGCTGCTCAGCCGTACCTTTGAAATCCACTTTGCCGTATGCCACGATATTGGCGGTATTATGCATATAAAGGGTGGCTCCGGCATCTATAGTCAGTGCGCCGTCCACCCATAGTGTGTCATAAATCAGGTAAGGTTTGTCTGCCGTCAGGTGCAATCCGTGGTGATACACCGTGCTGCCTTCTTTGCTGCGGATACGCTCCACATCCATTCCGTACGCTTGTACGGCTATTCCCTGCCGGTTGCCGTTGGTCTCAAACCATAGTGTATCGGTCTCTATAGGGTGTGCTTTAACATTATAGGGATCTATCTCTACACGCAGGAAGAGATACAAACTGTCGCCGCCATAAAGGTCAATATCCCGCATTCGGTTGACATTGTTTTCTCCGTCCAGATTGGCAAAGAAACACCGTCCCGTTTGCCACCGCACGCTGTTGATGCGCACTGCGTGATCGTTGGGGTTATAAATAACGACCCGTTGGGTCGAACTGCCGGCTGCGGTAAAGACGGTGTCAAAACATACCGTATCAGCCGAGAAAGCCAATCGTGCATCCGAATCGAATGTAAGGGTCTGTTCTTTGCAACCGATAACCATCAAGGCGACAAGAACAGGTATGAGGTAGAGTCGAAGGCGCATCTTATTCGAAGTTGAAAGTAATAGTCAGCATTTGATTCCGCAAGCGGCGGAGGGCTTGCGTGTAAAAATAGTCGCCTTTTGCCAATTCAGGACGGTCCTCTACAGGCGTGAGGACATTATTGAAACCGATTTGATATCTTATCTCGGGGCATAACTTAAACCACGACAGGTAGGCGTCGCATCCGAAACCGAAGGTAATGAAGTAATCGGTCATCTTCTGATAAATAGGGCGTTCTTTCTGCCCCGCAAAATCAAAACTTACGCCACCGCCGGCAATAAGGTAGGGACGGTAATTTTTTTCGCGCTCGGCACTCCATTTGAGTACTAACGGCAATGCTAAAGGTAAGGACAGTACTTCGGCTTTGTTGCCGGAGGACCCTTTTATTTCCGTTTCGCTGTCGTTTTTGTAGTCTATGGTTATTTGTCCGAAATTGAGGTTCGGCAGAAAACGCAGGTTAAGGTGGCGGCTCAGTCGCACATCGGTGATAAAGCCCACCGAGAAACCGGGCAACACGGTACTGACGCGGGCGTGGTATAGTTGTCCGTTTATCTCCTCCTCGCTGTCAGTTACGCCGTATGCCATAAAATTCATGCCCAATGAGAACCCGAAATGGACGATTTTGTCGTCTATATACGGATTATTCATCTGCCCTTTGGCAAATAAACTAACCAACAGTAGCAATGCTATAATCAGTTGCTTTTTCATAAGCGTCTGTGCCTATAAAGGTCTTTTGACACACATCAGTTAACAAACTTGTACGGCGAAACGGTTCGCGGCGGGCGATGTCGCTCAAATGGATTTCCATCACCGGTATGCTGCATAGTTCCACTGCATCGCGTAATGCGATACTGGTATG
>JAZUGJ010000045.1:0-7777 GCA_045641145.1 Paludibacteraceae bacterium
GTGTTGAATAGCAGCTGCTGAATCATCATGATGATAACGCAGGTACTTACTCATGCGTTGAGTGGAAAATGCGGATTGTAAAAGTTCTATTTCAGTCATAAGTAAATAAAAAACCCGGATTCTTCACCAGTACGAAGTCTGGGAGAGGAATTACCGGGACTGCGGTGCAAAGGTACTGCTTTTTTTTGAATTGACCAAATATTTTAAAAGAAAAATGTATTTTTGTTGCATTTTAATCCGATTGTTAAGATTAAGGAACCGAAAGCAAATGCAAAAAAATGTTACCTTTTTCAAAAAAGGCACCGATTTTACAATCAGTGCCGTCAATACAGAATATGTTATTTATCTTCGTAACAAGCCCAGCACATTGTACCAATGCCCATCACGCCGAATCAGCAATTGTCCGTTGCGGATAATTTTGTTCGGACAGGTTGCCGTCTGGTGCAAAGTCAAGTCGGAGGTAGAGGAATAAGTTACCTTAATGGCATAAAAATTGATGCCACTTGCGGCACTACCAAGATAAACAGTGGCACCACTACCCGTATAAGAATAGGTGTATTTAGCAATCGCATCACCTTTGACATCGTAGGTCTGCTGGATATTGTCCCACGTACCGGTAGCCACATTCATGGTGTGGCTTTCAGTACTTTTGGAACTGATGCAGTAAATCTCAATGGTGCAATTCCCCGTCACAGCGAATGACAAATAACGCGCTGTTGCAGTCATAGCACCGCCCGTCTTGAGGCGTGATGTAAAACTATAACCGTCTATACTCTTGTTGTTTCCATCTACTACAATCTTACCGTCTTCGCCATCGGCAGCTATCAGCAGACTTTGAATAGTTTGGCTGGCAGTGAGTGTGCCCAAATTGCTGAACGCAGCGTCCGAGAAGTTCCAAAACACGGATGTACCAACAGGGTCAGGACCGGGTCCGGGAGTACTGCTGACAGTGATAGTGCCTTGTTTGGTGGTAGTAGCGCCTTCGGCATTAGTAGCAGTGACGGTATAAGTGCCACTATTGGTAGGAGTGCCGGAGATAGTGAGCGAGAGTCCGTTGGGGGTAGAAGATAGTCCTGCGGGCAGGTTGCTGACCGTTATGGCAGTGGCAGTACCGCTGGCAGTAAAAGTGATGGCTGCGATAGCCGAACCTGCGCTGACGGACTGCGATTTATTACTGGGGTCGTTAAGGGTAGGCGCTGCCGGCTGTGGGGTGTCACTATCGCAGGACGAAGACACTGCACCTGCGGTAGTTACCGTGAGGGTTGCCCCTGCGCCACAAGAGGCGTTGGTGACCATCGTCTTGGCTTCGGAATAAGTAACCGGGGTCGGATAAGTATAAGTCGGTACAACTACCTGCCTACTACTGACATTGGACGGAAGAGATTTGTCCGAATGGCAATTAACAAATGTATAGCCGTTTTTGCTGTCCTTATACCAACTATTACCGGTACCCATAATCTTCCCCCCTGACAGAGAACCACCAAAATAGCACCCCTCTATATAGGCATCGCTATTCTCCAAACCAATATAATAATCTGCCGCAGAGGAATTCCAATAACAATTCACAAAATGTAAAGAGGCATTGCGCGAGCGAGTCATGCGCTGTTGGCAGTAGTTATCCCACCAACAACCGAGATAAGTAACATTGAATGTGCCGTCCGCAGCTTTATCGGTTTCACCAGACCCAATCAAGTTGGAGAAATTATGTGATTTTTCTTGCGTGTAACGGAATCGACACCAACTGACTGTAATATTGTCTGCACCTTTGCAAATATCAAAATTGCCGTCTGATCCGTCCTTAAATTCGCAATGGTCCACCCATGCTTTTGAAGACCCCTCAAAGCAGAGCAAATCAGGTGCCTGTTTGGTGTCAGAACCCGGACCTGCAAAGACCAGATTGCGTAGGATATAATTAGAACCGCCTTTAAATTTGAATATTCCACAATTGGAGCCCTTCGTTTTCAACGTAACGCCCGGCATACCAAGAATAGTGATATTACTCTTAGAACATTCGATGACATCATCACCAAAGGTGATGCTTTGGGTAATGATAATCACTTTGTTGGAACTGCCAAGCGCAGATTTCAGTTGGCTGTACGAATTGACCAATGACGGAGTGGCATTGCCGCCGCCGGTGGCAGCAGCACCGTAACCGAAAGCGGAACTCTGACAATACTGCAATGCCCAAGAAGGCAAAGTTATTAGAGAAACAAACAGAACAAACAATACCTTTTTCATGACTTTTGTAATTAAAAGACACACAAAGGTATTGTTTTTTTTGTAAATATACAAACTTCGGTTGAAATTTGCACAATTACCGCCAAAAAATGCACTTTTAGATGCTTAACAACGCTAACGCGGCATTCTCCTTTCGGGTCATTTCGGCTTTTGTTTCGGGTGTTTTGTCCCCCTGCCCCGTCAGATGCAGTACGCCGTGAATAAGGATGCGGTGCAGTTCATCTTCAAACGCCACTCCTTCCGTTTCGGCATTGCTGCGGACCGTATCAAGGGAGATATAGATATCGCCGCTTATGCGTCCGCGTGTCGTGTAGTCAAAGGTGATAACATCAGTATAGTAGTCATGCCCCAAAAATTGGCGATTGACCTCTAAAATACGCTCGTCATCGCAGAGGATATAAGTTATATCGCCCAATGCAAAGCCGTAGTTCGCCGCTACACGGCGAATCCACGGCTCTACCCTGACAATATCCAATGAGGGCATCGGCGTATTTTCCGTTACAAAACGAATCACCTATTTCTCCAGTTTGGCACCGTCACCTTCAAAATCGGCGGCACGGTGTTCGTGGCGCTCAGGACGCGGACTGCGACGCTCGGGACGAGGCCCACGGTCACCACGCGGACCCGAATGGCCATCTGTATGTCGAGACTCTCGACCGGGACGCTCGGGCTCAACATAACCCTCTGGTTTCTCCTTCAACGCGCGTGCAGAAAGACGGAACTTACCGGTTTTCTCATCAATCTCAAGCAACTTGATCATAATCTTGTCACCCTCTTTGATACCCGTTTCGTCCATCGTCTCAAAGCGTTTCCAATCTATTTCGGAAATATGGAGCAAGCCCTCTTTACCGGGCATGAATTCTACGAAGCAGCCGTAAGGCATAAGGGACTTAACCGTACTCTCGTAGGTCTCACCCACCTCTGGCAAAGCAACGATGGCTTTAATCTTGGCAATAGCGGCTGCCATTGCTTCGCCATTGTTGCTGGCAATCTCAACCTTACCGCCTTTATCGTCCTCGTCAATAGAGATAACAGCACCTGTTTCGGCTTGAATACCTTGGATTATCTTACCGCCGGGGCCAATGACTGCACCGATCATATCTTTCGGGATATAGAAAGAAGTGATACGCGGAGCATGGGGCTTGAGGTCGGCACGCGGAGCTGGCATGCACTCGCAAATCTTATCCAGAATAAACATACGTGCCTGATGTGCTTGTGCCAAAGCATTCTCCAGAACCTCATAACTCAAGCCATCTACTTTGATATCCATCTGGCAAGCAGTCAGACCGTCGCGAGTACCTGTAGTCTTGAAGTCCATATCGCCGAGGTGGTCCTCGTCGCCGAGGATATCAGACAAAATCTTATAGTTCAGTTTATCACCTACCAACTCAGAAATCATACCCATTGCAATACCGCTGACGGGTTTCTTAATGGGCACACCGGCATCCATCAAAGCCAGACACCCTGCGCACACAGTAGCCATACTGGACGAGCCGTTGCTCTCCAAGATATCAGAAACGACGCGGACGCTATAAGGGAAGTCCTCCGGCACCATATTCTTGAGGGCGCGGCAAGCCAAATTACCATGACCTATCTCACGACGACCTACGCCACGTTGGGCTTTGGCCTCACCGGTAGCGAAAGGCGGGAAATTATAATGCAAGAGGAAACGCTCCGAACCCTGAATAAGGGCTTCGTCCACCATTTTCTCGTCACGGCTGGTACCCAGCGTAACGGTAGAGAGCGACTGGGTCTCACCACGGGTAAAGATAGACGAACCGTGAGGACCGGGGAGATAGCCCACTTCGCACCAGATAGGACGTATATCCGTCGTCTTACGACCGTCCAGACGCTTACCTTCATCCAACACAGCACGGCGCATGGCTTCTTTCTCCACATCGTGATAGTAGCGGTCCACCATAGCAGCCACTTCATCTACGTCAATACCGAGTGCCTCGGCACGCTGCTGCATATATTCAAGTTTCTCCTCCTTGAAGTCGGCACAAATCTGCGAGAACATGGCTTCGCGGTGGTGTTTGTCCGTATCGGAACTGGTTGCCTGAGCGTATGCACGGTCATAAGAGAAATCACGCACGGCTTTGCGCAGTTCGTCATCGTTAACCTCGTGGCAGTACTCGCGTTTGGCTTCTTTGCCATAGGCCTTCATCATCTCGTTAATCGCGAGACACTGGGGTTTGATGGCCTCGTGTGCAGCACGAATGGCCTCCAACATAACGGCTTCAGGCACTTCTTTCATTTCACCCTCAACCATCATGATATTATCGTATGTGGCAGCGACCATCAGTTCCAGGTCGGCGTGTTCGCATTGTTCAAAAGTGGGGTTGATAACCATCTGACCGTTCACACGGGCTACGCGCACTTCGCTGACAGGTCCGTCAAAAGGTATATCGGAGCAAGCCAAAGCAGCACCGGCAGCCAAACCGGCAATCGATTCAGGCATATCAATACCGTCCGCCGAATACATCGTGACATTCACAAATGTCTCAGCGTGGTAATTAGCAGGGAATAACGGCCGCAGAGCGCGGTCGATTAGGCGGGCAATAAGGATTTCATAATCGGACGCTTTACCTTCTCGGCGCGTAAAACCACCGGGGAAGCGACCCGCACTGGCAAATTTCTCTTTGTACTCCACAGTCAGCGGCATAAAATCCGTGCCGGGAACAGCATCTTTGGCACTGCACACAGTAGCCAAAATCATCGTGTTGCCGATGGTTGCCATAACAGCACCATCTGCCTGCTTAGCCAATTTACCGGTTTCGAGTTTGATAACTCGACCGTCAGGCAAAGCAATCTCTTTTGTTACAATGTTCATGTAATGAATTGTTAATTGTTGGTTATTTGCGGCATCGTATTATCCCTCGGTTATTTTTAGACCCTTAGGTGTTACAAATTTACAGTATCGTGAATTCTACACGACGGTTATTCTGGCGTCCTTCTTCCGTTTCGTTGGTGTCGATAGGCATAGACTCGCCCTTACCCTCTGTTTCCATTCGCTCGGGGGCTATACCGCGTTCCACCATAGACTGTTTGACACTATTGGCACGGCCTTCGGACAGGATTTGGTTGTCATGGTCGGTACCTACCCAGTCCGTATGACCGGTGATGCGGATGCGAATTTCGGGATTATCGTTCAAGTATTCAAACAACTCCTGCAAAGAGGGTTCGGATTGCGGAAGAATAGTCGTTTCGTTGGACGCAAAGAACAGATTTTCGATGATATAAGTGCGACCTTTTTCGATAGGATCCAATGTAAAGTCCATTGAAATATCATACAAATCCTGCACACCGATGGCATATATCTGCTTTTGGTAATTCTCCGCCTCCACCAATGCGCTATAATCTTGCCCCATAGGCAATTGGTAAGACACTTTACCTTTAGCCGGCTCATGCTGAATCTGAGCAATGGGCTTGCTGTCGTCCTCGTGGTTTTCTACAAGCGAAATGGTAGCGGGGATGAAAGCACCGGTCTTGCTGTCACGCACCGTGCAAGTAAATACAGGCACAGGCCACATCACGATACGGGTGGTATCCAGTTTTTGCTTGAGGTCGTTGTTCTTGTCCTGTATCAACAATGCCGATACGGGGTCAATAGGCAGGTAGCCGGGTTTCTTAATATTAATCGTATATTCACCCGGGGCAAAACGCTGGATAATCATACCGCGTGAATTGGGGTTCTTCTTCTGCACACGGTTATTATCGGCGCGGGCAATAGCCACTTCAGCCGTTTCGGGTTTACCGGTACGACCGTTAAGCAACTGCACAACCAGGTAAGGGTTCTTGGGTTTCATCTGTTTGGGGTGACTTAATTGAAGCACCGCCGTAAACTTAGCACCGACCAAGAGAGAGTTGACTTTGGAATTATTGTAATTATCAAAGAGCGAAGTGGTTGTCATCTCTGCCTCAGTAGCCGAACGCATAAAAGACGACTCGGGGTTACCCACTTTCATAATAGGCAGACCATAGTCCATAAACAACGCAACACGCATGTGCCACGGATGGTCACGACCGTCGTTTTCCTTCTGGAAATCGGCAGGCATATACCTATCCAAGTTCAGTCCGACCTCTGCACTGAGTGCCACATCCAGACCGAAATTGTTCTTGCCTTTGGACTTATAGTTAGTAGTTGTCAAATCATGCGACGGTATATCGTGCCATATAGGATCGTATGCCCATTCATCGTGGGTAGTTGTTTCCAAATCGGCTTTTTGGGTGTAATTACGCAAGAACGTATAGCCGAATTTAACGCCCGCCATGAAGTACATCGGCACATCGGCTTCCTCCCAGTTACCACCGACCATAATAGGCAGCATGATTTGACCGATAGCACGGTTCTCGCGCATCTTCTGCAAATCAAAGTACTTGGTTTGTTCGGGAAGAACATAAGGCGAAGCAGGGTCTGTGTCCGCAACGCTATACGGATTATCAAATTTCAATTTATCCTGACTGGAGAAGAAGCGGAACTCGGGGCCGACCAACAACATCAATTTCTTGTAGTGCCACTCATAACCGACACCAAACAATCCACCTCCGCCACCAATGAACTTGGATGTTCCTTCCGAGCCGAAACCGTCCGTTTCCATCTGATGCTTATTGACCATACCGGAATAGCCCACACCACCCCACAGACTGAGGTTGTGAATCTGGTATAAATCCAGTTTATTCTTCGCCCATTTATTACTGCTTTTGGAAGAGGAAGAACTCTTTTGAGGCGGTGCGGCATTCGCAGTAGGAGCGACAAGAGCCACTGCCAACAAGATGCACACCAATGTATGGAAGTAAGAATGTTTCATAAGCATTCAGATTAGTCTTTTACACAATTACATATCTTAGGCGATTTGGACACATTCAGATGAAGCGTGAAGCGAACCCCCACCGCCAAACGCTGTGCCGATTTAGCCAGTACATTATTGCCCGCATAATCCAATACCGATGCATTATAACGACTCTCGGTAATCGGGTTAAACGCCAAATGTTCATGCAGATTATCCATTGTACGCGGTTGAGTAGCCACTGCCGAATAATCCACCAAGTCATACGAAACGGACGAGGAGATAACAGGTACGGCATACTCGGCATACAATGCAACCCGACAACTGAGCCGTTTCTTAATGGGGAACAGACCGCCGAACTCAATACCCGGAGCCACATACACCGTATTAGCAAGCGATATATTCAAATCTCCCTTGGACGAATAGGTATCTTCCGGATAATAGCCAAACGAAGGTACATTGCGAGAGATGTACTGCATCAAGTTCTCGTACTGTCCTTCCGTATAAAGGGAAGTAGTCGTATTATATGACCCCATAAAAGGCAAAATGGCTTTTGCCCCCACAGCAATGTACAAATCGTTGGTAATATAGTAACCTACCTGAAGGGGAACAGACAACGACAGGAGGTGCTGACTCTCGGTAAACTTATCAAACACATAGCGGTAAGTCAATGAGTGCATATTGGGGTCAATAGCAGGCGTAGCATCGGTAAACGAATTGATACGGCGGAAGTCGGATCGTAGCCATGT
>JAZUGJ010000046.1:0-1784 GCA_045641145.1 Paludibacteraceae bacterium
ACGACATGGCTACGATCCGACTTAGGTAAGAACCATTCTCCTTTCCAAACTTGTTTTTGATGTAAATACATGCTGAATGCTTATTTTTCTGCAAAGATACACTTTTTTCCCAATATTTCCAAATTTAATTGAAAAACTCAACAAAAATTCTCGCATTAGGGATAGGAAGGGACTGCAAGTGTACGCAGTACGGCACCCCTGCATAGCCCGACCTCCAAGAGGTAATGCCCTCATCTAAATAGCCACAGAAAAAACCGTCAAATCTCAATGCAATACTTTTCGCACACCCACTTGACCACATTAGGGGACAGTAGCCGCGATTTGCGGTTGATGGTGATATGCAGGTCTTGTTCCATGTGAGGTATCATACTATTGAACCAGCGGCTGAAAGTTCGGTCGCTGACACCCGCTGCTTGGGCTAACTCTGATTTTAGCATTCTCTTCATGGATAGGGTTATTGTTTCATGCGTTGGTGATAATGCGGGTTTTGTTTGGCTTTGCGGTTTACACTTGCTTGCATCCGTTTCACTTTCTCAAAGGAACGGATATACGGCTTGCGCGTGTCTATACTATCTTCCGTCCGGAATAGCACATAGTCGGTCGCAAAAGTGAAGAACTTAGGCGGCACCTCTGTAAATCCGTGTCCTACTGCTATCATATCCACCTCGCGTTGCCGCCTACGAATCATCAGTTCATGGATAACCTGTTCCGTCCTTGCGGGGAAATAGGCACGACAGTCATCAAAGACGATGATACCGCATTTGAAGTTGTGCAGCACTTTCATGGTCCATTGCGGGTCAAAGATATGCCGGCACACTCCGTCAAACATAAAGTCCTCTTTTGTCCGCAGTTCGTTCATCGGATAAAGCGGATTGCCATAGGCATCCACTTCGTTGTATTCCGTATCGTCAGGCGTGATAATTAGTACCCGCTGCCGCGTAGCCGCACAGACTTGTTTGATGAAGGTGGTTTTGCCGGTACCGTTGGCACCGAGTACCACAATCAGTTTACTCGTCCGTGTCGCTTGGGTCGGTGCCTGCTGCATTATCTGCTCCCGCAGGGCCTCCTGTTGCAGTATTTGCCGATCGGTCAGTGTCGGGCGCAGGGTTGGCATTTCGGTCGGGTCTATCCCAAATAGGAACCTCTTGATTTTCTCTATCATCTTCATTCTTTGGTTGTCGTTGTTGTTCTTCCCATTCTTTGCGTGCCTGAATGACTTGCGGTATCTTCATACCATAGATAGCCAGCAGCACCACAAACAATCCTTGCCATGGCGATAACATCAGTTTGGTGTCGCGTGTACATTTGGCAATGACTTTCTCCAGTTTCTTCAAGTCCTTGGGCGGCAGGCGGTAGGTTTCCAATGGCTGATGGGCTATCCATGCCAACAGGTAGGCAGCACCTACATCTATGCCAAAGGAGAGCATCTCCCCAGAGAACTTGAATGCTTCATCGTCAAGCAGGTCTTTGGCTTGCAGATTGTCGTCTTCAGGTTCCGCCGTGATGCCCATGGGGTCTTTGGGTTGATTGATCTCATGGATGAGTTCTTCTTCCGCTTCACCACCTAAGGGGATTTCGTCCATTGGCATATCGATTGGCTCTTCCGCCATTTCCATAAAGTCCTCAAAAGAACCTGTAGGCATAGTGTCATCTATGATTTCTGTCGTAACATCTTCTTTCATATCAAAGGTCTGTTAAGTTGGTTATAATCTGATTGGATAACATATCCAGCGATATTTTGCGTGTGATACCGACTATCTCGGTACCTTTGAGCAGCGCATCGC
>JAZUGJ010000047.1:0-5274 GCA_045641145.1 Paludibacteraceae bacterium
AAGGCATCAAAGAGGCCAAGTACCGACCGCTAATACTAATAGACTATTTTAGTGATTTTGGTAATCAAAGAGAGCTCGTTGAAATTGCAAGAGTGTGGGAGTTCTTTAAGCACGGAGATGCCAAATCTGTTAAAAAAGCTCTGATAACGCAGCCAGAGCAACAAGAAATTATATCACGTTATTCCACCTCTACAAGAAAAGATGGGAGTGAGGCTGCGTCTTATACATTTATAGACTCGGATTCTGTTATTAAGTGTATGCGAGAGTTCGAAAAAGATATCCTCTCTAAAAGCTTAATTGATATTGATTTACGAGTCAAGATTCAAAATAGTCTCGACATCCTCGGATATGTTGATGTTGCAACAGGTAGAGAAGAAGACAGAAGGACTCTCCTTATTACAGACATCGTCGAGATGAAAGATAAAAACAACGGCAGAGTATGGGGGTATCGCCTCGGCACTCGAAGCCTCGGTTCAGGCAAGACCGCAAGAATAACAATCAAGCCTTTATTATATACAATGAAGCCAATAAAGAAGGGCGATTTGATAAGAGTTATAGACCTCTGGAAGAACTCCAGTGGGTACTGGTACATAAGAGATTACGATTTGGTATGAATGGAGTGATTAATAATGGGTGATTTCACCGTTGAAATAATTAAAAATCCTACAGAGGAAGACTGGATGCTTTGCAAAAGATGCACTCTAAACACCGTAGGAAAGGATTCGACTAAGCTTCCCACAGACGAATGGAAGCATAAGCTGTTAGCGTCGGAACACAGTCCGATAAGAACATTAAATTTTTTAATTAAAATGCAAGTCCCGTACTATGTGTCGGTGCATTTTACACGACACTTTTTAGGAGTCTCACATTTTGTTCAGACTCAAAGAAACGACAGACAGGATAAATATGACAGAACGGAAGCTCCGCAAGGACAATTCGTTTCTCACATGATGTATATAAACGCACAGGAACTTATGTTTATGGCGAGAAGAAGACTTTGCACTCAAGCAGACCCGTACACGAGGAAAGTTATGGAAGAGATAAAACGACAAGTCGAAGAAGTCAATCCTGAATTCAAGGGGCTCTTAGAGCCTATGTGTTGCTATCGTGGTGGACTGTGCACGGAGTTTTACCCTTGCGGAAGAAACAAGCAGTATCTACCGAAGCTTGAGGAGGATGACCTGAAGTGAAGATAATCTGTGTCTCGGGCAAGGCAAGAGCTGGCAAAGACACGTCAGCTCAAATATTTGAAAACATACTCAGGGAGCAGGGCAACAAAGTTCTCGTTGCCCACTACGCTGACCTTGTTAAATACATATGCAAAACATTTTTTGGATGGGATGGAGAAAAGGACGAGAGAGGAAGAACGCTTCTGCAAATGGTCGGTACCGAATGTGTAAGAAGCAAAGCGCCCGATTATTGGGTGGACTTCATTATTGATATACTTAATTTCTTTCCCGATGTTTGGGACTACGTTATCATTCCAGACTGTAGGTTTCCGAACGAAATTAACAGATTGACTCAAGAAGGATTTGATGCCTCTCTTGTGAAAGTGGTTAGACCGGGCTATGAATCTGGACTAACTGAAGAACAGAAAAAACACGCATCTGAAATTGCTCTCGACAACTACAATGCTGACCATACGATATATAACGACGCAGGATTTAGAGAGCTTGAAGATAAGGTGTGGAGTGTACTTGATAAGATACAAAGGAGGGTAACAGAGTGAAGATATTATTTCTATTCATCGGAGCCGTTATCGGTGCTCTGATGGGAGTGGTTGTTGCGAGTTTATGTCAAGCGGCGAGCAGAGCAGATGAAGCACGCGAGTCGATAACAGTAAGCTTTGGAGAAAACGACAAAACAATACTCATCGATATGGATGATACCATTGAAGATTTGCTGCCCGCGTGGGTAGAATATCTCAATAACAAATATGGTACTTCGGTCGATTATAGGGAAATTGATAGCTGGGATGTTTGCAGTTATTTCCCTGCAATAGAGGACGAAGATGTATATAATGCGCTCAAGGATGAGGCTCTCTGGAACGCCGTAAAGCCCAAGGAAGGTGCTGCGGAGTACATTGAGAAGCTGATTCAAGAAGGCTTCAATATCTACCTCTGTACGACCTCAAACAAGGATACAATAAAAGTTAAATTTGATTGTGTGATTAAGCGCTATTTCCCGTTCATTACGTGGGATAAAGTGATTGTTATTGACGACAAGTCGATGATAAAAGCTGACTGCCTCGTCGACGACGGATTACACAATCTGATATTCGGAGATTACGAAAAGATACTGTTTACTGCGGGGCACAATAAGAACATTGATCCCAAAGCATACGGTTTACATAGAGCCTTCAACTGGGGCGAAGTATACCAGTTGATACACGAATTATTTCCCTCGGAGGCATAATGAAAGAAATAACATTATATTCGACTGGGTGTCCTAAGTGCCAAGTGCTCAAGGAAAAACTTTCAGCTAAGAATGTAAAATATGCAGAAAACAATTCCATAGAAGAAATGGAAAAGCTAAACATAACACGAGTTCCCGTCCTTGGTGTAGATGGTAAGCTACTCGAATTCCGTGAAGCTATAGATTGGATAAACGGAAGGGAGAACTCGTGATGAACATACCCTTAAAAATGAATAAAGACTTTGAAAAAGCGATGGCTTCCATGAATGAGAAGTACGGCGAGGACTTTGAGTTTTTGAATGGATTCCACGAGACTCAACTCAACTTTACCGATTTCGTAGATAGCTTTGTCGATAAAAACGTAGCCGATGTGACAATCGACGCAAACGCCAATGCATATAACAAGGATATTCGAAGTCTTCTCAGCGAAAAAGGAAAGTCGCTCGATAAGCTGTTCGCTTTCAATAAAATCTTTTACGAAATCAAGAAGAAGTACAACTTAAAAACCGCAAAAGAATGGCTTGAAACCGAGTACAACGGAGGATTCTATCTCCACGATGCACCGTCTTCGACGTATATGCCTTATTGCTATGCTTACGACCTGACGAGACTCGCCAATGAGGGCTTGTTCTTCTTGAAGAATTATAACAGTCAACCTCCTAAGCACCTCACAACATTCCTTGATGACGTTATTGAATATATAAGCTATATGTCAAATAGGTCTTCGGGCGCAGTAGGCATCCCCAATGTCCTGATTTGGACATATTATTTCTGGAAAAAGGATTGCGAAACAGGACATTGTATTAAAGATGGAGACTACTACATAAGACAATGCTTCCAAAAGCTGATATATCGTTTAAATCAACCATTTATGAGAATTGACCAGACGGCATTTGTGAATGTTTCGATTTTTGATAGAAACTATATCGAATCCTTGTTTGGCGGAGTGAAGTATCCCGATGGAACGTATGTTATCGACTGCATAGATGAACTCATTGAACACCAGAAAATCTTTATGGAAGTCGTGTCTCAAGTCCGTAGTGAGAATATGTTTACTTTCCCGGTTTTGACATATAGCCTACTTTACAAAGATGGAAAATTTGTTGATGAAGAGTTTGCTCGCTGGTGTTCCGACCACAATACAACTTGGAATGATAGTAATTTCTTTATTAGTGGAGACGTAACAACTCTCAGCAACTGCTGCAGGTTGTTGTCATCGTTCTCAAAGCTTAGCGGATTTATCAATTCAATCGGGGGCACAGCTCTCTCAATAGGATCGGTCAAAGTCAATACGATTAATCTTATGAGAATTGCATTAGAAACAGAATGTGATGAAAAGAAATATCTTGCTCTGCTAAAGAGAAGAGCACTCCTTTGTTGCAAAGCTCTTGATACTGTACGCCATATAATTAAACGCAACGTCGAAAAAGGACTTCTTCCAAACTATCAAGATGGCGCAATAGAAATGGATAAGCAATACTGTACTATGGGTATTCTCGGCTTGTTTGAAGTCATCGAAGCGTTTGGATACACAGAAGTGGATGAATTTGGCTACACTCGTTACACTGATGAAGGCATAGAACTCGCCTGCAAAATCTTCGAGATTCTAAATGAAGTAAAGGATTCTTTTACAGATGAGTATTCCTTTAATATTGAATCTGTACCTGCCGAGAGAGCTGCCGTTATCTTGTGTCAAAAAGATAACATTCTGTATGACTTGAACGACAAGTTCATTTATTCAAATCAATGGATTCCGTTATCAACCAAATGTACTATTCAAGAAAAGCTTAGACTGAGTTCGATTCTTGATGCAAAATGCTCGGGCGGTTCTATAGCTCACATAAATCTCGAATCGAATTTTCCCAACACAGATACAGCTTGGAATATGTTAAACAAGATTGCCAACGCAGGTGTCATATACTTCGCATTCAATACACGAATCAACGAATGCAAAAATCATCACGGGTTTATCGGGACAGACCGATGTCCGACTTGTGGCGAGCCTGTGTTCGATACCTACCAGAGAATTGTCGGCTACCTCGTTCCAACCCGTTCATACTCAAAAGACAGGTTCCGTGAATTCAACACGAGAAAATGGTACGAATATGCGGAGATGCTGAGCGAGTGAATATAAAAACAATTGTTGACGAGGACTTCGTAAACTACAAGTCTCCAGTAATGTATATAGGTACAGCAAGATGCGGCGGTAAATGCTGCATCGAAGCTGGAATACCTTTATCTGTTTGTCATAACGATGGGTGGCGTTCGCAAGCCACCATTAAAATGGCAGACGATATAATTATCCAAAGGTATATAAAGAATGACCTTACGAATGCAATATGCTTTGCTGGGCTGGAGCCTTTTGAACAGTTCGACGAAATGTTCAGCTTGATAAGTAAACTCAGAACAGAGTATAACTGCGACGATATGGTGGTCATATATACTGGGTACAACAAAAGTGAAATTTCCCACTGGGTAGAAACCTTAAAAAAATATAAGAACATTATTATTAAATTTGGGCGATATGTCCCCAATCGCACGAGCCACTACGATGCAGTGCTTGGGGTATACCTCGCGTCCGACAATCAATACGCAGAAAAAATAAGTTGAGGAGTAAAAGGATGAAAAAGAAAATTAAGATTAAATATACGGCCGAAGGGTTGCCGGAGATAAAAAAGATTAGAGTCGGAGATTGGATTGACCTCTGTTCGGCAGAAGATAGAATTATCGGCACAGGCGATTACAGGCTTATCGACCTTGGAGTTGCTATGAAACTTCCAAGAGGTTATGAAGCTCACGTTGTACCGAGAAGCAGTACATTTAAGAACTACGGATTATTGCAGGCAAATTCTATGGGTG
>JAZUGJ010000048.1:0-10957 GCA_045641145.1 Paludibacteraceae bacterium
TGCGGAGGTAGGAATCGAACCGTTTGAGACGACCTTCTGGTTATGAGCCAGACGAGCTACCACTGCTCTACTCCGCGATATCATTTGCGACTGCAAAGGTACTGCTTTTTTTTGACTTATGCAAATTTTTAGGCAAAAAAAGTACTTTTTTCCGGTTTGTACACCCTTAGTCTGTTACACAATGACACGGCTCTTTCGGATGGTGAGGTATCTTGATACGGATACCGATTTCAATGCCTATACTCAACGGATTGGGTTTTCCGGATAGCATGTCGGTTGCCAAAATTCCGTTATAGTCATTCATGAAATAGTGTGCATCTCTCAGGGCGGGATTGTCGGTGTCGTTACAGAATCCCAATCCAACGGGGTTTTCTGTTAAATCAAATGCGGGCATAAAATGATAGTTGCCATACACATGCGCCAAAAACCATACTCTCTCACGATCGTCCAATGCCATTTCCACACCCAATTTGACAAATGCCGCCGCTGTCATCCGCGGATTAAAAGTATATGAACCATTCATTTCGCTGTCGTAGAATCCATGTCCTTGTACATTTTTTAATGTCAGCAGCCAAGGATCGTAAAATGCGGTGTGGGTTAAGCTGCCGCCATAAGTGGCGTTACTCCAAACGGGAATGGCTATTTTGGCTCCAACTTCGCCGGAAAAAGCTACATCGCCACCTCCGAAGGGCGCGCGGAAATAGAAAGTCAGGGGTATCTCTACCGCATACATCTGTTGATTATCTTTCCATTTGCCATGGATGTCCGTAACGTGGTCATATATTTCGCCTTCCGTATCGGATACACCTTTCCATTGTAAGGCACCAAGCAGTTTTGTATCTGAACCGTAGCGGGATATATCCGCCCCAATCCCCAGACCAACATATTCGTTAAACATCAATCCATACCCTACATGTGCGGTCAAACCGTACGAACCGGGTTGCTTGGCAGTAAGCATTGGTTGGGCATTGGTATTTAACTTGTATCCCAGTGAACTCCAACCGCCTCCAACGGAGAATTCAACGACCGAGGTCAGTCGGGCGAACGCGCTAATCGCTATACCCGTCAACACTATAAGAAGTAAAGATTTTTTCATGAATCCTTATTCACAAGTTAGTGCCTGAAATCAATAGGTAACTTTTTCACTCCATTGGCGTCCTTCTGCATCTGTCATTCGCCAAATGTAATAGCCATGTGCCACGGGCACAACTGCAGGACGCTCGCTCCATTCTCCCACCTTATTACCGGTGAAAGTGTACAGAGCCGCTTTTTTTACTACACCGGGGTTGGACTCGGCACTGCGTGGGAAGTCATTGAACGTGTGCTCACAGGACATCACTTGTGTGCCGTCAGTTGTGGTGGCAATCACATAGTATAGTGCACCATCGTCTTTTAGCACAACACCTTCGTGATAAATGTACTGACCCGTTTCGCCGGGCATGGCTTCGCGGTTCTTATACCACTGATAAGCAACAAATCGCCCATCGCCATTGTCTACAAATAACAGGTCGTTCCATTTCTGATATACTATTTTCTCGCATTCGGGAGCCGGTGGTGGCGGGGGGGTAACATTATCGTTTTGAATGTTCTCTATGGCTTGCGCTGCTCCCAAGGAGAATGCCATTGTCAACATCAATAAAAATAACTTTTTCATATCCTACTAATTTTTCAATTATACATTTGTGTTTTTGCATGTTATTCGTTGGACGCATCCTCTGTGAGGGGGGTAATTTCTGCACGCCTATCTAATGCGATATTGTGCTCCCCTGTTATATAGTCGCGTTCAATACCTACGCCTTGACTCCTCATTTGATTCGGATTGACGCCCAGGGCAATCAATGCATCCATGATGGCTTTTGCACGACCTTCGGACAGGCGTTGGTTGGTCTCTTTATTGCCTTCTTTACTGGCGTGTCCGGTAATCATGATGCGTTGATCAGGATTTTCTTTCATAATCTCCGCAATCTTCTCCAGGATGTCTGCGGGTTCCAATTTGGGCTCAACAGAGTTCAAATCAAACCAAATAACGGATTTCTCCAAAACACGCTTGATTTTCTCCACCACTATCTGCGGTTTGGGCTTTATAGTCTTTTCCACGCGCGGCTGCAGAGCAAATGTGGTATCGCAAACGGTAAGACGCTCACATTCGGGTTCTACGGGTTTCTCTTTCTTTTTGCAGTTGAAATTCACACCAAAACGCACACCGACTTGCCAAGGATGAACTTGTTGCGCATATTGGGTACCGATAAGACCTCGGTATGCATTCATAAAATCATGGTTACGGTATTCCAATTCATCGGCGTATTTGGTTTGTTTCCAACCAATCTCTCGCTTGCCATCGCAGATATTGTTAACGGTGTAGTTCATATATACACCTAACAATAAATCAATGTTTGGCTTTACGGGGAAAGCAAAACCCAAATCTGCCATTAAACCTACTGCAGGAAGTTTGAATGTCAGTTTTTCTTTGTCTGTGTCAAATTCTTCAACCTGTTCGGTATAAAAATCATGACCGTTCACATGGTCCAACATTAAGCCCCATTCACGGTAATAACCGACATGGTCTATGCTACCGCTTTTGAGTTGGCGGTTGGCAAGCACATTCAATCCTATATTAACACCTAAGTCGGCATATAATTTGACATTGCCACCACTGATGACTGCATTTTTCAGCGGATAAGTACATTGTACCATAACGGGAATGTCCACCATATAGGAGCGTTGCTTTTCCGACCATTCATTGGAACGAACCCGATGTCCGTAGTGCTCATCGTCGGTGTCAATACGACCCGCCGTGCTTTCCAAATAATTTTCGGGGTCGTAGAATAATGTCGTTGTGTTTAATGTGCCGACACTGCCGTAGGTAGAGAATCCCACGCCGGCACCGATGCCCCAGTTATCGGTGAAGTAATACAAATAACGAAATTGAAAACTCCCCCCTACAGCACCTGTTTCCTTGCCGGCATCTTTCATATTGTACCCCATTGAACTATAACCGGCACCGAGCAATAGTTGAATATTATGCCCTTTGCGGAAGGTCTTCGGTCCATTCTCGTTTTCGTCCTGTTTTACCGCCGGCTCCGGTTTGGAAATTTCTTTAGTCTCCGTCCGACAAGTTACGGTAAACACGGTGTCTTGGTAAGTCCGCAATGTCATGGTATCGTTGTCCACGACTTCTGACGGAGTAGAAGCAAGTACGGTGTATGTTTGCGGAGGAGCCGGCTTGCGGCTGATGGTTAACACACGCCGTTTAACCTTACCTTGACAATCAGCGTCTAAAACTTTTTTCAATACGGAACCGGTGCTGACATTCTTAAACTCGGCGGTGATGCGTTTGTTCAAATCAATGTCAGGGTCCAACACCTTCAAGGTGTAGTCATTGTTTCTGCATAAGTCTTTCAGAACAACTTCCAGACGCTCGTTTCTGTATTTTTTAGAAAATTTTTTGGCTTTGCTTTGCGCTGCCATACCTTGCATCGGCATCAGCAACAGCAAAACAAGCACTACAAACAAAGCACGCATGGCTTTTACGGGAAATGTGTGATATATTTTCCTCATGGTATTATTAAGTAGATTGGTTCTTACTCAAAACAACCGCAAAGTTAGTATATTTTTTCGGATATTACAAATTTTAGTAAGAAAAATATTAATAATAATGTTTTTTATTAAAAAGTTTGCAGATATTACAAAAAAAATGTAATTTTGTAGCAGTTTTTGTGTTAATTTGAAATTAAGCAAAATAAAAATACCATGAAACACTTTTTTCTCTCTGTAGCCGTTCTTTTTTCGGCTGTTGCTTTTGGACAATGTAATATTAAATTTATTTACCCCAGTTGGGGAAACGCAACCACCTTTAATTTGAATGCGGACCCGTGGGAGTTTAATCTCAATATCAACAAACAGGGAAGTGCAGATACTACGGGTTGCTCTGTGCAGTGGTATTATTACGACCCCGCTCTCGGCGAATCACACGCTACGGCGCATGTGTTTAACGGGAGAGGTTGCCATACGGTTAGTGAGTGCTTTGCCGCTACGGACAAGGCCTCGTATTTGTATTATTTCTGCAAGGTAACATTGCCGGGTGGCTGTGTACAGGAGTCAGAAGATTTTATCGTTGAGATATATGGTGATTGTGGCACCATGAGTGGTTATGATGTTACGATATCCGGTGTCAAAACATACACAGAGGGGAATAGAATTCAATTGGTGGCTTCTTACGGTGCCGCCGGCGGACAGCACCACTTCCAGTGGTTCCATAATGGTGTCCGTGTGGGCGAACCGGAATATACGGTTCAAGAAATAATTCCCGGCGTGTATCCCAATGGTATTCCGACGGACCAAAGGAGTATTGTAGATTACAAGGACGATTATGGTAAATCTTACCTGACCATCCCTGCCTGCGAAGTGGAAGACGCAGGAACGTGGGAGGTCCGCGTCTGGGACGGCTATAGAAGTGTAGGAGATACATGCTTTGTAGGACCCGCTACGGGAAACATGAATATTACCCCCATAACCAAATGTCCCGATTGGAAGTGGGCCATTGATGGTGCAGAGGATTTGACGGTACCGATGTATCCCGGAAAGAGTTATGATATCAGTATCACAACAGAAAACGATGCGCCTGTTCCGGGGTTACTTATTGAGGCGCAAGGTGTCACGGTGAATAAGCCGGACACTACAGGGCATACCGTCACGGCTCACATCACCATTGATCCTATGGCTCCTGTCGGCACATCAATAAGAATGGTGGCTACCACGGGTGCGTCCGGCATTCGCTACCATGCTTGTGCGGATTCTATCAAACCCGTAATCAAATCATACGGCTATTTGGTCTTTGACGATAATAACGACACACATGTATGGTCGGATATGCTTAACTGGTGGCCTAATTATAACTGCATTCCTACTTTTGCAGACAGTGCCGTTATTCGTAAACCTTGTCGGGTGGATATTTCGAATGCACAAGCGGGCGATTTGACTTTCGAGGTGAACTCGGATGCAGATTTGACTATTCTCCCGACAGGCGCATTAACGGTGGATAGTTTGACGAATCCCCAAGCGGGTGACATTATTATATGTGCCGATGCGAACAATAATGGTGCCTTGGTGCTTTCCCCAAAAAACAAAGATATTCCGGCAAGTGTGGAGTTTTACGCCCGTTCTTCTCAAAAGGGTTCATTGGCTCCCGTTTGGCAGTATATGGGTTACCCGCTGCAAGATAAACCTGTTTTCCAAACAGCATATCCCAAGGCAGATTTCTATGAGTGGACCAATACGCCCAATCCGGATCTTGGAGGTAACTGGCAACAACTGGATGTCACAACAAAAACAGCCGATCCTTTCGTCGGTTATTGTATGACGGAAGAGGCAGAAAAGGTTTATACCTTCTCAGGTCTGTTAAATAACCCTGTCCTGCAAAATTTGAATGTTCCCAATAATGACAAAGGAAACTACAAGGGCTTTGCTTTCTTGGCAAATTCATGGGTGGCACCTATTGATATCGCACGCTTGGATGTGGAGGATTTCGGAGATGCTGATGCTACGGTGTATATTATGAATACCGGTACTTATGCGGAAGCCATTGCTCAGCAAAAGAACCTTGATGTCTCCGGTAAGGCGATGACACGCGGTCAGTATAATGCCGTTCCTGTTCATGCAGCACCTTATCTGGATGGTGCTTTGACCGTCATTCCTCCTATGCAGGGTTTCTTTGTACACACTACTACCGCAACAACATTAGCGTTGGATTATCAAAAATCCGTTTTTGATGCCGCCAACCATAGCTCTTCTGTTGTGCCTACCCGTGCCCCTCACAGAGCGGCAAAATCGGTGGAGCAACCTGTTGTGTACCGCTTGACGGTTAATGGTTTTGGAGCGGAAGATGAGGTCTATTTGCTTGGTAATGATTTGTTTACCAACCGTTTTGATAACGGTTGGGACGGGCATAAGATGCACGCCAACAATACAATCAGTTTGGCAGTTACTTCTGAGGATGGTCCGTTATCTGTGGCTGCTGTTCCGCAATTGGAAGGGACGGCTATCCGTTTTGCCGGCAGTTTGTATAAGTATTACACATTGACTATTCATTCCGCATCAGCCACTGTCTCCGACTTGTTATTGTGGGATGTTATGAATAATGTCTATACACCTATGACGGACGGTGCCGAATATACTTTTGTTTACGAGAATAATCCCGATCGTTTCCGCATTGTCCGCGCTCAGGAACTGCAAGAGGAGACTCCCGTGGCACAGAAATTTATCCGCAATGGTATTTTATATATCCGTCGGGGAGAAAGTGTTCACGATGCGCTCGGGCAATCAATAAAATAATACCATGAAAAAACTTTTCACATTTTGTTTTTCTTTGTGTCTTGCGACATACCTTCTCGCGGGAGGGGGTGATTTATGGTTGGTTCCTCAATCCGAAGACGATGCGGCTGCGGAGAGGGCAGTCGCTCCTCGGCAAATGGCAATGGGTTGCCCGTCATTTCCGGGTGCAAAGTATGCTTCTATCGACTATAATGTAGGTGTCATTCCTTGGCGTTTGGAGTTTAGCCCGGATAATGAAAGTGCCTATTTTGGAGATACTGCAGGCGCAACGGTGAAATGGTATAGGTATAAAAATACACAAACCAAGGCGCAAGCCGTGCAATATAATGGTCCGGGCTCGAATACTATTACCAACTGTTTTCCTGCAACGGACGAGTCAAATTCTGTGTATAATTACTATTGCGTTGTAACGAAACCGGGGTGCTCAAAAGTAGAGTCTCCTGTATTCGATGTGCATGTGGGTGAAGGCGACCCCTGTAAGACTTTTTTAGGAAAATATTTTAGAATTATTACATATGGTACAACTTATCAAGAAGGGGCTACATTTCGCATAGAAGCTACAACAAATGCATATGGTGGCAACCACCAATATGTTTGGTACCACAATGGTGAACCGATTGATACGACCAACTATACCAAATATGAATTTACATGGGGCTTTAATGAAGAGGAAGACCCTGCTTCCCTCACTATAAAAAATGCAACTCCGGCAGATGGCGGTACTTATTCTGTCAGTATGCAGGACGGTACGGAGTGCTTTATGTACACAGACCCCGTGCGTATTACAATAGGCAGCGTGACTTGCGGTACAATACCTACAATTAGTGCGCAAAAGACAGGTCTCGGAGAAGGGGAAACTACCACGATAACTGTTTCTAATGCAACTTTAGCCGCCGATGAAACGGGTGAGTTTGTCTTTATGCTAAAGCCCGAAGGGTCTAATCCGCAGATTACAGGTACGTCATTGTCAAACATGACTTTTACGCCCGATATGGCAGGTACGTACAATATCAAGTATGTAATTAATAATTCGGCCAACGCTTCTTGTTTCCGTGAATCAAAAGTCGTGTCTATTGTGGTGTATGCCTGCGGACCTCAACCGACGATTACGCCTGATAAAACCTTGATTCCAGTAGGCAATACTGTTGTTTTTACTACAACAGGATTGGGCGATTTTGAAACCGGAAAAATAACCTATCAAAAAGAGGGTACTACGACTTGGAAAGATGCGTGGCCTGCTGATCGTATTACATTTTATGATGGGGATGCAGGTGAAAATACTGTAAAATATGCTATCACTAATTCCAAAGCTCCTGGTTGTAACCGCGAAGTCACTACTACTGTACGGGTATATTCATGTAAGGGAGTCGATTGGCTTGGCTGGGATTGTAACTGGCTTCCAAAAAAGCAAAAAATGGGGGAAACGATAACACCGAATCCTCCCCAAATAAAATATCCGCATTTTACATATAAGTTTTTCTACACCATAGACGGCGGAAAAGATACTGTGTGGCTCGCAGATCGTACGAGTAGCATTACTTTTGATCAACCTGGTCAATATAAAGTAGAGTGGATCATGACTCATGAGTGGACAGATCAATGTGTCCAAAATTTGGAAGCGACATTTACTGTGGAGAGTTGTGGCACCAAAGCCACGATTAGTTCCAATAAGACAGTGATGAAAATGAATGAAACGGCAACCCTCACTATGGCACAACCCGCTTCCGGCGAAACCAAATCACTGACTTATAGCAAAGACGGCGGAGCGGCACAAACAGTAACGCTTTCCGGAAACACATATTCCTTTAAACCTACCGCCACCGGTGTATATACATTTACTTACACCATTACCAAATCGGGCTGCGGCTCCACATCAGCTTCTGTTACCGTTGAGGTGTACGACTGCGGACAAGATGCGACGTTATCCCTATCCGATTCTGAGATTATATTAGGGAAATCGGTGCAAATCACAACTTCTCCTGTTGGAAGTCATGAAACGGGTGTGTTGACCTATTCGCTAAACGGAGGAACGCCGGTGCCGATTACTTCCGACAATTGGATTCCTACGGCTGCCGGTACCTACACGCTCAAGTGGGCAATCACGCACGCTTATATCGATTGTGCCCGCGATGCATCCGCTGTGGTCAATGTGTATGCGTGCGGACCTGATGCCGCAGTTAGCACCACTAAGAATGTGCTCAAAACCGGTGAGCCAACCACTATTACAACCTCTGCACTCGGCGATCATGAAACGGGCGTGTTGACCTGTTCCTTTAACGGCGGTGCCTCGGTTCCGGTTAGTGCCGGAGCGTGGACTCCTGCCGAGACGGGTGTTTATGTCTTTACATGGTCAATCACCAACGACAAAATAGACTGCGCTCGCAGTGCCGCTTGTACGGTGGAAGTTTATGCTTGCGGTCCCGAAGCAACGCTTTCCGTTTCGGCTTCTGAAGTCAAATTGGATAGAAATGCCGTCATTACCGTTTCTGAAGTGGGCGATTATGAAACAGGTTCGCTTACTTATTCGCTCAACGGAGCGGCTCCTGTTCCTGTTTCTGCGGGAATGTGGACACCTCATAAATTGGGAACGTATGTTTTCACATGGGCGGTAACCAACAGCAAAGTAGATTGTTCCCGCAGTGCCACTTATACGGTAACCGTTATTCCTGCGGAACTTATCTTTGACGACTCTAACGGTACGCATGTGTGGTCTGATCCCAAGAACTGGTATCCTGAATATACCCGTGTACCTTTTGAACGTGACAGCGGCATCGTTATCCGTCCGTGTAATGTGGATATAGCCGATGCCCGTATCGAATATTTATACCTCAAATTGGATAATTCAGTTCCTCAACCTGCTTTAACTATTTTGCCTCAAGGTGCCCTGACGGTAGTGAAGGAATTGCAGAATGTTCAAACGGAGCAGGATATCCTTGTTCGGGCTGACCGGACGGGCAACGGTGTATTAGTTTTAGGTCCGGATAATGTCAATATACCGGCTACGGTACAATATTACAGCTTAGCGCAAGATGGTGCCGCCAAAGATCCTGTCTGGCAGTATATCGGCTATCCGTTACAGAACAGACATTTGAAGAAGGATATTTTCACTGCACCTGATACCCGTTTCTATGTCTGGACGGATACACCCAACGAAGTGGTGGGGGGCAACTGGGGAGAGGTGGACGACAGTTATGCTTTGCCCCCGTTTGAAGGTATGTGCCTGACGCAGGATAAGCAGACGCTCTACACCTATCGCGGAACACTGTGTGACCCGTTGATGCAGTCCCTTCCCCTTTCCTTTGCCGATGCGGGTGCTTATCCGCGTTTCCGTATGTTGGCGAACTCATGGGTGGCACCTATCGATATCACCCGCATGGAGACCGCCGATTTCGGTAGCGCCGATGCTACGGTTTATATCATGAATACGGGTACCTTCATGGAGGCGTTTTTTGCCCAAACCAATATGTCACAGGGTACGGCAAAAGGACGTGGACAATATAATGCCATTCCCGTTCATGCGGCATCTTATTTACCCAACTCGCTGACGGTCATTCCGCCTATGCAGGGGTTCTTTGTCTATTCTCCTGTGGCTGGCAGTACGACTGTGCAACTGGATTATACCAAAGATGTTTATGAGACGCAAGCGTTCCGTCATTCGGTTACGCCTCTGCGCACTCCTAAGCGCGCATTTTCGTCTCCTGTTGCAGTGTTGCAACTTACTGTGGAGAATAATGCCGAAGCCGATAAGGTTTATCTGTTACAGAATGACGGATTTACGGATGCGTTCGATAATGGTTGGGACGGACGGCAGATAATGGGTGAGACCCAAGTACATTTAGGTGTTGCCACATCGGATGGCGTCATGTCTGTCGCGGCATTGAATAATTGGGATGATGTGCCGTTGGTGTTTAGCGGTCACCGGGCATTGAATTATACTTTTACTGTCCAATCCGAACGGTCGTACGACGGTTTGTATCTCCTGGACCGCAAAGAAGGTGCTTATACACCGCTTGCTGCGGGAGCAACATATACCTTTAAGGCCACGAATAACGACGGCGAACGGTTTATTATTACACGCAAACCCGGAGTACAGGCGGAAAACATTTCCGAGGGATTGGATTTGCCATTCAAATTCATTTGGAATAATCACATGTATATCCGTCAATCAGGTGTTCTTTACGATGCCGCCGGTCACCGTTTGTATCACTAACTCTTATTCCTCAAATCCCAATACACCACCGCCGCTTTCCAATCTGCCACACCGCGCCAGCCAATCATTTTGTAGTACGCCCAGCATTTGACCGCTGCACCTTGGCGGATATCTCTCTCGGCACAGAAATCCCTAAACTCTACCCACTCCGGAGGAGTAAAATCTTTTTCTAATTTCAAAGAACGTGTGGGTGTGTGTGCCCCTATAATATTATTATTCTCACACACACTTTCTTTTTTATTATTATATATACTTTCTTTTTGGCTACTTTTTCTTTCGGAATTTGCCACATTTTGTGGTGCATTTGCCACATTTTGTGGTGTGCTTGCCACATTTTGTGGTGCGTTTGCCACATTTTGTGGCATAGATAAACCACCAACAGAGCGAAGTAGTAGGCCTTTATCAATTAGGACTCCT
>JAZUGJ010000049.1:0-5353 GCA_045641145.1 Paludibacteraceae bacterium
CTCTTTGATGCTACCCAAACGATGGTCAGCAAGATTGACGATGACACCTATCAGGTACAAGTCGTTTCTTGGTATGACAACGAGAACAGTTACACCAGCCAAATGGTTCGCACCATCAAATACTTGGCAGAACTGAAGTAATACCTTATATATTATATAATAGGTAACAAAAAAAGCGACTCTCCGAGCCGCTTTTTTTGTCTTTTTCTATGTTCTAACCCGCCACAAAGTCTGTAATATGCCTATTCAGTAGGTTAAAAACCTACTTTAAGTCCGATTTACTTGCACATTCCAAAATTTTGTTGTATATTTGTACGCTTTTTTGAATAAACATATTAAGACATGAATATATCGTACAAATGGCTGAAACGGTACATCAACCTGACGGATGATGCGGACACCGTCGCTAAGATTTTGACCAGCATAGGACTGGAAGTGGGAACAGTGGAGAAAGTGGAAAGTATCCGAGGCGGATTGGAAGGACTGGTGGTAGGCGAAGTGCTTACCTGTGTACCCCACCCCAATTCGGACCATTTGCATATTACCGCCACTCGTATCGCCCCTGATGAGGAGCCGGTGCAAATCGTATGCGGTGCACCCAATGTGGCTGCCGGACAGAAAGTGATTGTTGCCACACTCGGTACCAAACTATATGACGGAGACGAATGTATTACCATCAAACGCGGCAAGATACGCGGCGAGGAGTCATTAGGTATGATTTGCGCCGAGGACGAGATAGGCGTAGGCACAAGCCATGATGGCATTATGGTGCTGCCCGCTGACACGCCTGTAGGTATGCCTGCCCGCGACTATTTCCACGTGGAGGACGATACGCTGATAGAGGTCGATATAACGCCTAACCGCAGCGACGGAGCCAGCCATTACGGCGTAGCACGCGACTTGTATGCCTACTACAAAGCGCATGGGCAAGAGATTCAACTGCATAAACCCGATGTGTCGGCATTCAAAGTGCAGAGTCATGCCCTGCCTATTGCCGTCAAAGTGGAGAATGAACACGGCTGCCCGCGTTACACGGGTGTAAGCATAAAAGGCGTAGAGGTAAAAGAGTCACCCGATTGGCTGAAAACGGCTTTGCAGACCATCGGTTTGCGTCCCATCAACAATATCGTCGATGCTACCAATTTCGTGCTGCACGAGATGGGACAGGCGTTGCATGCTTTTGACGCGGACAAGATAAAAGGCAACCAAGTAGTTGTCAAGAGTGCCAACGAGGGGCAGAAATTCGTGACTCTGGACGGTATAGAACGCACCATGAGCGCTGCTGACCTGATGATTTGGAATGCACAGGAACCGATGTGTATCGCGGGTGTGTTCGGCGGTCAGGATAGTGGCGTAACGGCAGAAACCAAAAACGTTTTCCTTGAGTCCGCCTATTTTGATCCTGTATGTATCCGCAAAACCGCCCGCCGGCACCAACTGTCCACCGATGCCAGTTTCCGTTACGAGCGCGGTTGCGACCCCAATAACACCCTGTATATTCTCCAGCGTTGCGCCCTGCTCATTCAGGAAGTGGCGGGAGGCGAGATAGCGATGGAAATCAGCAACAACGGACGGTCCTCTTTCCCCGGATTTGAGGTTGAGTTACAGGAAGCGTATGTGGATAACCTGATTGGCAAACATCTTGGCAAGCAGACGATTGAAACCGTCTTAGGGGCATTGGAAATGTCCTTCACACCGATAGATGGCGGTTGGAAAGTGACAGTACCTCCTTATCGTGTTGATGTGCAACGCCCCTGCGATGTGGTGGAGGATATCCTGCGCATATATGGTTACAATAATGTTGAGTTCCCCGCCAAACTGAATACAGGACTCAGTTACGGTCAACACCCCGATCCTGTTGCGTTACAGACCCGCGTAAGTGAGCAACTGACAGCACAGGGATTCTATGAGATAATGAACAATTCGCTGACCAAAGTGTCTTATTACACCAACGGCGAATGGTTGAATACTTGCGTCAAAATCAAGAATCCGCTTAGTCAGGATTTGGGTGTGATGCGTCAGACGCTGCTATTCGGCGGTTTGGAAAGTATCCAACGTAATGCCAACCGCAAGAACAGCGATTTGAAACTATATGAATTTGGGCATTGCTACCACTTCAATAAGATGGACAATGCACAATGTACGATGCACGACGAGTTTGAGCCCATTCAGCAATACTGCGAGGAGCCCCATCTGGGTTTGTGGCTCACCGGCAACAAGACCCGGCAGAGTTGGGTCGGCAAAGCCGAAGCCACCTCTTTCTACCAACTGCGTGCTTATGTGAACAATATATTGCGCCGCTTGGGTGTCAAGGTGGACAAACTGGCGTTGGAGCCGGCTGTTGTAGAGGGTGGTGACACTTGCTGCGGTTTGGTACAATGTTTCAGCGACGGACTTGTTATCAAGCAGCACAACGGTGTTGTATTGGGCTATATGGCAATGGTGGACCGCAAACTGCTCAAACAGTTTGATATAGACAATCCCGTTTATTATGCCGACCTGAATTGGAATGCCCTGCTCAAAGCCAATAAGCAATATAAACCCGTTATTGAGGATCTGCCCAAATTCCCCGAGGTGGAACGAGACTTTGCCCTGTTGGTGGATAAACAAGTTCTCTTTGCCGACTTGGAGAAAGCCGCCCGTGAGACGGAGCGCAAACTGCTCAAACAAGTAACGCTATTTGATGTTTATGAGGGTAAGAACTTGGAGGAAGGCAAGAAGAGTTACGCCCTGCGTTTCATTCTGCAAGATAAAGACGACACGCTGAAAGACAAGCAGATAGAGAATATCATGGCACGCTTGCAGAAAACATTTGAGGATAAATTCGGAGCCAAACTGAGATGAGTTTTCAAGACGAGATATTGCGGCGGCGTACCTTCGCCATCATCAGTCACCCCGATGCGGGTAAGACGACCCTGACGGAGAAACTGCTGTTGTACGGCGGTGCCATTCATGTGGCAGGTGCCGTCAAATCGAACAAAATCAAGAAAACAGCCACCTCTGACTGGATGGAGATTGAGAAACAGCGTGGTATATCGGTTGCGACTTCCGTCATGGGATTTGACTACCGTGACTACCACATCAATATCCTTGACACTCCCGGTCACCAGGACTTTGCGGAAGACACATTCCGCACACTGACGGCGGTGGATAGTGTCATTATCGTGATTGATAGCGCAAAGGGTGTCGAGACCCAGACGCGTCGTTTGATGGAAGTGTGCCGAATGCGGAAGACACCTGTCATGGTCTTTATGAACAAGATGGACCGCGAGGGTAAGGACCCCTTCGACCTGATGGACGATGTGGAGCAGGAATTGGGCATTCACGTGACACCTATTACTTGGACGGACGGTCAGGGACTCAAATTTACACGCTCTTTCTTCCTCAACAGCGCCGATGCAGACATGCTGCCCGAGGAGACACGCGACCTGTTGTCTATCTATCCTGAATTTGACAAAGACGCCTATTTATCGGGCGATTTGGCACCTGTCTTCTTCGGCTCGGCATATAAGACCATCGGTGTACAGGAGTTGCTGGATTTCTTTGTTGAAAATGCGCCCAGTCCGCGTCCCATTGAAGCTATGGAGCGTAAAGTGGACCCGATGGAAGAGTCCTTTACGGGTTTCTGCTTTAAGATTCACGCCAACATGGACCCCAACCACCGCAGTTGTATCGCTTTCTTCAAGATATGTTCAGGTCGCTTTGAACGCAATGTTTACTACAAGCATGTGCGCAAAGAGCAGCAGATGCGTTTCTCCGCGCCTACTTGTTTTATGGCGCAGAAGAAAGAGACGGTGGACGAGGCGTTTGCCGGCGATATAGTCGGTCTGCCCGATACGGGTAATTTCAAGATAGGCGACACGCTGACAAGTGGCGAGAATCTGCATTTCAAGGGATTGCCCTCTTTCTCTCCCGAGATGTTCAAATATATCGAGAACGCCGACCCCATGAAGCAGAAGCAGTTGGACAAAGGCGTGCATCAACTTATGGACGAAGGCGTGGCGCAACTCTTTGTCAGCCAACTGAACGGACGCAAGATAATCGGTACGGTCGGACAGTTGCAGTTCGAAGTTATCCAATACCGTTTGGAACACGAGTACAACGCCAAATGCCGTTGGGAGAATATGGCGATGTATAAGGCGTGCTGGATAGAGAGCGACGACGAAGCCGAACTGCACACTTTCAAAACCCGCAAAGCGCAGTATATGGCAACCGACAAGGAAGGACGCGATGTCTTTATGGCGGATAGCGGCTATATCCTTAATATGGCGCAGAACGACTACCCGCATATCAAGTTCCACTTCACATCCGAGTTCTGACGGGTTTAACGGGTTTAACGGGTTTAACGGGTTTAGCAAGTTTAACAGGTTTAGCAAGTTTAACAGGTTTAACGGGTTTAGCAAGTTTAACAGGTTTAACGGGTTTAGCAAGTTTAACGGGTTTAACAGGTTTAACGGGTTTAACAGGTTGAAAATATGGAACAACGGCAATTTGGATTTGAAAAACTATCAGTGTGGCAGGCGGCAAGAGTTTATTCGAAAGAAATATATAAACTGACAAGATTAAGCATATTATGCAATAGTCTGCAGAAACAAATAAATGAATAATATTATGAGAAATCTAAAGTTAAGTTTAACCATTATGAATTTCCTTGAATTTGCAGTTTGGGGATCATATTTGGTTTGTGTAGGTCAATTCCTTGGCAAAGTGGGTTGGGGAGAGTATATATCGTGGTTCTATATTGCTCAAGGTGTCGTCAGCATTTTTATGCCGGCTATTATTGGTATATTAGCAGATAAATATATTCAGCCCCAACGGCTATTGGGCTTAAGCCATTTAGTTGCTGCCGTTTTTATGTTAGTAGCGGCTTATTTTGGATTACAAGCCACTCAATTATATCACGATGGAATACAGCCATTAGGAATTAGTGCTATTTTTATTCCATATTGTTTCAGTGTTGCCTTCTTTATGCCTACTATCGCATTAAGTAATACAGTGGCTTTTGATTTGTTAAAAAGAAATAACTACGATACCGTAAAAGACTTTCCACCCATTCGTGTGTTTGGTACGGTGGGATTCATTGCAGCAATGTGGTTCGTAAATTTTGTACATTTTGGTTTGAATGAGGCAGCCCAATTTACATATATGCAACTCATAATTTGTGGTGCAATAGGCATATTACTTGGAGCATTTTGTTTTACTCTTCCTCAATGTCCGTTGCATGCAAATAAAGACGAGAATAAAACACTTGCGCAGCGTCTTGGATTGGATGCTTTCGTCCTTTTCAAAAATAAGCAAATGGCATTGTTTTTTATCTTTTCCATGTGTTTAGGTGTTAGTTTGCAAATCACCA
>JAZUGJ010000050.1:0-4210 GCA_045641145.1 Paludibacteraceae bacterium
TTCTGTCCGCAAAGGGGTAAGGATATTTTTCATCAAATGCTCGGGGTTGTGGATGTTGACGATGTCTATTTCAGCACCTACCAAGTCTATGTGACTTGGAATAATGCATAGATTTTTTACAGATGTTTCAATGATGGCATCGTGCGGGTCTATTTGATTAACCAAACATTCATATATGGTCTTGTCCAAATCGCGTATCTCTACGCCCAATCCCGAAGAGGCATTGGCTTGCGGGTCTGCGTCCACTAAGAGGACATGTTTGCCTTCGCGTGCCAGTGCTGCTGCCAAATTGATAGCGGTAGTGGTTTTCCCTACACCGCCTTTTTGGTTTGCCAAAGAAATAATTTTTGCCATAAAGGTTAATAAAGTTTTTTACTTTGTTCGTTTATATATCTATTCCACTCCTCATGTGTCGGAAAACTTAATGTGCCGTCTGTCCAACCTGACCAGCAACCGCCGAAATAGTAAGTCAGTGTGTCGCCTATTGTGTACTCGCTGCCGATAGCAAATACATTTCCGGGAAGGGACACCATTTGCTGATTGGGAACATAGATCGCTTCATGTGTTTCACCGAGGTAGTCAATGTCATACCATTTTTTATTCAGGCGCACGGCACCCGGATCGCTCATTGCATTCTCCGTGTATGTCAGCAGTCCGTCCGCGAAGTGCCATGTCCCGATACTATCGTGCAGCCATAAACCGGCACCCAAACAGAAATGCTTGTCCGTTTGACCCGATAAAACTACTTCTGCTTTGTTCAGCACTTTGCCTGCTTCACAAGTGACGGTTATATCTTCTTGTAAAATATCCCCGGCAATATTCAGACTGTCATAGTGCAAGCGGAATTTGAACAGGTTGTTATTTTGTTCTATTATTTCCCAAGTTGAGTAAGGACCGCCGACATAAATGGTGCTGTCTATCCAAGCAGCCACTCCACCAATGCCGGGAGTGTGTGCCACTTTATAGCCGTCAAAACCATATCCGTGTTGTACATGATAGGGACGGTCTTCGGTGGTATAATAATGAAAAAAGGTGTCTATAACAAACGCGGGCGTATTCTTCATGAATATGTCAATGCCATTGCTGGGGTTCTCGTATTTGGCTAACTCGGGACCGTACATGCGGTATGCGGCAAATTCGTTTTCCCAAGCAAAATCGTCTTTGCGTTCAGGCACATAGCGACCATACACGCGTTGTACCTCAGGTGCGGAACATGCGCTAAGCAAGCCCATCAAGCCGAAGTAGAGAATAGATTGCAATTGTTTCATGTCGTTTTTATTTAGGTTGTTTACCGATATATGCCAATATACCGCCGTCCACATAAAGGATATGTCCGTTCACCGCATCACTGGCGTGGCTTGCCAAAAAGACTGCCGGACCACCCAACTCGGCGGGATCAAGCCAACGTCCTGCCGGTGTTTTGGCACAAATGAAACTATCAAACGGATGACGGCTACCGTCTGCTTGCTTCTCACGAAGAGGTGCCGTTTGGGGCGTAGCAATATAGCCGGGACCGATGCCGTTGCATTGGATATTATACTCTCCGTATTCAGAACAGATATTGCGAGTCAGCATTTTCAGTCCGCCCTTGGCAGCCGCGTAAGCACTGACCGTTTCGCGACCGAGTTCAGACATCATTGAGCAGATATTGATAATCTTGCCTTCTCTGCGTTCCATCATTTCGGGCAGTACGGCACTGGAGACAATATAGGGCGCTACCAAGTCCACATCAATAACCTGTTGAAACTCCTGTCTTTTCATCTCATGCATGGGAATGCGTTTGATGATACCTGCGTTATTGACTAATATATCTATCTGCCCTACTTCGGCGTGAATAGTCTTAACCAGTTCTGCCACCGCTTTTTCGTCGGTAACATCGCATACATATCCTTTCACATTTTTGATGCCTGCCTCGGCATAGTTGTCCAAGCCGCGCTTGAGAGCATCCTCGTTAATGTCGTTAAAGATAATGGTTTTGATACCGGCGGCAACAAATGCCTTGGCGATATTAAATCCGATGCCGTAACTGGCACCTGTAATCCACGCGTTTTTTCCTTCCAGACTAAATGGGTTGTTCATAATTATATTCATTTAATGGTTTATTATTTTAAGTCAGTTTCTTTATACCAATCTTGGTCGCTATAATCCTGATTCTCACCGGCCATTCCCCAGATGAATGTGTAATTGTGGGTGGCGGCAGCCGAATGAATAGACCAGTCAGGACTCAGTACGGCTTGGTCTTTTTTCATCCATATCACCCGCGTCTCTTGAGGTTCACCCATGAAATGGCAAATGGCTTGGTCTTCGGGAATATCAAAGTAGAAATATGCTTCCATTCTCCGGCTGTGGGTGTGTGCCGGCATAGTGTTCCAAATACTGCCCGGCTTGAGTTCGGTCATACCCATTTGCAATTGGCAGGTAGGTAATACTTGGTTGACAATCATTCGGTTGATAACACGGTCGTTGGCTCCTTCCATACTGCCGAGTGCCAGTATATTCGCTTCGGCTTTGGTTATTTTCTTACTTGGATAGGTGCAGTGGGCAGTGGTCGAATTGAAGTAGAATTTGGCAGGGCAGTTAGCGTCCTTGCTTTTGAACACCACTTTTTTATCTCCGCGACCGATATAAAGTGCTTCTTTGGGATTCAGTTCATAATCGGCTTCCCCTTCTACGCTTACAATGCCCGCTCCTTCGCCTACATTGAAAATACCTATCTCACGGCGGGTCAGGAAATATTCCGCTTTCAGCGGGTCAATGGCTTCTAATAGGAGGGCTTCCTTGACAGGGAAGGCACCACCCACCAGCATGCGGTCTATCATTGAATAAACCATATTGACCTCGTCTTTTGTGAACAAAGTCTCAATTAAAAACTCTTCACGCAAACGCTGGGTGTCATAGTGTTTGGCATCGCGAGGGTTACTCGCATAACGGATTTCGTAGTTAGTTTTCATATTATCGTTGTTTATAGTGTGGCTTGATTTCCCAAAGATAACCGATGTTGACACTGAGGTTCATCGGATTGGACGCCGAAAAATAGTCGGTCTTTTGGTTATTGAAATAGTTTCCTAAGCTGTATCCGAAGCGGGCTTCCAGTTGAAATACGCCTGCCTTGGGTGTCCTTACTAACATGCCGACGCCTCCTGTTACTCCCCAATCTACGATATGGTCAATGGTATTATATTGTTCCCTTTGGGTCGGGTGCTGTGTGCCGGACTGTCCCTCGTTGAAGCAAAATCCGACTTGCGGACCTAAGTTGACAAAACCCCGTACCATTTTCTTGCCGAAGAAAATATGTGTGAGGAAAGGTATCTCGATGTAGTCAAGCGTGCGCTTGTAGTTCACGTCTAATCCGTCCTCTGCCACTTGTTCGCGCCAACCGCGCTGCATGTAGTTCACCTCAACCTGTAGCCCGCAGCATTTATGCCCTGCATAACGGAACACCAAACCTCCGTTGCCGCTCAACAAGGTACTTTCGGGCAGACCGACACTACCTGCTACCTCCGGAGTGAAAAGCGTTTTGGTGAATAGTACACCGCCGTGTATGCCGATGTACATCTCTTTTTGGCGCAGGCGTGGCTGTGCCATTGTACAAAGTGCCATGGCGGTCAGAAATACTATGATGCCGAGTCGTTTCATCGAATATGAATAACATGTATGTCGTTATTTTGGTAACCGCCTTCCGCGTTTATGCGCTTAAAATGCAGGTCGGATTGTATGCCGTTGTATTTGCGGCAGATCACTTGGTCTTTGGTCTCTTCGTCCGCAGTCTCACGCAAGCCGCGTGCCGTGAACAGAATATATTTCATCAAGTCAAAGCCCAATAAGTCATAACAGGGGTGTCCCGTTTGACGCACTATATCATAGAATCGGCGATATTCGTCACCGTAGGCGTAACTGTCTATATCAACCTCGCGCCGGAAAATGGTGGAGAATATTTGTGGCAGTGCAATGGCTTCTTCCAACCATGAATAGCGGGACAACAGGATCAAACGGTGCCCTTGCGCGGCGCGCATAAGAGCAGGCATAACGGTGCGTAGATTGGCATAACGCTCGGTATTCATCAGGAGTACATTCTCTTTGTCGTCTGCCATAATAAAAGGCAGGGAGTCCGACAGAATCTGATGAACGGTAGTATAGATACACTCCACACCTGCGTTTCTTATATGGGTTTGCAGTTGGCGTACGCTAAGGGGAATGTCCGCTTCGTTGG
>JAZUGJ010000051.1:0-10131 GCA_045641145.1 Paludibacteraceae bacterium
GGATGGTACGCGCGCTGATACCGGCATCTATTAGGATACCGCGCTCGCGAGACCCGAGATAGTAGCAGTTACCGCTGCTTCCGCTCGCAAAACTTCTGAATATGAGCTCTTTTTCCGCCATATTATGTAACAATTTGCAAAGATACAAAAAAAAAGGCATATATGCAAATTTTTCCGATAAAAAAACGGCAACCCGTTTGGATTGCCGTTCTTTTGTATGGTCAAGTTAGGGGATTACTCCTCTTCTTTCTTGGCTGCTTTTTTAGTCGTTTTCTTGGCGGGTTTAGCTTCTTCCGCTTCGCCTTCGGCTTCTTTTTTGGCAGCTTTCTTGGCAGGGGCTTTCTTGGCAGGTTTCTCTGCGGGCTTCTCTGCAGGTTTCTCTGCAGGAGCGGCATCTTCTGCCATTGCGCTCTTCAGGTTAGCCAGTACATCGAGGTCGCCGAGAGTTGTTTTCTCCATCTTGGGCATCTCGGGAGCGGCTTCTTTCTTGGCTTTGCCTTCCTTGGCAGCGGGCTCTACGCGGGCTTCCCAAGTGCGGAGGTGACTCAGCAGGATACGCTTGGCGTCCTTGTTGAACTCAATAACCTTGAAGCTCATTTCGTCACCTTTCTTGGCTGCGGGGGCTTCCTTGTCCTCTTTCTGCAAGTGGCGGGCGGTGCAGAAACCTTCTACGCCGTCTTCCAGCATAACAACGGCACCCTTGTCGCTCAACTCAACAATCTTGCCTTCTACGATACTGTCAACTCCGTATTTGACTGCCAGTTCCTCCCAGGGGTTCTCTTCCAACTGTTTGTGACCCAGACTCAGACGGCGGTTATCCACATCGATTTCCAATACAACAACCTCGATTTCGGCACCGATGGAGGTGAACTCGTTGGGGTGTTTGATTTTCTTGGTCCAGCTCAAATCGCTGATGTGGATAAGACCTTCTACGCCCTCTTCAATCTCAACAAACACACCGAAATTGGTGAAGTTGCGGATTTTGGCGAAGTGGCGTGTGCCAACGGCATATTTCTCGGCTACATTTGCCCACGGGTCGGCTTTCAGTTGTTTGATACCCAGACTCATCTTGCGCTCCTCGCGGTCCAGAGTCAGGATAACGGCTTCCACTTCCTGACCTACTTTCAGGAAATCGTTGGCACTGCGCAGGTGCTGGCTCCAGCTCATTTCGCTCACGTGTACCAGACCTTCTACGCCCGGTGCCACTTCTACGAATGCACCATAGTCTGCCATCACAACCACTTTGCCCTTTACTTTGTCGCCCACTTTCAGGTCGGCGTCCAAAGCGTCCCAAGGATGCGGAGTCAGTTGTTTCAAGCCCAGAGCAATGCGTTTCTTCTCCTCGTCGAAGTCCAAGATAACGACATTGATTTTCTCGTCCAGTTGAACAATCTCTTTCGGATCGTTTACACGGCCCCAACTCAGGTCGGTGATATGAATCAAACCATCTACGCCGCCCAAGTCGATGAATACGCCATAGCTGGTGACGTTCTTAACCACGCCTTCCAATACCTGACCTTTTTCGAGTTTGGCAACGATTTCGGCTTTCTGTGCCTCCAACTCGGCTTCGATAAGGGCTTTGTGGGAAACAACCACATTGCGGTATTCTTGGTTGACTTTAACGATTTTGAACTCCATCGTTTTGCCTACGAACTGGTCGTAGTCACGGATGGGTTTAACGTCTATTTGGCTACCCGGCAAGAAGGCCTCCATTCCGAGTACATCTACTATCATGCCGCCTTTGGTACGGCATTTGATGTAACCGTTGACAATTTCTTGGCTTTCGCATGCCTCGTTGACGCGGTCCCAACTGCGGGCTGCGCGCGCTTCTTTGTGAGACAGTACCAACTGACCTTTTTTGTCCTCTTGGCTTTCTACAAACACTTCCACTTTGTCACCCACTTTCAAATCGGGGTTGTAGCGGAATTCGGCTGCGGGTACGATACCGTCTGATTTGAAGCCCACATTGACAACAACTTCGCGTTTGTTGATGGACATTACGGTACCTTCTACCACCTCATTGTCCTTAACGGCGCTCAGAGTGGCTTCATACTTGTTAAGAGTTTCTTCGTTTAATGTGCCTTTTTTCTCGCTTTCATAGGCATCCCAGTCGAAGTTCTGGAGTGATAAATTTTCTGCCATAACAGATTTTGTTTGGTCGGTTGACGATTAGCAATGGTGCTTCCGAACACTCCGGTAAGGGCACGATTAGCCGCGTCAATTACCCAAACGCTAAAGGGTTAAACATATTTTTCTTTCGCGCACCTATGTAGGCACAAGCCCACATACCCGCAAAGAGTTCGCAAATATACAACAAAAATTTGGAATGCACAAATATTTAGGACAAAAAGTAGATTTTTAATCTACAAATAGCTGTTTTTATCCGATATGTTAGGAGTTTGCTCATAAAAATATCGGAAAAAATGGGTATTGTTAGCAAAGCGGTTTTTGTCCTAAATGTAGTGCATTTTAATAAGGACGAGGACTACCATTCGGGGGAATTGCCGTCAGGCAAGGCAGCACGCCCCCCCCTCTCTCCCCGCCTGCGTATCGGGTGATTAACGGGTGATTAACGGGTGATTAATGGGTGATTAACGGGTGATTAAGCAACTTTGGCAGGAAGGATATCCGTCCCTTATCTTTCTACCAAAAGGCGGACCCGCATTTCTGCAAGTCCGCCTTTTTATCATAGTGTCCTGAGACTACTTATCTCATTCTTCCGCCGAAGGCGTTGTACATTCTGCCCTCACGCATAATCATCAGATGACCGTTCATGATGGCTTTCTTCACGCCCTTGTTCAGCATAATGTTCTGCAACGCTGTGGGTTCTGCCTTGGGTTCCAGTGTATAGTCGGAATATATGGTGTAGTTCTCATAGCGATACAGATAAACTGCGTTTTGACCTCCATCCTTGTAGAAACGGAACATCTCACTGCCGGAATTTTTATTATAATGGAAAATAGCACCCGTCGCGTTTCCGCCCAGCGCCAAATCCACATCATCGGCAGCATTGAAAACAACACTAATCGGATACTGGGCAGCCGTCGCCTTCTTATCGGAAGCAGTCAAACCATTAGCATTGGACGTTTGGTAGTTATACTTACCGTCTTGCGTTTTCAGTACATATCCGCCTTTGGCAATCGTATCCAAAGTTACATAATACAGGTCGCCCCATGCCTTGGCAATCGTCTTTTTATCTGCGCTCAAATTATCCTTAGGATCAACATGGGTCTGCGCCTTACCGATGGATCCTTCGTCATCCTTTCCGCCTATTGCGCCGTTGGCAAAGGTGGAGTCATTGGCGGCAATAAGATACTTGCCGGACCAATCGGCTCTATCCGATTCTACCAGCATGTAAGCATCTACACTTTCTTGTGCCACACCGAATACGGCATACAAAGTGGTGTCTGAAATAATAACCGTCGATGCACTTACATATTCGGGCTCCACATCTGTTTCAACACTGGCAGAAGCGGTCCAACCGGCAAAGGAATATTTCCCTACTCCTTCGGGTTTGGCAGCAGGTATTTCCAACGCATCTCCCTCAAGTATTTGGGTAACAGCAAATTCTTCACCTTTTGCCATCCATGTAATATTATACTGCTCTTTAACTGCAAAGACAGCGGATATTTCCACCGGCTTAGCAGGCATAGCGAATTGGTTTTTAGCATCTAACCGGATACCGTCCGTAATAGAATAAGAAGCCAGTTTGTAACCATCATTGGGCTCAAAGGTGACTGTTACCTTTTGACCTTCTGCCGCCTCATCGTCAGGATCGACAGAAACCGAACCGTTTTCTATAGGCGAAGCAACCGAAATGGCATACTTGGCAACCGGTACTTCCTCTATATCGGCAGCGCTGCGCGGTGCCAATTCCTTGGTGGCGTCATATTGGATATAAATACCGGTCATGTTATAACCTATGCCGCCGGTGAAAGCAGGCAAAGTCATGAGAGTCTTATAAACAGAAATCTTATTCTCAGCCGCATCGGCAAAAACAACCGATGTTTGTCCTGCGGCCTTATCCTCTTCCGTAACGATACCTTTTATCGTTACCAGCGCACCGGTATTAACTCCCGACAGGTCAGCAATAGATTTTTCAATAGCTGTAACCGTACCGCCGGCGACAACCTCAAGACCTTCGGTCGTGGAAGTCAAAGTGGTAATCTCCGAAGCGCCCTTAAACAAAGTCAACGAGCACATCACCGTTCCGCTAAGGACATCACCTACTTTAAAACCGTGTGATTTATTATAGATAATCAAACCCTTTGTGCCGTCCGTCAAATAGGCATTATTACCGGAAACCGCGGAAATCACCCAATTGTTAAAGGTAATACTATAATTATCGGGTGTAGCAGCGGCAGCAAAGATAGCATCCATCGTAGCCAACGGCTCGCAAGCTTGGGTAACAACAACTTCTGCATCGGCTGCACCTTCGTAAGTCAATGTTATGGTAGCCGTACGCACCTCTTTGTGCGAAGTATTGGCAGTTACATCAAACGTAATTTTACCACTAGCTGCATTTACCGCGATATTAGTGAGCCATGATGCTTCAGGATTTACAGAGGCGGACAGACTCACACCACCTACGGCATTTTTTATCTCATAAGCAATCTCTTCACCCGTGGAAGCCGCATGTCCAACTGCCTTATTCGGCTCTACAACAATAATCGGTGTAGATGTTTCGCATGTCGTGGCATAGTTGGAATAAGAAGAGGAAGAATAGGTAACTTTTACTTCTGAAACACTAAGTGCCTTGGCTGCATAAATATAGAATTGAGAGAAATCGCCTGCTTCGGACAAATCAACATTGTATGTCGTGGAAAACTTCTCACTCTTATTGATTGAAACTTCTGCAAGGTCTCCCGTTTCTGGTTGTGCAGTTGAATTATTCGAACACAATAACAATTTGCGTGCTTCCGAAGAGCTTCCATTGTATGCTTTTAACGAAATTGCAGTTATGTTACCCTCATACTTAGGAGAACCGATATTATAGTTGCTAGCATTGCTATTCAAAGCATAACAAAAAGTCCCGCTTTGATTATTCACTGCTGCGTAGTATGACCAGGTTTTACCTTGATCATCATTATGTGTTCCTTTTCCATAAGCAGCCGTGCTCATTCCAACAGCATTGAATGTTGCTGTTGTAGTAGAACCACCCTCCGTTTCCGTTGCAAACACAGCGTAATAAGTTACATCTTCCGAGGATGTTATTTCAGGTGCGTCTTCTGCTTTGGAGAAGAGAACGCTCGGTTTGTTACCGTCTGTAACGGGGGCATCGCTCCAGCCGACAAATGCTTTAACACCATCGCAAGCCGAAGACAACGGGGCATTGGGCAATTCTGCCACTTTTTCGCCCACATAAGCAAATGTCGAACCACCGGAAACAAGTGTACCATTTACCGACCAAGAAACATTGGCTTTTGCATTTTCTGCAAAATTAACAGAAACTGTTGTAGCGGCTTTAATTCCACTAATCGTATATGTTCCATCTTCATTGTCGGTAGCCGTAGGAGAAATAGATGCGACATGATAATGAGCATCAGCAGTAGGAGTTACCACTATTTCACCGCCGTCACCATCTGCACAAACTTTCCCTTCAGCATCAAGTCCTCCAATTTCGAAAGTGCCATGAGATTCCGTTCCTTTCGTAATGGCTACCTTGCTGGAGCAGGCAACATCTGTCTCTGTCGTAACATCAATTTGAGCTATTTGGAAATTATTAGCGTTGGTTACTTTTATTGATAGTGCTGAACTCTGATAAGCTGCTTGGATAGCAAAAGTCAGTACCTTGCTTTTATCTCCAACTTGGTTTTCTACATTCGTAGCTTTCGTCTCGCCACTATACATATTACATGTTACCTTGCTGCCACTATTGGACCCACAAGTAATTTTAATGCTTGTAATCTTCTCCCCGGAATATGTAGGTAGCGTAAATAACGAACCGCTTTTCCCGATAAGCAATGCACTTGCATCTTTGCTATTCATAAAATAAGCAGCGTCGGCGGCTTCCACATTAAATGCAGCCCCGTCTTTGTAGTAAATTGTGCCACTCAATGTATTCGTATTCCCTGATTTCAAATGAGTGGTACAAGTAGAATTTGAATACCAATCAGTAACATCGCTACCAGCCGTACCGCTCGCATTCTTACGGAAATCATAAGTGTAAGTTGTACCCCACACATTTCCGACGCCGAGCATCAGCATCGCAGCAATAAAAAGAAAAGCTTTTCTCATAAAAGTTTGTTTTTTGTTGTTAATAATTATTGTTTGCCGTTGAGCCAAAACTCTCAACTTTTCTGTATTCATAATTTCGAATACAAAGATACTTATTTTCGCGCACATACGCAAGAGCACACGCGAAATAAATAAGGTACAAAATTCGTTTTGCGTTCCCGAACTGACAAAATAAAAATTTTTCGCATTTTTTTGCACAAAAATTTGGTTAGGTCAAAAAAAAGCAGTACCTTTGCATGCTTTTTCGCCGACAGCCAGTAACTGAACGCGGAGAACATAAAGCCCAGATGGCGGAATCGGTAGACGCGCTGGTCTCAAACACCAGTGGAGCAATCCGTGCCGGTTGGACCCCGGCTCTGGGTACCAAACATTAAAGGTCAAGCGGGAGACTTAAACATCCGCTATTGGGGAATAGGCAAGTTAATGCAACCGATGAGAACTTGTTCGAAATCGGAGAAGAGGAAATGCGAGTCGCTTAATTTGCGCAGCAAATTCTTCTGAACGAGCCATTTCCGACGAAAGGAGGTGTATGCAATGATCGTAGTACCGGTAAAAGAAGGCGAGAACATCGAGCGTGCGATTAAGAAATTCAAACGCAAATTCGACAAGACAGGCGTCATTAAAGAACTGCGCCGTCGTCAGCAATTCGACAAACCCAGCGAGTTGAAGCGTATTAAGATGCAACACGCTATTTACGTTCAGCAAATGCATGCCCACGACGACATGTAAGTCGTCCCTCGTTAAGAGAAAATAAAACGGACAATCCTAAGGGTTGTCCGTTTTGTTTTGGTCTTGATTCGGAGTGGAGTCTTGTTGTTCTCTGGCACGAACGGCACCGCGGGCGATGACGAGTAACGCACCTGCCACCAGCACATAGTCGGCATACGGCTCAATCTTCATGTAGGACAGTACGCACCCTACCAGCAGGACCGCCAATCCGCAAATAAGTATCAGCTGTGATTGTTTCACAGTTTCCAATTAGATATACAATTTGCCGACATGATGTCCGTTGCGGACAGGAGCACCCCACGCACCTTCTGGGGCGTCACTCCCTGCCCCTAAACTTTGCATAACCGTTCCGCTATCCAAGCGGACATTTTCAGTTTTCGGTTGAGTATAAAGTTTTTTCATAATTGCTAATTATTAAATAAAAGTTACTTGGCTTAATTCATGACCGAACTGCTGCAAAGCAGTTTCTATTTTGTATGTAGTACGCGGAGAAGGGTTACGTGTTCCGTTGACATATTGACTTAACTGCCCTTGGTTAATACCGGTCAAGCGCTGTAAGCCAGCCAAAGTCATGTAACTGTAATAGTACTGCAGCAGCGAGCGCATATCGCATTGGAACTCAAACTCCACATCTAAAGTTTTATCGGTTTCTGCCATATATGCATCGCGCATGCCGGCATAGACGTTTTTGAAGTCCGTTATGGCTTCCGCCATTGTTGCTCCTTCTCCCGTCACGCCAAATGGGAGTGCCTCTGCTGCTGTATAAACGCTGTAGAAACCATCGTCGGCACGCTCTGCTATTGCTATTACTTTCTTCATACTTGTTACATTAATCCTGCTATCTTTTTTATACTGCGCAGTGTTCCGGTTGCCACTTCATGGTTGCCGTGATTACTGGTAGTAAATTTCTTTTGAGTCAGCGGGCTATACCACACGGGGTGACCGGCAATCTGCTGCTCTAAAGGATAACATCCTATTCGACGGAGTAATTTATGCAACTCGTTGTACTTCATATCGAATAATTCATGAAATCCGCTGCAAAGATAATGCTATTATTTTGAATAGCAAAATTATTTGGCAACTTTTTTCATTTTTTTCTACTTTTCGGTCATTTTCCTTTTCTACCCTGCCCCCGTTGTAGAGAGCGAGGGAAGAAAAGGATTTTATAACATTTACAAATTTACAAACTTACAAATTATTCATTTACTTGAGGAACATACCTCTTGCGTTATACATGCGTCCGTCACGAATGATAACCAGTTGCTCGTTGATAATCAGTTTCTGAACAAGTTCAGCGCCCACTTTCAATATATCATCCCAACCGGTGGGTGTCGTCACACCGTCACCGCCCATGCGGATGCGACGCGGAGCATTTACAGGTTGTTCTGTTTCACCCGGAGCAATAGTTACCTGATTGTAATCAACTTCGTCCAACTTGAGGTAAGCGCGGTGGTTATAGCAGCCATTGTTGTTACCATCGTGGGTACGGTAGTACTTATTGTTCAAGATAATGCAGTAGCCATCGCCCAGAGATGTATTTTCAAATGTGCCATATAAGCCGTTGTAGTTGTACGGACCATCTTGCACTTCCTCGCCGTCGAAGATAACCTTAATCTCGTTGGCATTTGCCTCAAATAGGTACGGATAGCCGGCGTGCAGCACACCTGTTACTTCAGTCAGTTCGATGTAGCTTTCATCCTGTGCTTTCTGGCTCAAGTAGTAGAATGTAGCACCAGAGTGAGCCACGATGTCGCGCTCGTAGCAGATACCGCTAATCATACCTACCTTTGCATCAGGACGGATTTGCGTTCCACTCGGGTCAATAGTTAAGCTCTCGTAAACAGAACCACTATAGCGGTAGAAGTAGAGGTCTTCTTGAGTTCCCGTGTAGTTTCTGAATCGAGGATTACTCATATTGAACTCAAATTTACCAGTTGAGTATTGAACACTCTTCATGACAACCATATTGGCAGCACTACTATTCGACAACTTCCATGTCTTATAGTCGCCATCCCACTTGTTGGCTTCTGTGCCTGTAGATGATAAATATTTACCATTTGCATTGAATGTCCAAGCATCGGTAGTGCCACCAAGCGTGAATACCAATACATCTTTAGATTCAATAGTAATGATATTATTCTCTGGTGCAGCAATCTCAATAGCATTCAAGTAACTATTATTGCCTGAGATATCACCAGCAGCATAATACTGACTCTTAGAGGTCTTCAGCCCAACAATAACGAGTTCGTCATTTGCTGCAAGATTAGCAACATCTGTTACTAATTGATATTGTTTCGTACCACTCTTTGCCACAGCACCATTAACTACGAGACCGTCGGCAGGTACTTCGGTAGTAGCGGTAGCAAAGACGGGATTCTCCATGTCGCTGTTGGTCATCCAGCCGGCAAACTCTTTGTAATACTCCTTGAATGTCCAAGTAGCAGGAGCAGGTTGAACAGTACCAACTACGAACTTGTCATCTTGGCGAACAGAAGAAGTAACGATGTCGGCTTGACCTGCCATCTTCCATGTTACCTTCGGGAACTCGGCGAAGACGATATTGATAGTCACGGCTTTACCGGGCATAGTGAATGTATAGTTATCACCTTCCTTCTTCAAGTCAGTTGCCTCAGGAACGGTCAGTTCTTTGAAGTAATGAATAGTAGCGTCTGTAACAGCGATATTACTAATTTTCACGGTTGCGCCTTCTTGAATCTTACCATCTACGTCTAATTCCGGATCAATAGTGTATGTTCCACCTTCGGCATTGATTGTAACAGAATAAGATTTGATTTCAGCAGCGGTAGTGAATTGGATATGAGCATTCTCACTCCAGCAACCAGCGTAAGCTTTTACATAAACGTCATAAGTCGTTTCCTTCGTTAGACCGGACGTGATTTCAAATTCAGACTTTTCAACATCCGTGTCATATAACGTTGTTTCACCTTGCTTAACGATGATGTGGTACTTGGTTGCATCAGTAACGTTATCCCAACCCAATTTAGCACTTGTTGCTTTGAGATAAGTGCTTAGAGCCTTGAGGTTTTCCGGAGCCGGTGTAGCGCAGCAAGTGGTAATGAATCCACCCTCACCAAACCACAATGCGTAATAAGTATTACCCTCTGCATAAGTAGGATTAACTTTCATATCGTCATTTTGAGCGGG
>JAZUGJ010000052.1:0-8956 GCA_045641145.1 Paludibacteraceae bacterium
CCCACATTATTGGGCAGCGTTCCTACAATACCGTCAATAGGAGAGGTGATGGTGTGATAACTCAGGTTCAGTTCAGCCGAAGCCAAAGCGGCTTGGGCTTGCTGCAACGATGCTTCTGCCGTCTGCACACGGTTGGCTGCCGTCGAAAGAATATACTGACTGGTTATGCCTTTGTCAAAAAGGTTTTGCTGACTCTCATATTCCAGTTTAGCCGTACTCAATTCGGCTTCTGCCGCCGCCAAATTGGCTTTAGCCGTGTTCACATCCAAGAGTGCCTGACGGTTATCAATAATAAAAAGCACTTGACCGGCTTTGACATGCTGACCCTCTTCTACGCATTTTTGCATCAAATGACCGTTGACACGGGGGGATACAAAAACATCGGTCAAACCCTCCAAAGTGGCGCTCAGGGGCATTTGCTCAATCACAGACTGGGGCTGGATTTCCAAAATCTCATACGATGTTCTTGGGGCTTCAGGGGCTTTGGAACAACTGCTCAGCACAATGGCTGCCATAAGATAGAATTTTACTTGTTTCATATTGCTTAATGATAATAATGATTACTGATAGATGCCAAGGTCGCTGTATAAAAAAACCTTTGCAGTGGCAAAGGTACGATTTTTTTTTGATATATGCAAACAAAGTGGTAAAAAATGACATTTTTACCCTGTCCTTCTCAGCAAAAAGAAACAGAGTCCTTTCTAGAACTCTGCTTCTTTTTTTGCGGAAAGAGAGGGATTCGAACCCCCGGAACATCTCTGTTCAACGGTTTTCAAGACCGCCGCGATCGACCACTCCGCCATCTTTCCTTTAATATTTTGTGACCCCGCTGGGCTGCAAAAATGCTAATTTGCGCCCACTAGGGCGCGAGCTCCTGCTCGCTTTGTGACCCCGCTGGGCTGCAAAAATGCTAATTTGCGCCCACTAGGGCGCGAGCTCCTGCTCGCTTTGTGACCCCGCTGGGACTCAAACCCAGGACCTTCAGAACCGGAATCTGACACTCTATTCAACTAAGCTACGGGGCCATTATCTGGCTGCTACGCTTTTGCAGCACGGCAATGTTTGCATTCTCCGAACACATACACCGAGTAGTGACGCATCACGAAATTTGGGTAGTTCTTCATATGCAATGCCGTTTCAACCGATTTATCTCGCACTCGCGTAACCCTTCCGCACCGCGCACACACCACCTGCATCGAGTTCTGCTCGCCCAGAGTCAATTCATACAACATTGTCCGACTGCTATATTGCTTGCGCAAGCAATGTAAGATATGGGCTTTCTCCAACAGGTTGAGGGTGTTGTACACCGTACCCGAACTGATAAAATCTTCTTTTACCCACTCTTGGACATCCGCCGGTGAGAAACCGCCCGCATGCTCCGTTATTTTCCGCAATATCAGCCGCCTCTCAGGCGTGGTACGAAGACCGTGCAAACTCTGATACTCTAATAGCATTTGTTCCGCCTGTTGGTACAATTCTAAATTTTTCATCGCAAGCACAATCGGGCAAAAAGCACCATTTCGGACTGCAAAATTACACTTTTTTTTTGATATGTGCAAATTTTTTTGTAATTTTGCAGGCAAATTTGTTCTTTACCTTAAAATGCGCTCGATTCGTACCATATCTGTCTATTGCGCTTCTTCCAATAAAATTCGTCCGGCTTATTTTGACGCGGCACGCCGTTTGGGGGAGATTTTTGCCGAAAATAATATACGGTTGGTGTACGGGGACGGCGGCATCGGCCTAATGGGAGCCATCGCGGACGGAGCGTTGAGTAAGAACGGAACCGTAGTGGGCGTTATTCCGCAATTCATGGTGGATGAGGGGTGGAACAATCCGCGCTCCACGGAGACACATATCGTCCAAACTATGCACGAAAGGAAAGCATATATCGAGTCCATTTCGGACGCAATGGTGGCACTGCCCGGAGGTATAGGTACGTTGGAAGAACTGGCGGAGTGCCTGACTTGGAAACAGTTGGGGTTGCATACCAAGCCGGTAGTTATTCTCAATACGGACGGCTACTACGACCGCCTGTTGGGTTATTTGGATTATATGGTGGAAGAGCACATGATGCGGGCTATTCATCGGGAACGGATGTTCCAAGTGGTGTCCACGCCGGAAGAGGTGCTTCCCGCTTTGTTTAACGCTCCCGAATGGAGCCAATCTATTCGCCGTGAAGCCGCTATCTGACATAGTGACCCTTTGGTTTAGTTGGGCGGAGATGGTTCTGCTGCTATGTGGCATGATGCGGATAGTCAGTAGCCCCAACACGATGCGTAACACGCTGTTCGCCTTTTTCTCGCCTGTCGGAAGACACTATGGGGACGAGGCAAACAATATAATGCCCTCTTTGCTGGGTTATGTATTCAGTACGGGTATCATCGGTTTGGTGATGGTGTACACCGTCAATGCGTTATACCACCCGGATGCCGTCATGTCGTTCTCTCCCTTCTTGTGGATCATGGTAACGGTGATCGGAATAGATATAATACGCTTTTTTCTGATACAGTATATCCGCTTTACCTTCGACATCCGTATGCCGATGCAGGTGCTGGTATCCCAATACCTCAACCTGCGTTTCTGGGCAGGTATCGTGCTATTCGTCTATATGCTTCTGCTGCCGATGTGCTCACACGCCGTCATAATAGTCGTTCCGATATGCCTCACCGTGCTCTATTGCGGCATCATCTTGTGGAAATTGTCAACGGCTTTCGGCGTTGCCCATATCGGTTATTCGGCGTTGTATTTCATTCATTTGGAATTGGTGCCGATAGCAGGTCTGATTGCCGTTGCCCGCACATTAATCGTTTGAAACATAATATACCGACATAATGACACCCATCCGTAAAATTTTGGTTTCCCAACCGCGTCCTACCACCGACCGCAATCCGTATGCAATGATGGAAAAGCAGTTCGGCGTGAAGTTCGATTTTCGACAACTCATTCAAATTGAAGGACTGAATGCCCATGATTTCCGCAAGCAGCACATCAATCCGCTGGACTATACCGCCGTGCTGCTCAACTCACGAATGGGCATTGACCACTATTTCCGTCTGTGTGAGGAATTACGCATTCAGGTTCCCGAATCAATGCATTATTACTGCATTTCCGAGTCGGTGGCTAATTACTTGCAGAAGTATATCCAGTACCGCAAGCGGAAGGTTTTTTACAGCGAGCACAATAACTTTGCGGACTTGCTGCCTGCTATGAACAGGCGGCCCAACGAGAAATACATGATGGTCATGTCTAATGTGCATAACGACGACGTGATACAGATGTTTGCCGGTCATAAAATCACTATTCAGCCGGCGGTTATGTACCGCACCGTACCTACCGAATGGCCTCACGAAGAGCCGTTTGACCATGACATGGTCGTTCTCTTCACACCGATGGGCGTACAAGCGTTGGTTAAGAACTTCCCGAATATACAGAACGAAAACAAAGTGATTGCCTGTTTCGGTCAAAACACGTTGGCGGCTTTGGAAGCAGCCGGACTGCACGCCGAAATAACTGCCCCCACCCCCGAATTCCCGAGTATTACGGGGGCGATACAACACTATCTGGAGTCTCAAATGTAGCGTGGAGAGCGGAGAGAAACATATATTTCCCAAGTCGGAGAAGTTATGTGGCCAACTGCGCATACAAAACCTGTACAAAACAGGGAAGAAAATAACGGTGTGGCCCCTGCGACTTACCTACTTGCCTGCCGAGCGCACACAGGTGGTGATATGGGCACCCAAATCGCTGTTCAAGCACGCGGTGGACAGGAACCGGCTTAGACGCCAAATGCGCGAGGCATGGCGACTGGGCAAACCGCCTCGGCAGCCGTATATGCTTGCCGTCAACTACATAGACAAAGAGATGCAACCGTATGCCGTTATTGAGCGGGCTATGCGGCGGGCTATCGCCAAAATAGACCAGCAATGACCGGCCGTCTGCAACATATTGTCCGTTCTTTTTTTCTGCTGCCGGTCTATCTGTACCGGTGGTGCATCTCTCCCCTGCTCCCCCCCTCGTGCCGTTATACGCCCACCTGTAGCCAGTATATGGTGGAGGCGGTCATGAAACACGGCATATTCAAAGGAGGTTGGCTGGGTATCAAACGCATCTTGCGCTGCAACCCGTGGGGAGGTTCGGGATACGACCCCGTACCCTAAACCCGCAAAACCTGTTCAACCCGTTAAACCCGTTAATTATGCGAATAGATATCATTACTTGCTGCCCAGAATTGTTGGAGTCACCCCTTAACCACTCCATCGTGCAACGCGCCAAAGACAAGGGCTTGGCGGAGATATATGTCCATAACCTGCGCGATTACACCTTGGACAAGCACCGCAAAGTGGACGATTACGCTTTCGGATTTGGAGCCGGTATGGTGCTGCAAATAGAGCCCATCGACCGGTGTATCTCCGCCCTGAAAGCCGAAAGGGAATACGATGAAGTTATTTTTACCGCTCCGGACGGGGAGAAATTTGACCAGAAAGCAGCCAATGAATTGTCGCTCAAGCATAACCTTATCATATTATGCGGACATTACAAGGGCGTTGACCAGCGCGTAAGGGACCATTTTATCACCAAGGAATATACGATAGGCGATTTTGTTCTGACAGGCGGTGAGATGCCTGCTGCCGTTATGACGGACGCCATCGTGAGCTTACTGCCCGGCGCGTTAGGCGATGTCGAGAGTGCGCTCAACGATTCGTTTCAGGACGGTCTGTTAGAACCCGGAGTCTATACACGGCCCGCCGAATACAAAGGGTGGAAAGTGCCGGACATACTGGTGTCGGGCAACCAGGCAAAAGTGGAGGAGTGGCTGTATGAAGAGTCGCTGCGCCACACACAAGAGCGCCGTCCTGACCTTTTAGCGGAGTAATTTATTAAATTCTTTCGGAACGGGTGATTCAAAACGCACCGTCTGTTCGGTGGCGGGGTGAATAAACTCCAACACCTTGGCATGAAGACATAACCGGTCCACAGGGCTGTTGTCGTTGCCGTGACCGTATTTGCGGTCGCCCACTACGGGATGTCCCAGCGATGCCAAATGTACGCGAATTTGGTTCGTGCGACCTGTTTCCAAGTGCAGTTCAACCATACTATATGCGCCGTCTTCTTTCTCGCGCAGAACTTTATAATTGGTGATTGCCAAATCGCCACCGTCGTCGTATGGCGATGAATAGGTCACGCAGTTACGCTTGTCCTCCGTAAACCAGGTGCGTATCTGCCCCTCTTTCTTTTCCAACACACCTTCCACGACGGCGATATAGGTGCGACAGGAAACCAGTTCGCGCCAATAGGTGCGCATATATTGCTGCATCTTTTGCGATTTGGCCCATACCAGCACGCCGCTCGTTTCACGGTCCAGACGGTGAATGACATAAACCCCGTTGCGCGGGTTCTTACGCCGCTCGTAGGCCTTCAGGATAGAGAAAACGGTTTGTTGAGTCGAACCGGGATGGGTGGCTACAGTCAGAATACCGCGTTCCTTATTGACAACCAAAAAATGGTCGTCCTCATATAGCAACTGCACCTTAGGATGTTGCAAACCGATGCGCATGGGAACTATCGTTTACATTTACAGCAGCCCGCCCAACCGAAATCGTCGGGTTTGGTGGCTTTGAGCCACGCCCACTGACCACCGGCATTGACCACCAGCATCACCACAAACAGAACCACGGAGAAGATATTGCCGAGCAGGGCAAAGAGAATGATACCGGAAGCCGAATAAACCAGCCACCAGATCCACGCGTCGTTCTTTTTATATATCATCCAGAAATTGGCAAGTATAGAGGAGGCAATCATAAGGGCGTTCAGCACATTGCGGGAGAAGAACCAGTCCACCGCCACAATCACTGCCGCTGCCGATAAAGTGTATAGCGCATAGCGACCGGACAGGAAAGAAGGTGTCTGACTTTCGTTCCCTTCGGACGGGTCCGTCACACCACGCCGCCAAACCGCAATAGAGCGGATAAGGAACGGGATGAACACGCACATATACAGCACAACCATATCCCAACTGCCCTGTAAACCGAACTGGCAACTGAGCAGCACCGACATGACTATTCCGCCGTAAAAGCCATAGTAGTTCAGCGGATTACGCACCGTCAGCACATAGCCGGTACCCAACACGCTGGCGGGTATGCCCACCAGAAAAGCGGGGTCGTGCCACTGCAATAATGTGCCGTGTAGCGACGGGCATACATACTCAACCGCCCACAGCAGCAGGAAAAGCACGGCATATAGGCCGCAACTGATGGCGGTCATGCGTATAAATTCAAGCCATAAAGTTCGTTTCATACTATTAACTTATTACAAGTCTTTCAGATAGGATTTGCTTTTGTTATTGGTTTTGGCGTTTTTGTCGTAGTTCTCATAACGGATAACGACCACATTCCCCCAAAAACTATCCTTATACAGATGTTCTGTGATGCGTCCCTGCTTGATCTCAAATACCGATTTCCAAATCAGTTCGCCGGAAATCATTGCCGAATACTCGTCCTCATAATCCTCCTCGTTCCAATATTCGGACACTTTGGTCGGGTCGCCGTATTTATGGATAAGCCCCTCTTTCAGTTCCCGATATAGGGCTTCCATCGTTTCCCAACTGTTTCCTGCTTTGTAGATGACATCTAAGCCGTTCACCATGTCGCCGGAGGCGGAGGTATAGACCACCACATTCACTTCCCTGCCCGTTGATTTACCGCTGAACATGACCGACCCCTCATGCGAGCCCTTGGCTACAAAGCCGTCATCCAGCAACTGTACGGTAAAACGAGCCAGCGAACCGTGAATGGAAATACCGTGAAACGACAAGTATTGTTCGGCGTGGCAAACCATTGCGCCGACTGTAAAAAATACCAGAAGGAATAATTTTCTCATAATTGTATAATGAAGTTCGTGCAAAGGTACGATTTTTTTCTCACATGTGCAAATAATTCCTGATTTTTCAATCTAAAACATATAAATCATGCCAAAAGCGAAACAAATCTTGCAGATATCAAAAAAAAGTTGTACCTTTGTCGGCATAACTTTTACCGATATGACACACACCGATTTGGCACAAGAGGTTTGGGCACAAGTGCCCGCTTACCGTAAAGTGGTGGGAGATAGTTTCCCCGCCCGCTTCAGCGACCTGCCCGTTATCAATAAACATTCCTATCTGCTTTCCTATCCGATGACCGACCTCTGCCGTCCGGGCGGACTGGATACGATCCACCTCATCGGTGCCAGCAGCGGATTTAGTAAGACGGGGGCGGTCTTCTGGCCCAAGCGTCCCTGCGACGAGAAGGACTATATCCTCGGACTGGAAGACCTCTTTGTCAATGTCTTTCATATCGACCGACGCAAGACGCTCTGTATCGAGTGCCTGGCTTTCGGTATGTGGATTGGCGGCATGCAGTTGGCTGCCGCTATACGCCTTATCGGACTGACCGACAAATACCGCTTCACGATTGCTACGCCCGGGCTGGACCTCAAGACGGCAGTTGAAGTGATAGAGGCGTACCACGAGCGGTACGACCAAATCGTTCTGATTACCAATCCGTCCAATATACCTATTATCACCGCCCTCATTCGGGATAAACATATCTCACTCCGGCCCGCTTCGGTCTATTTCCCCGTGGTGGGTGAGTATTTCTCCGAGTCGCTGCGCGAACATGTGTGCGCCGAGTATGGACACCCTGCGGATGCTACCGAGGTGCTGCGCACGGGCTACGGCAGTGCTGACACGGGCGAAGTGTCCTTTGAGACCGACCATGCCATACGCGTACGCAAGTGGTTCGCCCGCCATCCCGAACATAGCCGCCGCCTGTTCAACACCGAAGACACACCCATGATGCTCGAGTTCAACCCCGCCGCTTTTGTGGAGATAATAGACGGACATATCGTTGTCACGAAGGACCAGTTCATACCTCTGGTGCGTTACGACACCAACGACTGCGGCGGTATCCTCCAACGCGAAGCCCTGCGCGGTATCGTGCCGGACGATTTGTTAGACCCTATGCCCGAGCAGTGGATGTATGTGATGGGACGGGCGGATAATGCGGTCATTTTTTACGGCACCAACCTCATGATTGGCGAGATACAACAGTTCCTCTTGGGCTTGAGCGATACGGAGGGCTACGGCGGTCTCTATACGGTGCATGAGGCGCAACGGGATACGGTGTCCACGCTGGAGTTTGTGGTCTATACGCGCGGAGATAAGCACGCCGATGCAGACCGTTTTCGCACGCTGCTCATTGATTTCCTCTGTGGCAATAGTGCCGAGTTTGCGTTCAAATACCGTAACCTGACTCAGTCCTCGCCTATCCCGCTCATCACCCTCACTACGCGTGACATCACCACCCTGCCCCCCAATCTCAAACACCGTTTTGTGATTTAGAAGTAGAGCCCCCAAAAAATGTCCCTCAACGGGGACATTTTTTCTTTTTACATCTTCTTCTCCACGTGGCTTTTGCCGATGGTGAAAATCATTTGCAGCAGTTCCAATAAGAACCGCCACAGGGTCTTTTTGTCTTCTTCTTTCATAATGGAACGGGTTTAACATGAGACCCACCTCATTCCTCCCTTCGAAGGGCGGAGGTTTTACTTCATAGCGGGTGATGAAGTGTTAAAGTTTAGGTTAGTAGGTGTTAAACGATGGAGGTTGCACGATTTTTCGGTCAGAATAAGTGTCGGTCAAGTGTCGGTCAAGTGTCGGTCAAGTGTCGGCTCCTTTTTTGCACCCCTCTCTATTATTCTGATTATGAACTTATTTCGAATAAGGGGTTATATTTTTTGCAAAAAAGTGCTTAGAGCACCCCCAAAAAGTGAAAATATTTGCATATACCAAATTTTCTTTGTACCTTTGTGCCTGAAATTGCTTTATGATTTCTTTATGATTTAGCATACATCATCGAAAGAACACAATGGCTTTGTATTTACCACGAACTCATTTGATAATGAGGCGACCGTTGCG
>JAZUGJ010000053.1:0-2869 GCA_045641145.1 Paludibacteraceae bacterium
TGCCACCATCGGTTATGACCATATCGACACCGCCTATTGCGAAGCACATCATATCTGTTGCACCAATTGTCCGGGCTGTAACGCCCAAGCCGTGTGCGATTACATAGAGGAAGCCCTCCGCGAAATTGCCACCTGTTCCCATCGGAACTTCATCGGAACCTCATCGGAATCTTATCGGAATCTCATCGGAACTTCATCGGAACCTCATCGGAACCATGAGCATACATTAGGCATAGTTGGAGTAGGTCGTGTAGGGAGCAAAGTGGCTGTTATGGCAGAGCGAATAGGGCTCCGTGTCTTGCTCAACGACCCTCCGAAACATATTGGAATCTCGCTTTCGGAAATCGCTGAACAATGCGACATCATCACTTTCCACACTCCGTTAGATTCCACCACCTACCACCTGTGCGATGCCGATTTTCTGCACCGTTGTAAACCCGATGCGCTGATTATCAATGCGGCACGGGGCGGTATAGTGGATGAGCAGGCATTGCTCACAAGCGGACATCCGTGTGTGATTGACTGCTGGGAAAACGAACCGCATATCAACCCCACTCTCGCCTCTTCGTCCCAAACACTGTTGGCTTCATATCATATTGCCGGCTATTCATTGGACGGCAAGCGCAACGCGTCACAAATGTGTCTGGACGCTTTTTGCACTTTTTTTGACCTGCCTTCTTTGAAATGTCAGGAAAAAAGTGTAACTTTGCAGTCGCAAAAGGGCGATTCGGCAGACGGTTGGTTACAACGCATTACCGACCGGCTCAAAGCCGCACCCGACCAATTTGAACAACTACGCAAACAATATATTCTACGATAATGGCAAATTTTCAGAAACTCACACCTCGTAGCGAGGATTACAGCAAGTGGTACAATGAACTCGTTGTAAAAGCCGATTTGGCGGAGCAGTCCGCTGTGCGCGGCTGTATGGTTATCAAACCCTACGGCTATGCGATATGGGAAACTATTCAGGGCGAACTGGACCGCCGTTTTAAGGAACAGGGAGTAAAGAACGCCTATTTCCCGCTGCTCATACCGAAATCTTTTCTCAGCCGCGAAGCGGAACATGTAGAGGGCTTTGCCAAGGAATGTGCCGTGGTGACTCACCATCGCCTTATGAACGATCCCAACGGCAAAGGAGTGGTGGTCGACCCCAATGCCAAATTGGAGGAGGAACTGATTATCCGCCCCACGTCTGAGACCATTATCTGGTCCACCTATAAGAACTGGATTTCGTCCTATCGCGACCTGCCTATCCTCTGCAACCAGTGGTGCAATGTCATGCGTTGGGAGATGCGCACACGCCTCTTCCTGCGTACTGCCGAGTTCTTGTGGCAGGAGGGACATACTGCCCATGCCACCAAAGAGGAAGCGGAAGATTATGCCCGTACCATGCTGGATGTCTATGCCGACTTTGCGGAAAAAGTGATGGCTATTCCCGTTATCAAAGGTGTCAAATCGCCTAACGAGCGTTTTGCCGGTGCGCTGAATACATATTGTATCGAAGCCATGATGCAGGACGGTAAAGCCCTGCAGGCCGGAACAAGCCACTTCCTCGGTCAAAATTTCGCCAAATCGTTTGATGTGCAGTTCCTGAGCAAGGAGAATAAATACGAATATGTTTGGGCAACCTCTTGGGGTGTTTCCACGCGCTTGATGGGGGCGCTCATCATGACCCACAGCGACGACAACGGACTCGTTCTGCCGCCTGCTTTGGCTCCTATACAAGTCGTTATCGTGCCTATCTTCAAGAAAGACGACGACCTCGCCCGATTGATGGAGCGGCTTAATCCGCTGGCGGATAATCTCAAACGCATGGGTATTCGCGTTCATGTGGACACCAGCGACAAAGCCACACCCGGCTTCAAGTTTGCCGATTACGAACTCAAAGGGGTGCCTGTACGCCTCGCAATGGGCGGACGCGATTTGGAGAACGGAACAATCGAGATTGCCCGTCGGGACACGCTTACAAAAGAAACAGTGTCGTTAAACGGCATTGAAGACATGATTAAGCACCTCTTGGACGAGATTCAACGCAACTGTTTCGACAAAGCCATGGCATACCGCACCGCCAATATCCGCGAGTGCGATAGTTACGAGGAGTTCAAGACCGAAATTCAAAAAGGCGGTTTCCTGCTCTGCCACTGGGACGGCACACCCGAAACGGAAGAACGCATCAAGGAGGAAACCAAAGCCACCATCCGTTGCATTCCGTTGGAAGCCCTACCCGGCTACAAAGAGGAGCCCGGTAAATGTATGGTCACAGGCAAACCGTCCGCTAAGCGCGTCGTATTCGCTATTTCCTATTGATACCTCTCGTTCTTTTCATACTATTAGGACTGACTATCCTGGTGCTGTTTGAAATCCGCGCACGAAAAGATAGTCGGGAAACGCCTCTGCCGCCGGAGCAGGCCACTGCCCCTGTAGATGACAGCGGCTGCTGCGGTCAGCATTTGGTGTGCGAGCGCGAAACGCTGTTGCAGACCAATGCAGAGATAATCTATTACGACGATGAGGAACTGGACGAACTGGCAGGCATACCTTATGAGCAATACACGCCCGCGCAAGCAGACAAAGTGCGCGAGGTGTTTCGTACCATGCAGGAAAAAGATGTGCCGGGCTGGTGCCGAAGTCTGCAACTGCGTGCCATTCAGTTGCCGGCAGATGTGCGCGAAGAAGCGTTGCTCATCGTCAGAGAGCGCCGCAAGAAATAAATACCAATTCCAACTATTACCAAACTGAGTATTCCTACCCACAGGGTGTCTTCCGTACCGAAGGCGTCCATGACTTGCGTATCCATATTCCGCAAAGTAGCTATGTAACTCAGGATGGTGATGGCAGCATTATTGGTGCAGTGCATGATAACGGG
>JAZUGJ010000054.1:0-7730 GCA_045641145.1 Paludibacteraceae bacterium
GGTGCGCTCCTCAACAAGGTGCGTGCAAACTGAGTTTGAATGTCAAGGACGGCGTTATTGAAGAAGCGTTGGTAGAAACCATCGGATGCTCGGGTATGACCCATAGTGCCGCTATGGCGGCTGAGATCCTGCCCGGCAAAACCCTGCTGGAGGCACTGAACACCGACCTCGTATGTGATGCTATCAACACCGCCATGCGCGAGTTGTTCCTGCAAATCGTATATGGTCGTACCCAGTCCGCATTTAGCGAAGGCGGTTTGACCATCGGTGCCGGCTTGGAAGACCTTGGTAAAGGGCTCGTTTCACAGGTCGGAACACTCTATTCCACCAAAGTAAAAGGGCCCCGCTATCTGCAATTAACCGAGGGGTATATCACCAAGGAATTCCTCGATGAAGACGGGGAAATTTGCGGATATGAATATGTTCACATGGGCAAATTCATGGACGCCATCAAGAAAGGTGTGCCCGCAGACGAGGCGCTCAAACAAGTAACCGGCACTTATGGTCGCACGACCAAAGAACAAGGCGCAGTTAAATCCATTGACCCAAGAAAGGAGTAAGTTATGATTCGTCCCGTACAATTTGAGTCGCAAGACCGCCGCGAGAAACAGATTCTCGCCGCACTGAATGCCAACGGCATCAAAAGTATTGAAGAAGCCAACGAGATTTGCGAGAAATATGGTCTCGATCCTTATATGACCTGTGAAGAGACGCAGCGTATCTGTTTTGAAAACGCCAAATGGGCGTATGTAGTGGGCAGTGCTATCGCTATCAAGAAAGGTTGCAAAAACGCCGCAGACGCAGCCGAAGCCATTGGTATCGGGTTGCAGGCATTCTGCATTCCCGGGTCCGTAGCCGATGACCGCAAAGTTGGTTTGGGTCACGGTAACTTAGCCGCCCGCTTGCTCCGTGAAGAGACGGAGTGCTTTGCTTTCTTGGCAGGACACGAATCCTTTGCAGCCGCAGAAGGTGCTATCAAAATTGCCGAGATGGCGAACAAAGTACGCCAAAAACCGCTACGCATCATCTTGGACGGTCTGGGAAAAGATGCTGCCATGATTATCAGCCGTATCAACGGTTTCACATACGTACAAACCGAGTTTGACTATTTCACCGGTGAACTCAAAGAGGTACGCCGCAAAGCGTACAGCAATGGTCCGCGTGCGAAAGTCAACTGCTATGGCGCCGACGATGTACGCGAAGGTGTGGCAATCCTGTGGCATGAGAATGTAGATGTTTCCATTACCGGTAACTCTACCAACCCCACCCGCTTCCAGCACCCCGTTGCCGGTACATATAAGAAAGAGCGTATCTTGGCTGGCAAACCTTATTTCAGCGTAGCCAGCGGTGGCGGTACAGGCCGCACCTTGCATCCCGATAACATGGCGGCAGGACCTGCTTCGTACGGTATGACCGATACCATGGGTCGTATGCACAGCGATGCTCAGTTCGCAGGTTCGTCTTCTGTTCCTGCACACGTTGAGATGATGGGCTTCCTCGGTATCGGTAACAACCCGATGGTCGGCTGCACCGTCGCTTGCGCTGTCAATGTTGCCCTTGCTTTAAATAAGTAATAGACTTAGTCGCTAAAAAAACAACCCCTGATTCCGTCAAGAATCGGTGGTGTTTTGTTCCATACTCCATCAGCTTAGCGGTCCTTTCTGCAAAGATACAACAAAAAAAGCCCTTTGTCAAGACCTTTTGGCAAAAAATGCAAAAATATTGTGATTTTTTAAAAGTTTCTCTACCTACAGCGCGACTAAGACCGCCGCAGTTACGGTGGTCTTTTTTTGTAAAACCGAAAAATAAATTTGCATATTTGCAAAAAAAGCAGTACCTTTGTGCATTTAATTTGGTGTAGTATGCAATTTCGGGACATCATTGGTCAAGATGCTGTCAAAGGACAGTTACGGCTCTCCGTACAAGAGAACCGCATTCCGCATGCACAACTTCTGACAGGTCCGGAAGGGGTAGGCAAATTGCAACTTGCCATCGCGTATGCACAATACATCGCCTGTCCCCACCGTACAAATGAAGATAGTTGCGGACAATGTCCAAGTTGCTTGCAATATCAAAAATTGCAACACCCCGATCTCCATTTCGCCTACCCGATTGTTAAAACGGATGCAGGAGATACTTGTGATGATTTTTCCGACACATGGCGTGATATTATTCTGACTCGTCATTATTTTAATCTGGACGATTGGTATAAAGCCCTCGGCGTGGAAACAAAACAGGGGCTTATTTATGAAAAAGAAAGTGGAGAAATAACCCGTAAACTATCCCTCAAAAGTTTCGGCGACGGGTATAAAGTAATGATTATTTGGCAACCCGAGAAAATGAATATCGCCTGTGCCAATAAAATACTCAAATTACTGGAAGAACCTCCGCAAAAAACACTTTTCCTGCTTGTAAGTGAGCATCCCGACGAATTATTATCCACCATCCTCAGTCGTGTGCAACAAATCCGGGTGCCGCGTTTGAGTGAAAACGAATTGACGCAACTATTTTCTGCAGACATCGCCCATATTGCCAACGGTAGTTTCCTAACGGCACAGCGTTTATCCGATGAAAGCAAAGAAAATAACCGTTTCTTCAACGACTTTGTAGCTCTTATGCGTCGGGCTTGGCAAGTGGGAAAACAAAAAGATTATGCCGCTTTGCAGGAACTAAAAAAATGGAGTGCCGACATGGCGGATCCAAAAGTAGGCAGAGAACGGCAGAAGAGCTTTTTGCAATACGCCCAACGCCAAATACGTGAGAATTATATATTCAATCTTGCCCACCCCGAAATGAATTACCAAACCGAAGAGGAAAAAAACTTCTCCTCGCGTTTTGCCCCTTTTATTCACAATGGCAATGTAAACGCTATAATGGCAGAACTGGACAGAGCGGAGCAACAAATAAACCAAAATGGTAACGCCAAAATAATCTTTTTTGACCTCTGCCTACAAATGATTGTACTGATAAAATAGCAATATTATGAATGACCGTTTCACATTGAATAATGAAGCATGCCAATTCTCGGAAAGGGCGTGCAGACGCAATTCGGCACACATGTTGCCGGTGGTGGATTGGTTGAGCGACCTTCCGGAAAACATCAAGGAAACCGACTTGGTGGAAGTCCAGTTCAAAAACACGCGCAAGGGCTATTACAATAATGTCAATCATCTGCCGCTTGAAAAAGGTACATTGGTTGCCGTGGAAGGTAATCCGGGTCATGATATCGGAGAAGTAACCTTGACAGGACGGCTCGTTGTCAATCAAATGAAAAAATATCGCATCGACTTAGAGCGGTATGATATTCGTGCCATCTACCGTTTGGCTACCGAAGCCGATTTACAGCGTGCCGAAGAAGCCCACCAAAAAGAGCATGCCACAATGATTGAAGCACGAAAACTTGCCAAGTCACTCGGATTGGAGATGAAAATTGGTGACGTGGAATATCAAGGCGATGGAACCAAAGCCATTTTTTACTATATCGCCGACGGGCGTGTCGATTTTCGCCAACTCATCAAGGTATATGCCGAAACATTTCGTATCCGTATTGAAATGAAGCAGATTGGTGCAAGACAGGAAGCCGGACGCATCGGCGGAACGGGTCCTTGCGGGCGCGAGTTGTGCTGCTCAACTTGGATGACTCAGTTCAGCAGTGTCGGTACAGGTGCTGCCCGACTACAACATATATCGCCTAACCCGCAAAAATTGGCAGGACAATGTGCAAAACTCAAATGTTGCCTCAACTACGAAGTGCCCGTTTATGAAGACGCCAAGAAACGCGGCGAAGTACTTGGCTCACCTGTTGTCGAGGAGTCGCAAGAGGAAGAAATAGGTTTCCAAAACGCTGTGGGTGAAGGCGATGTAACCCGTTTTGACAAGAAACGCAAAAATAATAAAAACCATAGAAATGACCATCAAAAACCTCATACTAACCGTCCTCAGTAGTCTGGTAATGACGGCTTGTTCGTCTAAAGCGGTCTATTTGGAGTTTCAATCTGTACCTGTTACGGGGTGGGGGGAAGATTCGGTGTTGACCTTTGCCATACCGGCTCCGGATACCGTCAATACCTATGATATCATACTTCATGTGCGCCATACTGACGGTTATAAATACCAGAACATGTGGCTTTTTACCCGAAACGGGAATCTGTCGGTAGACACGATTGAGTTTTATCTGGCAGACGATCGCGGTCATTGGCTTAGTAACGGTCATTCTGTAATGGATATGCCAATCCTTTATCAGGAACACATGCGCTTCCATGATTCACTGCACACGGTCATTGTACAGCACGGTATGCGTTCCGAATTTCTGAAAGGCGTCTCGGACATCGGGGTGGAAGTACTTAAAAACTGATGCTCAAGCATGGGGAAAAATAAATTGAAAAAATTCGCCGAGATGGAGACTTTCTCCAATGTTTTTCAGTGTGCAATGAGCCAACTGAAAGAAAATGGGCACTTGGTATCCGTTCCTAACGACTCGGTTGTGAAGATGCGCGGACAATGGGGCGCTTCGTTTTTTCATAACACCAATCCTATTGTGTTGGAACTCGGTTGCGGGCATGGCGAATATACCGTCGGATTGGCAGAACGCTATCCCGATAAAAACTTTATTGGCGTAGATATCAAAGGCGCACGGATATGGGCGGGAGCAAAAGACGCAATCAATAAAAAGTTGACTAATGTAGCGTTTCTGCGTACCAATATTGAGATGCTGACGCGCTTCTTTTCCACCGATGAAATCAGTGAAATTTGGATCACTTTTCCGGATCCGCAGATGAAAAAAGCAACCAAACGGCTTACATCGTCTTTTTTCATGCAACGCTATCAAGAGGTGATGAAGGACGGTGGGCTGATCCATCTAAAAACGGATAGTCCTTTTTTGAGTGCTTATACACGCGAAATGGTCAAAGTTAATCATTACAACCTGATTGCCGACACGGATAATTTGTACCACGAAACTATAGCCCCAAAATGGGACGAAGCCACCGCCCTACAGACGCACTATGAAAAACAGTGGCTTGACAGAGGAATGACTATCAAATACATCACATGGCAATTAGCTAAAAAATCCGAATTTATTGAGCCGATCGTTGATATAGAAAAAGATACTTATCGTTCCTACGGCCGTAATTATATACCCCATAACCAATAACTCTTCAACCCACAACCAATGTATCCTCAACAAATCATAGATGCGCTGCACCATGTGCGCTATCCCGGAACGGGCAAAGACCTGGTGGAAAGCGGTATGCTGGAAGACGATATCCGTATTCAGGGCTTTGAGGTGTCGTTCTCGCTTATCTTTGAAAAAGATAATGATCCTTTCATCAAATCAGTTATCAAAGCCGCAGAAGTGGCCGTTCAAACCTATGCGGAACCGAATGCCGCTGTTCAGATACACACTAAATTCAAAAAAATCCAATCCTTCACTCCGACAGCGGAACAAAATCCGATTGCCAAACATATTATTGCCGTTCATAGCGGCAAAGGAGGGGTCGGCAAATCCACCGTGGCAGCCAACCTTGCTATTGCTTTGGCAAAGCATGGTTATCGGGTTGGACTGTTGGACGCCGACATACACGGACCCTCGCAACCCAAAATGTTTCATACGGAGGATTGCCGCCCCATATCTGTGGACATTGATGGTCGCACACTCATTGAACCCATTGAGCAATACGGTGTGCAGATGTTGAGTATCGGCTTTTTTGTTGATCCTGCTTCTGCCATTATTTGGCGCGGCGGCATGGCATCTAATGCGATTAAGCAACTTATTCAAGACGGACATTGGGATAAGTTGGACTATCTTCTTATTGACCTTCCTCCCGGCACATCGGATATACACCTTACTTTGGTCAGTGCGTTACAACTGACAGGTGCCATTGTGGTCACAACTCCCCAACCCATCGCTTTAATTGATGCACGAAAGGGAGTAGATATGTTCCGCAATGAAAAAATCAATGTGCCTGTCCTTGGTTTGATTGAAAATATGGCTTGGTTTACACCTGCCGAACTGCCGGAAAGTAAGTACTATATTTTTGGCAAAGACGGAGGCAAACATTTGGCAGACGAATTGCAAGTGCCTTTGTTGGGGCAAATACCCTTGGTGCAGTCTATTCGCGAAGCGGGTGACGAGGGAACGCCTATTGCCTTACAAGACGGTCATCCCGCCGCCAAAATTTTTGATGACATAGCAGCCAAACTATAGCTTCATGGGGCATGTTAAAGCAACAGAATTAGGCACACAATCCATTCGACAGTTATTGGTCAAATACGCACTTCCGGGCATCATCGCGATGACCGCCAGTTCGCTATATAATATTGTCGATTCAATCTTTATCGGGCATGGCTGTGGAGCCATGGCTTTGTCAGGGCTAACCGTTGCCAAACCGTTTATGGATATATGTGCGGCGTTTGGCAGTCTGGTGGGAGTGGGGGCAAGTACCATCGTTGCTATTAAATTAGGAGAGAAAGACTACGAAAGTGCCAATAAAGTGTTGGGCAATGTCATTGTGCTCAATGTGTTGCTGTCGGCATTAGTAATGGGTGTAGGACTGGCATTCCTCAATCCTATTCTATATGCTTTCGGAGCCAGCGATGCCGACCTTATTTATGCGCACGAATACATGCAGATTATCCTCTATGGCAATATCCTCACGCATATTTATTTCGGTCTGAACGCCGTTTTACGGGCAATGGGTCATCCGCGGTCCTCTATGGCTGCCACCATCGTCGCAGTTTTCGTTAATGTAGTCTTGGACCCCATATTTATTTTCAAGCTAGATATGGGTGTACGCGGAGCGGCGTTGGCTACTATCATTTCACAAGCCATTGCCGTTGTTTGGCAAATGATGATTTTCTGCGATTCAAAAGAAATTATCCACTTCCATCAGGGAATTTGGCGATTAGACAAAGCCATTACGCAGCGTGCCATATCAATTGGCATGGCACCTTTCCTGATGAATCTTGCCCATTGTTTTGTGGTGGTCATCATTAATAACTGCCTAATGTTGTACGGCGGAGACATGGCAAAAGCCAGTTATGGCATTATCAACCGTTTCACCTTTGTTTTTGCCATGATTGTTATGGGGCTTAATCAGGGCATGCAACCTATCGCGGGTTATAACTACGGAGCCAAACAATACGACCGTATGTGGCGCTCCATGTCGCTCACGGCAATATGTGCCACCTTGGTTATGGGCGGTGTGTTCCTTTTGGGGGAGGTAGTACCGGATTTAGTAGTCAAACTCTTTACCCATGACACAGCACTGATTTCCCAAACCATCATACCAACCCGTATTTTGTGCTGCTCAATGTTGGTAGTCGGTTTTCAAATGGTCACTATCAATTTCTTCACCTCTATCGGAATGTCTGGTAAATCTATTTTTTTAAGTTTGACGCGACAGGTGTTGTTCCTTATTCCTCTTACTCTTATCCTGCCGCATTTATTCACAAATCCCATTTTGGGGGTGTGGTGGGCATTGCCGATTAGCGACACGGTGTCCGCCGTCGTGGCAGCCGTCATGCTTATTATTGTCCGCCCCAAACTGCGTTAAATAAATCCCCTCGTTTACAAAAAGAAACACCCCTCTGCCGATATCATTCGGAGAGGGGTATTTTCATACACCTTAATATAACCGGCGCACGCGCGCGAGGGTAGGTGTTCTTTTGTGGTCCCGCTTGGGCTTGAACCAAGGACCCCCTGATTATGAGTCAGGTGCTACTAACCAACT
>JAZUGJ010000055.1:0-2944 GCA_045641145.1 Paludibacteraceae bacterium
GTTGGGATGGAATGATTTTCTTTATAGGGTCGAGTTTAAGGGCAAGCCGCCGCTGACGGATGGAAAAGAAAATGCCCACCTCCAATACGATGGTGAGAGCTGTTTTGACGGCTCATATTTCGTAGAGGTCTTCGTCTTGAACGACAGCGGTTGGAAAGATGAGAACGGCGACCGCATGACGCAATGGGGATTCCGTAATGTTGTTTACGGCGAAGCGTTCCCCTCTTTCGATGGAAACGCAACAGACCAAGATGTGCGTGATGTGGTCGCAGGAACGAAGCTTGAAAACTTCGTGCGGTCAAGCAACGAATACTATCCTTTCCTCTCATGGGCAGATACGGTCTGTGACTACGACGAGGAGCGCAAGCAAATCTTGAAGGATTCGCCTTGCCCTTGGCTGTCTTATGCGTTGGGTTTGAACGCGCTACTTTCGGCCGCTCCCACGCAAGAGGCGTTGAAGGTGATGAAGTTCTCGCCTATGTCAGAGGGACGAAGTTTCGACTTGGAATTGGCGATAGATGATATTGCCGTGAGCGGCGATGCTACCGCTGACAATCTCGCGACCGTCTTTTCCGTCGAAGGATGTAGGCGGTTGGGGGATGGCTTCGCGGCTGATGCGCTGACGGCTGATTTCTTCGCGCCAACAGACGGCAAGGTGAAAGTGACAATTACGCCCAAGAATGAAAATGCGGATTCGTTTTTCGTCCAAGCCAAACTAAAAGGTCTGTGATAGGGAATGGAAGTTGCAACGCGGGCGCCGGCCATCCAGCCGCCCCCGCTTTCCCTTTTGGGCGGATTTTAGAGCCGAATCTCACCGGATGCACCAGGATTGCGCTGGTGGGCTCCGGTTCGGGAGGGCAATCTCAATCGCCCTTGACGGCGGGACGCTTCCGGTGTGCCTTGTGGCGCGTCTGATGGCGTTTGTCGGCGGTAATGGCGACATTTGATGTCGCTTGTATGTCAGAGGGGCTTGTTGTAGTGGCGCATGACGCACCAAACTCTCATTCTCCTGCAAAGTCAAGTGGAGGTTGAAAGGATTGGGCAATTCTCATTCTCTTGTGAAGTCAAGGGAATGGAGAAAGATTTTCGACAGCTCGGCAAGGCCGCAGTCGCGTTATCATGATGCGGCCAATGGCATGGGCGCGGCTGATGGCGCGTAGATTGGCGAGCATGAATACTATCCCTTAAGGGATGAGGGGGATACACGGCGAAGCCGTCATCCAATAAACAATTCATGTTTCGCGTATGAAATTTCGCAGGTTATTTGAAAAAGGTATTTGTAGGTTATGTGAGGTGTTATGTATGAGCGTTATGTGTTAAGTTATCTGAAAAGGTTATATGTAATTAGCAACCGTCACATTCCGAACTGTAGCTGTCACATTTCAAACGCACGATGTCACATCTGTCATTCCGCATCCGTCACGAACTTCATTCAAAATGTCACAGCGCAAGTTTCGCAAGCGTCACACCGCACATATCAGTCTGTGGCAGATGGGGTAAAATTTGCAGTCAGAAAGGCATCTCGTCCATGTCCTTGTCAAGTGTTGCCAACCTTTCTTCTCGGTCGGATTGGGGTTGTGGATGATGAAAGCGCGTCTGCATCTTCGTTGCATAGAGCGGTTCGTCATCAACGGCGGCATCAACTTTCGCATTTGGGTTATCGCCAAGCCGTAATGTAGCGTCAAGTACATCCTCAATCTTTTCATTGAAGATTCGTTTGCGCCGTGCGCTCAATTTTCGCCGCTTTGCATCCTTGTAGCCGAGAACGAATTTCTTAATGACATAGATTTCTTCATCGGAGTAGATGCCGCTGTCAAGGAATAATGCACGGCCGTCCGCAAGTAGCGTTCGCAATCGTTCGACTGGAATGAAAAAACCAGAGTGGATGGTGTAGCTCTTGCCTGACTTATAATGAATGGAGGTGTTGGCACGGTATTGGATAGTCGAAGGGTCGATTCTCGCAAGAACATTATTGAGAATCCGCTTCTGTTTTCCGCTGACCCTTGGTACGCCGACAATCTTGGATAGGGTGTCAAGGTGAAACCATTTTGAGTTCTTTCGCCAAAACCCACCCTTGCTAAAAGAGTTGTAGGTCGTCAAGAAAGATTCGTAGTCGCCCCACTTTTTCACGATTCGATTGAGGACGTGGAATGTTGCCACTCGTTCTAATAAACGCGCTTGGTGTTCAATGTGTGCGGCAAGGTCTGTTTCTGTCTTGATTCTCATTACTGTCAAATTGCTTTCTCTTTTTTCCAAGATGTCCGTTTCTCGTAAGAGTCCAGTTTGATTTTCTCGCGATGGATAATTTCGTCAGTAATGATGGCTTGGTCAAGGCGATAGAGCATGGCTGCAAGGGTAGAAAGCTGGTCGTGCGTGAATGTCGTTTTGATGCACTTGTACGCTTTAGAAACTCTTGCCAATTCTTCGTCCGTCATTCCAAAATCTTTTATCGTGTGTGACTCGGAATCATCGTGCTGACTATCTGTTGGAAAGTCGGCGGCCTTCGTGGAAGTTTGGACGGTCGGCTTCTCGGCTACAGCGGCTTTTTTGACAGCTGTCGGGTTCGACATGATAATCTTACTCATGTTGCACCCCCTCCATTGTGGCGGTTTTGCCATGCTCCGTCTCTTCCTCTGCGCGGAAGCGGAGATAGTCATTTGGTTCTACTGCGTTAGACGCTCGTTTGTTCTCTTTTATGCTTTTCATCATACTTTTATTATATCACGGAATCGTTTTTTATGCAACTGTATTTCCGTGATTTCAAGCGAAATCAGAGATTTTATAATTATAAACAAAATAGCATGAAACATAATTTATTGCTCGTTATCAAGTTTTGCTTACGAGAATTAAAATGAGATTGCGATTTTGTCATTTCGTGAGTTAAAAAATAGGAGTTCGCATGGATTTCTGAATGAAGGAATGAAAAAATGTCGCCAAGCCCGCG
>JAZUGJ010000056.1:0-3382 GCA_045641145.1 Paludibacteraceae bacterium
GCTGCTGTTCTACTATTTCAGCACCGACTTTGAAGACCTCTTGGACAAGCGGCTCTTTGTCATCGAGGGCGAGGTCACCCAACGCGATTGGATGGATACGCTCACCGTAAAAGCCGATACGGTCATCAACTGCCTTGCCAATGTCAAGCATTTCTCCACAGGCAACGATATCGAGTTCGTTAATGTCGAGTCCGTACGCAATCTGGTAGTCTGGTGCTGCAAGACCGGCACGCGCCTCGTGCATATATCCACCACCAGCGTGGCAGGGCGCAGTATAGACGGGCAGCCCGACCCCGCGCACCTGTTCAGCGAACAGGAGTTCCACATCGGGCAGACGCTGGATAACCGATACGCACAAGCCAAATACGATGCCGAGAAACTGATTTTCGACGCTATGCTCCACCACGGACTGAATGCCAAAATAATGCGGGTCGGTAACCTCTCTGCACGGCGCAGCGACGGCGAGTTCCAAGTCAATTTCCAAAGCAATAATTTCATGGCAACCCTGCGTGCCTACCAGACGTTAGGGGTCTGCCCGTATGAGTTATTGGACGCTCCCTGCGAGTTCTCGCCTATCGACGAAGTGGCTGATGCCGTGCTCCGATTGGCAACCACACCCAAAGCGTGCATCGTTTTCCACCCCACCAATCCGCACCGCCAATTAATGGGCGACGTGCTGCGCGAGATACATATTGGCGGGCAAGACATACGCCCTGTTGAGCATAACGAGTTCGCCGAGATGATGGACCACGCCATGCAGGACGAACAACTCACCGTACGCTTGCGCCCATTGATGGCATATAATCAGAAAGGCAATAAAGCCCCGCGGTCTATTCAAGCCACCAATACCTACACCACGCAGGTGCTCCACCGATTAGGATTCCACTGGAGCGTCACCTCGTGGGACTATGTGCAGCAATTCCTCCGCGCTATTGACGGATTGGGATATTTTGACCTGTAGCGAAAAGATTTGCTCAATTTATTTGCAAATGTGCAAAAAAAGTGTTACCTTTGCACTAAATTAGATAAATGATGAGAAAAATTATTCTTGTATTGGCAGCAGGTCTGCTTTTTTCGTGCCTATCGGTACAGGCGGGTATCACCACTTACACTTTCACTTCTGCCTCTTGGGGCAGCACCATAGGTGCTACTAAATGCGACGGGAAAACGGACGGTTGGGTGAGTGATAAAGCCGCATCGGATTACTTCGCCGGATATACGGACGCGCAAGGACTTCCCTATAGCAAAGGTGTAAGCGTCAAAAAAGGTACCAGCGGTGCAGGAGCCACATCGGTGCTTTCTTTTACCGATGTGCGCCGTCTAACCTTCAATTTCTGCCTCAATTCAAGTTCAGGGAATGGGGTTATCTATGCCCAAGTCGGTAATAATCCTTACGACAGTATTATTATCACTAGACCCACCGTCAGTGGCTCAGGCGTTCATCTGCGCGACTCGGTTATACACTTCCCCACCCCGCAAAGCGGTAAAATAAAGTTTTGGATTACCTGTACAGAGAATGCCATTAACCTCAATTCACTCACTATTCGTGCAGAGGAAGGTGGTTCGTCGCCATTTACCCAATCCACTTTCCAATTGGTTACCGACTTGCACCAACTGCGCGATTCCGACCAAGTCATTTTCGGTGTGGCAGACGGCACGACAAACCAAATAATGGGTTATTACGACCAAACTATCTCACAAAACAATATCCACGCTATCAAAGGCGTGTACAGCAACGGAAGAACGATAGTGCGCGAAAACGAAGATGCCATCTATACGCTTTGGAAAGAAACAGGCGAGAACGACCAAGACACGGTCTATGTCTTTCAAGACGAATTGCGTTATGGGAACGGCTATTTGGTTGCTTCCGGCGGGCGGACCAAGAATAAACTGACTTTATGGGACGATGTTGTGTCGCCCTCTTACGGCGATTTCGGTTTCTGGCGGATGACCATCGCCCAAGACGGCGTTGCCGTAATAGAAAATACAGGTACTTCCGAGCGTAAGTATATGCAGTACAACGCTTCCGACAAACTATTCGGTTGCTATGCCGATCAAAATTCGCAGACGAAAGTGTGTCTGTTCCGCAAAACGGCGGCTATCGGCACGGACGACCCTGCCATCGTCGCCCCCTTGGTCAATTTCGGCAATATCCGTCTCGGTGACGCGCAGGCGGAGGGTAACCTCACCATCGAGGTCAATGCCAATAAACTGACAGAAGATATCTCCTGCTCACTCAAAAGCGGTATCGCTTTCTCATTGAGCGCTTCCACAATAGATAGAGACGGTGACAATCTTACCATTTCTTACTCCGTTTCCCAAGCCGGCAAATATATCGATACGCTTGTTTTGACATCCACCGGTGTAACGACGGAAATCACTGTTCTACTCAATGCCGTTGGTGAAATGACTATTGCCCAAGCCGTTCAATCAGCCGAATTCGACCTCGTCTGCCTCAATCCCGTCACGGTGACTAAGAAATATGACAAATATGTCTTCGTCCGCGACGAAACAGGGTCTATGCTTATTTACGACGCCACCAATCCGGATACCGGCAAACCCTACGCACAGGGAGTGGAGAACGGACATGTATTGAGCAATGTACAAGGGCGTTTCCGCAATTATTTCGGTGTACCGGAATTAACACCAACTGCCGTGTGGACGGTCGCCCCGCAAAAAGTTACCTGCTCCCCCGAAACGGTTACCGCTGTCGATTCGGCAGATGTATGTCGCTATGTGCAGATAGCCGATGCAGTGGTGGAAGATGGTTCATGGCAAGGTGTACCGGTGCTAGAGAAATTTCAAACAGGTAGTGTCATACAGGGCGTGCCTACAACCATAGATGCCATTGTTATGATTGATCATGACATAACGCAGTTGTGGGTCGCTCGGCAGGGGTATTGTCCTACTGATATAAATAACACCCGCACACCCATGCTGCACATCGGCAAATATCTCCGCGGGGGGAAACTATACATCCGCCATAACGGACATCTATACAATGCTAACGGACAAATAATCAAATAATAATACACCTCATGAAACGAATTTATGCGATCTTATCTGCATTGGTGATTGGCACAACCCTGTGGGCAGCCATCGTGCCTACTACATTCATGTACACAGATTTTACGGGACAAGGCACTTCAACTTCCGGCAGTAAGATTTCTGCCACCAAGAATCAAGTGTCCTTTGTTTCATCCAAAGGATATGGTGCCAGTGGGCATGTGCGTAACTATTCAGGCAGTATCTTAACTATTTCAGCAGCGCAGCCCATTTCAAAGATTGAAATAACCTGTACTGCCAGTGGCACGTCTAATAATGGCCCCGGTAAGATAAGCAACGAAACCGCTAATAGCAAGTATTCATATAGCGGCGCAGT
>JAZUGJ010000057.1:0-7509 GCA_045641145.1 Paludibacteraceae bacterium
GTTAAAATTTGCACCTTTATGTGAAAGTTTTTTTGTAATTTTGCATCGTGAAATAAAATGCCATAGTGGGCATCAAAAAGGAATATAAATTTTAATCCATTTATAAAATGAAAAAAACGTTATTAGTTGCTATCTTTTGCAGTTTTGTACTTGGTAGTTTTAGTCAAACAAAAACAATTGACCTACACGCTTCTTCTTCTGCGCCTACCTATCCGAGCGATTGTCCTGCAGGGGGAACTCTGTCTTTTACAAAATGGCAGTATGATTCCTCAAATGGGCTCAAATTAGGTTCGGACAATTATGGCATAACATGGACCGTAAATACTGCTGTCATTACTGCAATCACATTTGATGGATGGATTAACACAACCAACACAAGCAAGAATTGGGGATATAAATTCACCACAGATAATGGACAGAGTTGGGGAACAGAATTTCTTTTAGCTAATTCGGGTATTAAGAGTGAGAATACATTCACGATTCCCACTTCAAATATCCCTGCCAATTGTAATGGCATACAAATATATCGCAAAGCAGGGACAAGTAGTTATATTGGTTCCATCACAATCACCCTCGGATCTGCCGGTCCTTCTGACGATGCCACCCTCAAGGCACTCACTTATGACGGCACATCTGTACCTAATTTCTCTGCCTCTACACTCAGTTATGATGTTGAGTTGCCTGCCACCTATTCCGGCACACCTACGGTGAATGCTACAGTCAACCACAACAAAGCCACTAAGAGCATCACTCAACCCTCCGCCGTTCCGGGTTCTGGCAGCGTGTTAGTTACTGCAGAAGACGGCACGACAAAGAAAACTTATACTATCACTTTTACCAAAGAAAGCAGTGCCCCGAAAGCAGAGTCTGCCACATGGACGAATATTACCGCCGCCGGTGCGACTGTAGATAATGTAGGCATGAACATCACAGGTAAGGTCAAATACGGCACAGGGCTGACTTCCATTAGTCCGTCCTTCACAGGAAAGAACATCCAATCATGGACTCCCAATACAGCACAAAATTTCTCAAACGGTGCTGTAGATTATACACTCACTTCAGCCACAGGCGAAACCACCGTTTACCACGTAGCCATTACCGAAGCAGACCCGTTGTCGGAGAACGCTTATTTGAGCAGTATTAAAGTGAACAACACCGCTATTAGCGGATTTAGCAAGACCAATTTTAGTTACGAAGCCGATTGGGCAACAGGACAGCCCCAACCGACTGTAACCTACACGCAAGAAGATAGCAAATCCACCGTCACGCCTACTGTCGGCACCGGCGTCGTTACTCTGTTAGTTACCGCCGAAGACGGACTGACTACCAACACCTACACCGTTACTTTCAACAAAGTCATTCCTCCAACCGATTTGGCACTCCACGTACCTGATTTCTACGAGTTGGATAAGGACGAAGGCGGTTACGCCACACAACTAACTGTAGTTGGTGGTCGGGAATACGAAGTGTACTATGCTGGCAGATGGAAAAAACCGAATGCAGGAGATGTCGCAACAGTTAAAACTACACCAATAGCCGACAATCAAGGTATTACTAAGAATGAAGAAACCACTTCGTGCCGCGCCATAGACGATTGGTTTGATGCGACCATCAACTCGCTTAAGGGTGCAAGCGGAAGTGCAATAGACGAATTTGATCAACCGGTTGATAAATTATTTGTCATACAAAACGCTAATGAAACCGTAAAAATGCACGTGAAGGGATTTGATCAATTCTCATTATATGGATTAGACAAAAACCCAACTAAATCGCCTGCTCAAATATTGGAAGTTTATATTGATGGCGAGAAACAAACAATGACAGCAAGCACCAGTATGACAGTGCGTCGTTTTGATATGTCCACAGGAGAACACCTCATTGAAATCAAAGTTGCGGGTGGAAACGCTTGTCAAATAGCAGGTTGGTCTCTCCGTTGCGGTACGGACCCGCGTATTCGCTACGTCATGGGTAACGACTCCAGCCAACAGGTCTTCCAAACCAAGAAACTGTCGCCCGTTACATATTTCGTTAAGAACAATGTTGACACCCGTGTTGAATGGGTAGGAAACGTCGCCACAGGTATTGATTTGGGTAAACATGGTAGCGAAGGCGTTGGTGACACACTCCAATTGGAAGGAATCGCCCAATGCCCGGTCGGCACATACGAATATTACATCGTTTCCTACAATGCCAGTGGCGTGGAAAAAGCCCGCAGCGAAAAGGGCTCGTTCAGTGTCAAAACACAGATTACTGCCAAGACGGACTCTGTTGAGGCCTACGAAGGTTGGTCAATGGATGCCATTGAATTCAGCTATTTGGCTTTAGACGCCAGCGGCATACATCTGACTTGGACCGGTGCCACTCCTGCCGGCGTCAGCGGCTCCGGCGCAGATGGTGTCTATTCCATCACGGGCACTCCGACCAAAGAAGGTTATTATCCGTTCACCATCAGCATTGACGGCGGTAACCAGTTGAGTGGTAAACTGATCGTTATACATTTGAATTTAGGTACTGACCCGCTGCTGTATGTCTATAAGAGCGACTATCAATCGGACGGTATCCACGCATTCTTGGAATCCAAGGGCTACTCGATAATGCGGAGCAAGCAGACGGCACTCGGACAAATGCTGCAGAACCAACAACAGATATCCAAGTTCAAAGTCATCGTTTTGAGCGAGAATGTAGATGCCAACCACCCCGATGTGATGAGCGTCATAAAACAAAGCCCCATCCCTGTACTGAACATGCAAGCGTTTGCTTACACGCCTTCCCGCTTGGATTGGGGTAATACCGCCAACGGTAGTGCTGTAACCGGCAAGATGAAGATCATTCAATCCACCCACCCCATCTTTAGAGCCATGGGACTCAATGCCAATCAGGAGATAGAACTGTTGGACAGCGTAGAGACACGCGGTTTGGTGGCGTCAGAGGTTTACCATAGCGGTTCATGGTGCTTGAGCACAACGGCAGTGCGTGGTGAAGATTATCGCTCCGACGGCGAGCAACAGACCTTTATGCACGAAGTAAGTGCCCAAGAGCGCGGTAGCAAATACCTGTGCCTGCCTATCGCCAAAGCATCGTCCAACCACTTGACGACAAATGGCAAACGCCTCATCGACGAATGTATCAAATACTTGATGGACGGCAGTAAATCGCCTATCGCGTTGCCGACGCTGCAGATAACCAGTTTCTCCATCAACGGCGTACAAGGCGTTATAGACCAAGCCAGCAAGATTATTACCGTCACCATCAACCAAATGGGCGATTATAGTGCTGTTACGCCGGTTATTACCGTTGCCGACCAAACCACGTTTGTTATCCCCGCCAGCGGTGAAACCGTCGATATGAGCGACCCCTATCTCGCACACGACTATACGGTATGCGACTATATTAACAAGGAAACTTATAAAGTGTACCTGAAGCACCCGACCGATTTGGACGAGATCTACATGCCGGGTGAATGGGTAAATATCTTTGATATGCGTGGTAATAAGGTTACGACTACCAACGAGAATGTCCATGAGATGCATCTCCCGAGAGGTATCTACATCATTCAATCTGCCACCCACTCCTTTAGGATATTCAGATAAGGTTACCTACACCATACATTCAAAGGGACTGCCACTCGGCAGCCCCTTTTTTCTAACCTGCTTCGTCCGTGCCGTCCTTCTCCGCGAGGTGCAGAAAGGGGAATAAACGGAGAATCACATATCACAATTTCCCGAACAAAAGTGCCACAACTTCCCGAAAAGTACAAATTTTTAGGAATAACATTTGCACAAGTCAAAAATTAGTTGTACCTTTGCAGACACAAAACGAAAATGCACTAAAAAAATGCAGATTTTCATAAAATATGCACTAAAAAGATGCAAACCTACTAAAACAACATGAATTATGGAGCAATTATTTGAATTTTCACGAAAGAAAGTAGAGGAGACTTCGTTGGATTTCTTTCGCTACAAGTATGGTCAAATCAAGTGGAACGGCAAGATGTTGGGGCTTGTTGGTCCTCGTGGTGTGGGGAAATCTACCATGTTGTTGCAATATATCAAGCAAAACTTGTCAATAAATGATACGTTGTATCTTTCTGCGGATCAGATGTACTTTGCGTCTCATACCCTTTTGGAAGTTGCAGACCAATTTAATAAGATGGGTGGAAAACATCTTTTTATTGACGAGATACACAAATATCCCGCTTGGTCACAAGAACTGAAGGAGATTTATGACCGCTATAATGATATGCAAGTCGTCTTTACGGGCAGTAGTATATTGGATATTTATAAGGGTATGAGCGATTTAAGTCGCCGTGCCCCTATTTATGAAATGCAAGGGCTCTCTTTCCGTGAATATCTGCAATTATTTCATCATATTGAGGTGCCGGTTCTCTCTTTAGAAGATATTTTGGCACATAAGGAAACGATACCCAATGTGGCGCATCCTCTCCCCTTATTCAAAGAGTATTTGCAGAGTGGCTACTATCCTTTCGCGAGGGATATTGATTTTAAGCAAGAATTGCAGCAAGTCGTCAATCAAACGATGGAAAACGATATACCTCAATATGCAGGGCTTAATGTGTCCGTTGCCCGCAAACTCAAACGCTTATTGGGTGTTGTGGCCAATAGTGTGCCTTTCAAACCACAAATGACCACTTTGGCACAAGTAACAGAAATCAGCCGTAATGACATTTCTGATTATTTATATTTTATGGAGCGTGCCGGAATGATTATGCAATTACGAACTGCTACACAAGGCATTCGCGAATTGGGCAAAGTGGAGAAAGTGTATTTAGACAACACGAACCTGATGACTATATTAGCCGAGAAACAAACTGAAATAGGCAATGTGCGTGAGACGTTTTTCTTAAATCAAATGCGGGTTAATCATGTAGTCAAATCGTCTGCAATTGCTGATTTTGAAATAGACCAACGCACCTTTGAGGTTGGAGGTAAGAGCAAAGGACAACGCCAACTGCTTGGCGCAGAACATGGGTATATAGTAAAAGATGACATCGAATTTGGTTACTCCAATGTCATCCCTCTGTGGGCATTAGGATTAAATTATTAAACACAGTACTTTGTAAAAATCCATCGACTGCTTCGTCCATGCCGCCCTTCTCCGCGAGTTGCAGAAAGGGGAATAAACGAGCATAATAAACCTAAGAGGGTGTGCCTGTTATGGCACACCCCCTTTTTATGTATTTTGTCTTGCAGATTAAAATTTCAATGCCAAACCTACCCCATTGGTATTCATTTGGAAATTCAAAGACATAGCTGGATTTTTCGACTTTGCGCATGCGGTATTATAAGTGAGATAAGCATGATTCCTATCTCTTGTGCCAATTGCCAATAATGGAATGGATGCGACTGTCAATGCTGCACCAATAGCCATAAAAGCGATGCCAGAATCATACATATCATAGTCAATACTGTAGTATACCTTTGCTTTGTCATAATTAGCAGATACACAACATGCATACAATGATAAACCTACAGGCAGACACAATACAGGACCTATTATTGACCATGCAATACCAAGATTTTGTAATTGTGTTCCTTTCTTCCATTGCCTATAAGCTTCTTGACAATTGTTTTGAAAGAAAACGCCAAGTTCTTTTGAGTTCATAGTTTTCCCATCATAAGAATAAAGATTATCTCCTAAACGCGTAATCATAAAATCATTATTAGGAGTATCATTTATGGGTGTTTGAGCAGCAAACGATTCTACCTCACCATTGTTGTAAATAACAGAAGATATTTCCTCTATTCCAATAACAAACATAGGTCCTTCTGGGTTAGTAGCTTTTCTGTACTTAATTTCAGATTTAGTAACTTCAACGATTGTTGCTTCAATTTTTTCGGATTGTTTAGTAATGATAATGTCGCTACCATAACAAAATACCGTAACGAAGCATAAGACAAGTAAACTCAGTTTCTTCATAATTTCAATTTTATATTTTTGTTTATTATTTACAGTCCGTTGCTTAACGAGGCACAAAAAAGTGGACTAAACTTTTTAATCCACTTATTGAGGTATCGCCAAACACCTATGTCCTTGGATAAAGTAAAGCCCACATTTATACAATGTGAGCGTTGAACTTTACTTCACTCGGACGAAAAATTTTGGCGAAATTTCAATAAGTGTGAAACAAAGATAACGCTATATTATCTATTGTGCAAAATCAATTGCTTGTTTTATTCCATAGGCGAAATGATTTCGTTATTATTTTGTTGCAAAGGTACAGTTTGGTTGATATGGCTATGCTTCTTCGTAGTAATACGAATAGTCAATGCCCTTCATAAACATTTCCCTATCGTTAATACGGTCAGTCAGCGCATTTGTGATAAGAGAACGAATAGGTGTGCTGTCGCCTACACTCACCCGCATGGCCTCTAAATAGGCATTTTTATCTATTTGGCTCCAATCTACGCATTGTTGCAAAGCACGTTTTAACATCAAATCCAACCAAATACGGGTACTGCGACCATTCCCTTCACGGAAGGGATGCGCTATATTCATTTCCACATACTTATCTACAATCTCATCCAAAGTCGTTTCCGGCATCTTCTCAATGGTGGCTAAGGTCTGCGGTAAATACTGCGCCATAGCAAATTGAAAACCTCCTTTGGCGATATTAACTTGCCGAATTTTGCCTGCAAAATCATATAATCCGCCAAACAGATAAGCATGAATTTGCTGTAATCCCTTCGTTGTGCCGACTTCAACGCTATCTATCACTCCGCTTTCAAACAGGGTATAGGCCTTCTTCTTGCTTTGCCCGTCAATGGTTGTGTCAGAATAGGTAAACCAATCTAAGAACTTACCTGCTCGTGTGTTCGGGAACTGCTTTGCCAAACGAATAACGCCCTCGCTATCTACAACATCGGTATTATAGCGTTTGCCATCGGCTGCCAATAACTTCAGTTGGGTAGTGACACTAACCAACTCGTTATTCTCCTTTTTCAACTTGGCTTTGAGGTACTTCCAGTAGTTACGGTTTTTCTCGTAATCGTCCTGCTGATTAAGCGTTCCTACTATATCTAACACAGAGAAAAACCACTTGGTTTGTTCGTCCGACCAAATAGCACGAACTTCGCGATCTTCAAAGAAACGGATGCTAATTTTATGGGAAGAAAGAGTGCTCATGATTTTGATAGCACTGCTAAATTTTAATACTGAGCAGCATCATACACTTGGTCGGCGATGTCGCTGCCTGCCAGTTTTTCAATCAGGCAGAACGCAAAGTCAGCACTGAGACCGGGACCTTTGGCAGTAATGATATTCTTGGACTCCACTACCAAGCCACCTACATAACTCTCACCCAGGTATTTCTCAAATCCCGGATAGCAAGTGGCTTGTTTGCCCTCCAATATGCCCAAGCGCCCCAATACGGACGGCGCATAGCAAATCGCGGCGATCATCTTACCCTCGTTGTTATGTTTTTTCAGCAAATCACATAATGCGGCATTTTCCTCTAAATGGCTGGCTCCACCGGGAAGAATTAACATTTCG
>JAZUGJ010000058.1:0-34701 GCA_045641145.1 Paludibacteraceae bacterium
ACCGCTTGGCCTCCGACTTTATAGAGGTCTATTACGGCGATGATTATCCTCTTTTCCGTAACTTTATCAACAAGAGCATTAAGAGACCTCCCAAAAACGCGGTTCATGAAAAAGAGCCGCTAACAAAATCGGAGTTCGAAAATCTGGTAAACACGCTCAAAGACAGAGAGGAATGGCAGAAAGTTGCTTATCTACTTTTTACATTTGAGACCGGTTGTAGACGCGGAGAAAGCAGACAGTTGCGCAAGGATATTGTTCTCGCAAAACCTGTAATCAAGAAGAAAACGGTTACGGCAAACGGAGAAGAACACGAAGAGGAAACCATCGTTTACCAGACACCCCCTATCAGGTGCAAAGGGCGCGGAGAAATCGGCAAGGTCAGAAAGCTAACATTCGGACAAGAGGCAATGGACGCGCTCAAGAAGTGGGTCGAAGTCAGAGGCGGGCTCGACGCAGACGAATGCGAGTATATGTTTGTGACAAAATATAATGGTGAATACCATATGGTTAGCGAAACCTGCTTTAACTCGTGGTCAAAGACAACGTTCGAGCCAATAGTGGGCAGAAGATTTCATCCACACTTATTGCGTGAAAGCAGAGCGACACAAGCTGTTGTTGAAGATGGTAAGGATATTAACAGTGTGAAGAAGCTCCTCGGTCATGAATCCGCTGAGACGACCGAGATCTATGTAGTGCGTCACGATGAAGACGAAGTCGACGACCTGTTTTAAGGAGGTCTGACATGGCGAACACTACAAAAAAAGGCGATCTTCCTCTTTCGAAGATGAGGCTCGCCAACACAGATAAAAACACTACCATCAACAAAAACTTTAAGATGCCGCCATACTACGGAGAGGATATCGACCCTGAGCGTAAGTTCTATTGTACTTGCTGCGGAAAGAAATATCCTGCGCAACGAGGAAACTTCTCAAAGTCGAAGTCCATTCTGTTTAGAGGCAATAACGGCTATATTCCGATTTGCAAGGAGTGTCTTGCGCAATATTACTTGACTCTCTCGGAGAGTTTTTACGAAGGTGAATTCGCAGAAGAAAAGGCAATCGAAAGAATTTGCCAGATTGTTGACTGGCCGTACTCGCAAAAAGCAGTAGACCTCAGTGCAAACCGTCCTGCAACCGTAAACAGAATTAATGTGTACCCTTCAAAAATCAACATAGCAGGTGTCCAGAAATCTGACGGTGATACTTATCTTGATACTTTGAAGCGCAGAGCTGCAAATAATGCCTTGATAATGAGTGAAGACGACATCCCTGACGAAGACGAAGAAGACGCTTCGGACGCTTCTGGGGAAGAAAACAGCATATATGATGTCCCCGAAGATACTTTCAAGGTAACAAAAGAAATTATAAGAACTTGGGGCACAGGCTTTACGGCAGAACAATATCAATATCTCGAAGAACAATACAACGACTGGAAGGCAAAGTGTGTTTGTAATACAAAACCCCAAGAAGAATTGTATAAGAGCTTGTCGAGAGCCCAGCTAAATGTAATAATCGCGCAGCAAACTGGCGGAAAAGTTTCCGACGCTCTGAACGACGTACAGAAGCTTATGAGCTCTGCAAACATATTACCAAAGCAGAATAGTGACAACCCATATGCGGACACAGAAACCTTTGGTACATTACTTAAAAAATACGAAGAAACCCGACCTATACCTGAACCAGCTCCTCAGTGGAGAGATGTCGATGGCATTCGAAAATATGTCAATACTTGGTTTCGAGGCGGGCTGAGCAAAGCTCTCCATATTAAAACAGAAAATTCAGAGCTGTACGATGAAGCCGTGAAGGAGCTTGAAAAGTACACAGTAAAGAAAGCTGAATCTTCCAACAGTTCCGAAGGTATGGGAGAAGCATTGTTAGGCGGTGCAAACAATGGCACAGACTAAATACGATAAAATATTAGATGGTATTGCGGCTTGGGCGAGCTTCTTTAAAGCCAACCCAAACCGCTTCATAACTGACCACCTCGGCATCAAACTAAAACAGTTTCAAGAGATTTTAATCTGCGAGATGTTTGATAATCCGTTTGTGTTTTTTCTTGGATGCAGAGGTATTTCCAAGACTTGGCTTACTGCTTTGTTTGCTTCTGTTAAGTGTATGTTATATCCCGGCACCGCTTGTGTTGTAGTTAGCGCTACGAGAAGGCAAGCTGGAGAACTTATCGGCAAAATCGAAAAGTTTTTTATCCCCAATTATCCAATGTTTGCCATTGAGATAGAAGAGATAAAACATAGCCAATATGAAACCATCGTTACTTTTAAGAACGGCTCTACTATCTTGGTCGCAACCGCAGGCGAAAGCTCCCGTGGTTTGAGAGCTAACCTTCTAATAGTCGATGAGGCACGACTTCTCAAAAAAGAAATAATCGACGGTATCCTGAAAAAGACTCTTACAGCACCCAGACACGCAGGTTATATGGACATCGACGAATACGCTGATTTCCCGATGGAGCAAAACCAAGAGATATATTTGACCTCGGGTTGGTATTCTTCCCATTGGTGCTACACCCTTTTCAGAGATTATTCAGCAGCGATGATTGCAGGCAAGAAGTTCTATGCAGCGGCACTTCCCTATCAGCTCTCAATAAAAGAAAAGCTGTTAGACCGAAGGAGAGTCGAAGCAGACATGATGAGTACGGACTTTAATGAGATTTCTTGGATTATGGAGATGCAGGCGGAGTTCTGGTCTGGTGCGGACGGAGCACTGTACGCTTACGACGAAATCTCGCCGGCTCGTAAAATCAAATACTGTTTTTATCCTCCAAAGTTATCAAAACTTATCAGCGATAAGAGGATTAAAATCCCTCCGAAGCTGCATGACGAAGTTAGAATACTCTCGTCCGATATTGCATTGATGCAGTCATCGAACAAAGCTAACAACAACGACGCGACGTCTATAATGATAAACCAGATGCAATACAATACATCCGGTAGGGCTACAAAGAATATCGTTTATTGTGAAAACAACGAAGGTCTTCGTGCGGACGACCAAGCATTGGTGATACGAAGATTGGCAAGTGAATACGATGTTGACTACCTTGTAATCGACGGAAGAGGCATCGGCCTAACTATCGTTGACTTGCTTATGGCTGATATGTACGATCCTGAGACAGGTGATACATATACTGCTTTGAGTTGCATTAACAACTCCGAAATTGCTAAACGCTGTAAGGTTAAAAATGCTCCGAAGAAAATCTGGGTCGTGATGGGTAATCCCGATTTCAACAGTCAGTGCGCTCTCGGACTCAGAGAAGAATTTAAGCAGGGCAATATCAAGTTACTCAATCCCGAAGAAGAGTTTGACGAAGATTTCGGAAAGCTTACGGGATTCTCAAAGCTTAGTTTGGAAGATAAAATTAAACTCAAAATTCCATACGTAAACACAAGTTTACTTATAAACGAACTTATAAATCTTGAGACGGAAATTAAGGGGAACTTTGTCCGCATAAAAGAAAAAAGCGGAATGCGAAAAGACCGTTACTCAAGTTTAAGTTATAACATCTATGTGTCTAAAGTTCTCGAAAAAGAACACGCAGAAAACAGCAAAAGCGTTGATTTTTCTGATATGGTTCTTAGCTTTAGGCAACCAAATACTAAAAAAATTTATCATTAAAGGAGGTGCTATAAATGGCTAAAAAGAAAACTAATGGCGGCGATACAAAGAAGAACGCTCCTTTAGAAGAAAAGTCTTCAGGATTTAATTTAACAGAAGAAGAAAAATGGACTCTTTCCTTTGCAAGAGAATTGGCAAAGGCTAAAATATACGACCCCGCAAAAAGAACGTCGAGAGCTACAAGGTCATACCCCAAGACGCTGACACAGGAAAGCCTTTATGGATATCTCCAATCTCCCACCGCTAACGAAAAGGCTTTGAGAGACGCGAGTATCTATATGTACTTAGCAAATACAAGGTACTACAGATTACTTCAATATTACTCGGGGCTGCCTACATATTCTTACGTCATAAGTCCTCTTAACTTCAACAAAGCAAAATATAACAAGGACACATTTCGTAAGAATTACAATAAAGTCAGCAATAAGCTCGAACTGATGAACATCAGAGACGAGACGAGAAAGCAAATTCTTATTGCTCTTAGAGAAGGCGCTTTTTACGGAGTAAGATGGGGAGACTCTCTTAGCGGATTTACCCAAAAGTTGAATCCCGACATATGCCAGATTTCGCACGTCTCAGACGGCGTTTTTTTATTTAAGGTAGATATGTCGAAGATACGAGAGGAAGACCTCGATTGCTATCCCCCCGAATTCGAAGCAATGTACCAAGCTTATAAAGACGGCGACAGTCAGTGGCAGCTCGTTGACCCGAGCATCTCGGTGTGTGTTAAGGCTGACCCTACCATTCCCGACTGTTCAGTTCCTCCGTTCGCAGCAGTCCTCCCTGAGCTGTATGTCATTAACGATACACAAGCTCTACAGGTTGCTTCAGACGAGATGGACAATTACAAGCTTCTGACAGGAACCGTTCCTCTGGACGATAACGGCGTACCGACGATTGATTATGACACATATAGTAGGTACTACAACCAGATTGCTAACAATATAGGAGAAAGAATCGGGCTGGCGGTATCTCCGTTCAAGCTTGATTCAATAGACTTCTCGAAATCTGCGGCAGCGGATGCGGTTGATGCAATAGCGCAGGCGGTTAGAAACTACTGGTCTGCGGCGGGTACAAGCGCACTAATACACGGTGAGACCAATAACACCAGTGGCGTAACAAAGCTTGCTATAAAGAATGACGAGACATATATCTTTTCGTTGCTCGACCAGTGCGAGCGTCAGATTAATCGTTATCTAAAAACCACAATCAGCGGTGCTAATCGTTTCAAGATTTCATTCCTCAGAACGACAGCCTATAATCTCGACGACATGATCCAGCGCTACAAAGAAGGTCTCAACTATGGTATCGGCAAGTCATATTATATGGCAGCACTGGATATCCCTCAGTACGACATAGAAGGTCTTGGCGTAATTGAGAATGAAATTCTCGACCTTGAATCTGTGCTGAAGCCTCTCAAGACAAGTTCAACTATGTCTGGCGATAGCGACGCAAAGATTGGAAGACCTGTTCAAAGCGATGTTGAAGAGACAGGAGAATCGACAAGGGATAACGACTCTAACGACAATAGGTGAGCCAAATGAACAATTTTATAAAAGTGCAAGACCCGAGCTTAGCGGAGCAATTGGCTAAGCTGGGGTTTTCTTATATTAAAGAATCAGACTGCTTCGCATTCTTATATGACAAAGAACTTGCAAAGTTCTTCGGAGATAAGTTTAGTGAGTTTCCTGCAGTCTGTGAATCCAAGCTTCGGTTTTGAGGTGGCCTATGGAAAGAACTACTATTAGCTTCGAAACGAAGCTTGTGCCTATAAAGGCTCTGAACAAAGAGTTCACACTCTGCAAGTGCTATGTTATGGCACTTGATAAAAATCGCAACTTCTCGTATATCGGCGAAGAGGCAGTCGACAAAGCTATGCCCACACTTGCAAATATTCCCGTTATCGGTCATCTGTACGAAGACGAGAACGGAGAGGCATGTATGGGCGGACACGATATTGTGCTCGCCGAAGGCAAAGACGGTGCTCTCAAATTTAAATCTATGTGCGTTCCTTACGGTGTTGTGCCGGAATCGAACAATGCACACTATGAAGAACTCGAAGAACCCGGTGGCAGAGGAGTTAAAAAATATCTCGTATCAGACGTTATTCTTTGGACTGGCAGATACCCCGAACTGAGCGATGCTGTTTACAACGATGAGACCCTGTTCGGACAGTCGATGGAAATTAACGTTCTGAACTATGAACCTCTTGAAGAGGACAAAAACTACACAAACATCTTGGACTTTTCTTATTCTGCTCTGTGTTTGCTCGGCAAGTCTGACGATTCAGATAAGAATAAGGAACCTTGCTTCCCTCTCTCAAGAGTGGACAAGTACACCATTGATGATAAATTTGCGGAGCTTATGAAGCAACTAAAATACGATCTCGCTTCCTGCTTCGGAAAAGACAACGAGAAAGGAGGAGGCACTTTGGAAGATGAAGTAAAAGAAGTTGTTGAAACTTCAGAAGAAACAGAAAAAGTAAAAGAAGAAAAATTCGCAGAGACAGAGAATGTTGAGTCAGAAACAAAAGAAGAAGAAGTCTTCACAGAGGAAACGCCCCAAGAAGAAGTGGTCGAAAACGAAGCACAGTTCAGCTCCACATATGGGGAAAAGAGAAAGGCTATTCAGAACGCCCTTCCTACTTTTGTAACAAAAGATGATGATGGAAAGATTACCACTTCCCTGTCGTATTGGCTTTGCGACTTTAACGATGAATTCGTTTATGTCGAGCGTGAATACTTCGATGGAACAGATTGTGATTATGTAAATGGCAGATTTGCTTACACATTTGAGCCCGAAACAGCAAATGTTCAGATTATCGGCGAGTTCGAGAAAACTTATGTAAAGTGGCTGACTGCAGACGAAGCCAAAGCACTCGAAGAAAAGGACGCGGAATTTGAAGCACTTGCAAGCTACAAAGCTGACAGAGAGACTTCTGACAAAAAGGAAGCTATCGACTCGGCAATTTCTGAATTTGAATATCTCGGCTGCAACGACGAATTCAAAACTGTATACGAAAACAGATATAACTATGAGTCTGTTGATGAGCTTAAGAACGCCTGCTACATCATTAAAGGCAAATATTCTATAGCTACCCCTTCCCGTGGCAACAGCCATGGCGAACCCCAGATCCCCGTCGGTGGGAAAACACAAACAACAATGAGTCTGCGCGAACGTTTTCACGAAGCGTATGGCAAGAAATAATTATTTAAATTAAGTTAGGAGAAACAAAATGGCACACGGCATTTTTCGTTCTGATGCTATGACGGGCACACTTCTCGCCCCCGCACTTGTTAGCATCTACGCTTCCGCAGACCTCGACAATGGTAATGTTGTTGCAGTAGGCGGTTACAAAACAGGCGAGAGAGAAATTCACACTATGAGTACACCCACAGCAAGTTCCGCGCTCAAGGATCTTGCAGTAATCGGTTCTGAGGAAGTTGACAAGAGAAATAACAACGCTGCACTTGAGGACTTCTACAACAAGACTGGCTCTACGTGCAGAGGTTATATGCTTCGCTCCGGCGACATTTTCTCTGTTACTGCTGAGGCTTTTGAACTTGCAAAGTCCGGTGATACAGCTATCACACCCACTGTAGGCACAACTATTTTTGAAGCACAGGCTGGCGTTAAGATGCTTGCAGTTAACACTGCTACATCCGGCTCCACAAAGATTGGCGAACTCGTCCGCATCGAAACCGAAGGCGGCAAGACATGGTACGTCATCAAGGTTGCCTAATCATTAGGAAAGGAGAATACAGTAATGGCAATGGAATATAATGACATCCTCTCTGTAGCTATTGACGCAGTTAGAGGTGTAAATGATAAGTTTTCTGCTGGTCAGACATCTGACGAGCTAAGAGCCGCATTCATTGAACTCAATGGCGGTTCTGACAAGATTAATCCCAAGACATTCTATCGTGGCAATCCCCTCTTCGAACTCATTCAGGAACTGATTCCCGTTATGATCGACGAAGGTTTCAAGAGAGAAGGTAATCCTCTTTTCGACCACATTGATTACAGAAACATCGCTTACGGTGATGAAATCGAATTCACTACAGACGGCGACGCAGGCTTCGTAGTAGCTGAAGCTGCAAACGGCATTCAGGGTGTTCGTAGACAGAGACTCACAGGTGGCGAGACTGTTACAATCCCCACGAAGGCTTATGCAGTTCGCGTATATGAGAACCTCGGCAGACTTCTCGCTAAGAGAATTGACTTCAACAAGTTCGTTGAAGGCATCGCAAAGGCATTCGACCAGTACATTCTCACAAAGGCTTACGAAGCAATCGCAGGTATCAGCTCTGATACAAAGGGTCTTGATTCTACATACGTTGTAACAGGCTCTTACAGCGAAGATAGTCTTCTCACACTTATCGACCACGTAGAAGCTGCTACTGGCAAGACAGCAAGAATCCTCGGTACACGCGCTGCACTCCGTAAGGTAACAACTGCTGTTGTTGCAGACAGTGCTAAAGAAGATATGTATAACCTTGGCTACTATGGTCGCTTTAACGGAACAGATATGTATGCTCTCAAGCAGGTTCATGTCCCCGGCACGAATACATTTGCTATCAGCGACAGCAAGCTTTGGATCGTTGCAGGCGACGACCAGTTTATCAAGGTCGTAAACGAGGGTGAAGGTCTTCTCATCGAAAGAGATGCTACTCTGAACAACGACCTCACGCAGGAAGCTTTCTATACTCAGAATATCGGTGTAGGCGTTCTCTGTGCAGAAAAGATTGGCATTTACACAATCACCACCGGTGACTAAAACATACGTTTTATAAGTAATAGGCCGGGGGTCACTCCCCGGCATTATTTTTGGAATAAAAGGAGATTAAATTATTATGGCAGCAAAGAAAAGCACAACAACTACAAAGAAGCCTAAGCTCGACGAAGAAAAGAAGAATATAAATCTTGACGATGTACTGGTAAAGGATGAATCAGCAGAAGAGTTCAACATCACGAATACCACATCGGGAAAAATATCTATTGACGATAATACGCTGATTAATGTAAAGAGCAATGTGTATGGTCAACTCATATACGTAGATAAGAAGACAAGGGATACGACCGTTTGGCCTATCTGCGGAACTGTCCAAGCAATGACATTTGGTGAACTCAGAAGCATGAAGGCAAGCCAGCCTGCGTTCTTCAGAAACCAGTGGATTGTGATAGTAGGTTTTGCTGATGGTGACTACGAGGAGTACACCGTTGCGGATATCTACAAAGCTCTTCACATAACCAACTATTACAAAAGCTATATTGACCCTTCGAATTATGAAGAGGTATGTACTTGGACAGTCGGCGAGATTAACGAGAAGGTTGCTCTCATGACAGAAGATGCTAAGACTAATATGGTTGTTGCACTTAATACTTATATTGAGAAAGGGCTCCTCGATTCTCTCAAAGCCATTAAAGCCTTTGAGAAGGCTCTGGGTTGCGAACTGAGAATGCCGGAGTAAAGGTTTTATTATGGCAACTTTATTCTCAGACATTTATGAGAGAGCCATATTCCGATTCGCGGACAGCACGATTCTCCAGAAGGACATCGAGACGCGAGATGATATTCTTGAAAATTATCTGATATCTGCGAGAGTTGACTTTCAGCGAATTTGCAAAGTCGACCTCAAAGATTTTGACAGAGACGAGAAGAAGTTCAACGTCGACCTCGACGACGAGATTATTGAAATCCTCGCTGCGGGAATCGCGTACTACTGGATCAGCTTCAAGACTTTGAATGCTGAACTACTCAAAAATAATATCAACAGCAAAGACTATTACTATCACTCCCCTGCTAATCTCCTCAAAGAAGTTCAGACGCTTAGAATGACTCTGAGAAACGAATTCTATGGAAGAATGCGAGCGTACTCTTATTACGGTAGTGGAATAGAAAATATGAAGCCGTGAGGTGTACAATGAGCGAATTAGATTTTTACTTAAAACACCTCGGAAACAAAGTTTTTAAGCTACTTCCCATGAGAGAGGATTACGAAAATGGACAGGACAATCACTTATACGACTACATTTCTAATCTTGAAATTGATTGTACTGGAGCTTGCGAGCGATTTCCGACATTAAAAACCGAACCTCTCTTTTGCGATGTCCAAAATGATTTATGTTACATCAAAACCGAAGAGATTGGTTTTTCTAAATGGAGAAACATTATTTTAAGAGATACGAGAAAGATATACTCATTAATGGATGGCAAAACGGAGGTGAGTAACGTTGGCAATTGATTGGGAACTATACGAAGAATTAGTCAACGGAGGCACTGTTTCAGGGGGAAGCTCTCCCACCTCGCAAGCAACAGGAGCGTATGAAGAAGGACTTCTGAATGACCCGGGCTATCAGCCGAACGCAACTGTTAACGGTGAAGTTCAGCCCATAGTCGTCAAAAGAGAATCAAGTATTGACGCAGGAACTATTTCGTTTTCCGGCACTACCCTCCACATCGGCGACTTAATACACGTTTACGACGCAGACTGGATAGTTACAGAATGCTACGTAGACACTTTAGGGTTGACACAGGCAGTCATATGGCTATGCAACGCAACGATATCCTTCCAAAACAGAACAAACGAAATCTTTGTGCGTCCGTGCATAATTGATGACGGCAGCTACTCTAAACGATCAGACCCGACGGCTTACATTCCGACAAACACATACAAAGTGTTTATGAGTATGGACGAAGCAACGGTCAAGATGTTTATAGACAAGAGACTTGGATTTGGCACGATATATAACAGCGAGGGTAATCAGGTTCTTGAAGTTTATAAAATCGTTGGCATTGACCTCAAAAGCAAGAATTTCGGTGAAGGAAGCCATCTTATGCAAATGCTTGTTCAGCGAGATGTGTATAATGCGGAAACAGATAGCTTAGAGTTGAATCTTTGCGACGTATATTCTGAACCGAACAATACCGAAACTGAAGCTGGGTCTGGTACTTGTACTATATCTGGTCTTAACCAAATCAGAATCGGCACCAAGCGTGTTTATACAGCTTCGTTCATTAACTCGGATGGCAGCGCTGCCGAAAACGTCACTCCTGTGTGGGATGTGGCTGCTCCATTAGGGGTTACAAGCTCTGTGTCTGACGGTAAGTGTATCATATCCGTTCCGCTTAACGGACAATTAATCGGACAAGAGATTGCAGTGTCTCTGTCTGACCAAGATGGCACTTTTGGTAGTATTGAAAAAACTGTGGAGGTAAAAGGAATTGGATGATTTTTCTCAACTGACCGAATTCCCTGCGAAGATAATACAGGCCGTAGGGTGTGACGAAACCATTGTTCAGCTTTTGACCAACGATCCCGACGTTGATATGGATAGCGAAGAGGCAGACTCTGTTTTTGACAAGTACTTGTTTGACTACTTGTATGTTGATGAAACGACAGACGAGTCGGAAGCATACATTTGCGTTGAGACAGAGCTTGAAAGAAGCCCGTCCCCAACCATATCGGATATGAGAATCTATGTGGATGTAATTTGCCATAAGAACTATATGCATTTAACATCTGATAGATTTCCCGCCGTGATGGGTAATCGTAGGGAAAACTTATGTAAAAACATAGTCAGGGTTTTAGCCGACAAAGCCGTTTCAATGAAGTTTGGTATTGGAGCTTTGGATCTCGTTAGCATAAAAACAATTCCCTCGCCTGCTGGTTTTGTGGCAAGAGAATTGATTTACGAAATTCCGACGATTCATGCTATTTGATTACATTGATGCCCTTACAGGGCAAGACATTTACATAGAAAGTATCGGACATTTCTTTTCCCCGAAACTAAAACAAATTACGTCGGCAAATATGGGGAAAGATAGGTATTACTTATACCTAAGTTTGTTGTCGTGGAACAAGAAAGAGCTGCTAAAATATTTGGAAATACTAAATGCGGCAAACACAAAAATCTTGAGCAACGACAAACTTACTATCTTCGATATAATAACGCTGATACCTCAGCTCAGAGAAGACTACTTTCAAGCCTTCTCTTTTTTTATTAGGGAAAGTATCCAATGGGATGAGAAGTCTCACGGATATACCCTTCACAACCCCGAAAACGAGGATATCGTAGTGGGGTACATAAATAGAGAAAATTATGATATTGCCCGCAAAGTTATTTTACAGCTCAACTATAAAGAGATGGAAGACGAGGAGAGCAAGACTCCAAAATTTGCAAGTGAGGCTGCACGCATTGCTTGGGAAAGGTGCCAAGAATTCGAAGAAAAAGCAGTCACCATTGATAAGCCACAATATCATATTTCTAATATAGTCTCCAAATTATGCGTAATTCACCCGTCGTATAACCTCTTAAACATAACTGAACTGACAATGTTTCAAATATATGACGCATTTTTCCAGTGTAGTTTTATGCGAGGAACAGAATTGGGTGAGGCAATTTTCTCGAATCACGGTGGAGACAAGTTTAACTTCGAAGATTGGCTTAAGCCAATATCTAAACAAATTTAAAAGGAGAAAAACAAGATGGCATTTTCAGGCACACAGAATGTTGCTAACAGAAGAGGTCTCGACTTAAAGGTTTATGAATACACCGATGGTACAGTTGCTTCGACCGCAGAACCTGTTGTAACAATTGACTACTGTAACGTTTCCGCCGTTTCGCTCACAGGCGACAGAGTATGGGCAACAGGCGGACAGGAACACGCAAACAAGATCGCTTTTGACGAATCCTACAACGGAACGCTCACCGTTTCCACGCAGATCGTCCCTCTCGACCTTCTGAGACTTATGGGCGGTGGCGAATTTACAAGTGGCACAACTGATGTTATTTTCAAGAACGACTCTACCGTACTTCCTCAGTACTACACAATAGTGGCTGACACGGTATGGCAGGATGCAGAAGGCATCGTTGATACTGAAACAATTACCTTCCACAAGGTTAGCCCTCAGAGAGCATTCAACCTTTCCTATACAGGTGAAGGCGATCCTCAGAGCATTGATTGCGTCTTCGATATGATTCAGGACGACAGCAAGAAGGTTATGACTATCAGCAGAGCTCAGCAGACCACACCCGAATCTGGTGGCGGCGGTGAAGAGGATCCTGAAGGTGAAGACGATCCTGAAGGAACCTAATCACTATTATCAGCTTGGGCGTGCTTCGGCACGCCCAAGCCTTAAACTTAATAAAAGCAAGATTTTATGAAAACAATTAAACTCACAATAGATAAAAACACACTTTCTCGATACGAAGAATTCTACTTTCAAAATCACCCAAAGGCTAAGAAAAAACCTATTCCCTACCCGTATCACGAGTCGATTAATAAATGGATGATAATGAAACGACCGATGATGAACGCTCTCAAACAGCGTTGGAAATCTTTCGGCGAATGGTTTGTTGAAGACCAAGGTTATGCTAACCTACGAATCGAAAAGTGTGAGCTTTGGTATAAGACATATTATTCAACTAATAGACCTCACGACACAGACAATAGCGTTCCGAAATTTTTAACGGACGGTCTGGTGCTCGGAGGTCTTTTTATAAGCGATGATAATCGTTGCATAACAAAAACGGTTTTGGAATGTGACGTGGACTCTGCCCGACCGAGGACAGAAATAAGGATTAAGATTAAGGAGTAATTATGGCAACACTTGCGCAGATTGTAAAAGAGGCAACAAAAGGCGGGAACTACGAAACCGTTGAGCTGATCGAGGGCAACGAAAAGACCCGCGTTAGAATAAAAAAGTACATAACACTCGAAGAGCATACGCATATGGTTAGATCCATTGCTGAGACGGTGTTTGTAAACATAAAAGACAAAGACGGAGAAATTACGGGACAGGAATATGACCCTTCGTATCTTTGGTTTTCAAGATATTATAACCTTATTAATTACTACGCAGAGATATCGAACTTTGACAACGCAGAACGCATCAATGAGCTAATTTATAAGACGGATTTAATAGACAAGATATATGACGTTGTCGGTGAGAGAATAATTAATGCTACTTTTGCAGAAGCAGATAAGCTTATCGAGGCAAAGAGAAAGAAAGCAGAAGACCTTGGCAGTATTATCGAAAATATCATTGCGCCCTTCTCTGAGGTAATAAGTAAGAAACTTTCGGGCATACCCGAAGACGAGCTTATGAAGCTTGTGGAAAAAACATTAAAAGAGGAATAAGCGGCATGCCGCTTGGAACGGCTAATGTCAATTAATATTTCAGATAAATTTATTCTCGACGCAATAAAGGAGTATTCGAAAAATCCTGATGTTGCCGCAGAAATTCAGAGCAGACTTGGAAAAGGGCGCAAATTTGTGCCGAAGTATGTTGAGCCTAATCAGGTTCAACTCAAGGACGTTCAAAGAATTGCCTACGACATGGCGAAGATTCTATATGCACATATCACCACAGAAACCTCGAGTAAGTACGGAAGAGGCTTATATAGATTTAATCGTAAAGGCATAAAGGTCGGGGCGCTTATGTATAACAAGGGGTACGAAATCACTATAGACTTTGACCCGAGAGCTTTGCATAGAGATTCATTGGTGCCTCAAAAGTATGATGGCGTTGACGACATTATAAGGCTTTTTATGAATGGTTATAAGACCAATAAGCAAGTATATGGTACTTGGAAAACTCACGGAAATTTAAGGGTTAGAAGCCTAACACACAGAGAAGGTTCTCGTGCTTTCTTCGATAACGCTATAAAAGAATTTAACGATAAGTACAAAGGTAAAGCTCACGCTTATCCTACAGAAAACTATAAGTAAGGGAGGGATTATTTATGGCTAATGCCGCAATAGGAATTAAGTTTGAAGTCGAAGGCGGAGGTAATATTAATGCCGGTTCCGGGCAATTAATAAAACAACAATTGACCGAAATAGCAAATAGTATTAGTGCTAATCCCTTACAAATAAAGTTTGGCATAGACACGAATTACTTTCAACGCGAAATAGAAACTCTACGAACTACAATAGCAAAAATCGAGAAGTCGATTTCTGAAGGCTTCGGCGATGACATAGCCAAGAGTTATAAGGAAGCAGAAGAGGCAGCTAAAAGATTCTACAAAATTCAAGACAGCCTACATAATGCTTCGTTGAGAAATAAAGCTGTTGGTAAAAAAGAAGACGGAAGCTTCTATAAAACCGAAGTGAGCGTTGGAGAAGATGATGAAGCTGAAGCTTACCACCTGTTCAAAGCTTACGATGTTGCTAAGCGCGAAATGGATGAAACACGCGAAAAATTTTTGGACAGTGTTAGTGAAGCCGGAAACGAAAATATCCGTTCGGCAGAAAAAGAAGCAGCAGCAATAATCGAGAAGGCTAAAGGTACAGATAAATTAGAAGCCGCAATGAAAGGCGCGGCGAAAATTGATGTTGCAAAAAAAGAAGCGTCACTTGCATATGAGTCTGCACAGAGCGAATATGAAGACCTTATAAACAGAAAACAGGCTGAATATGAAACCAACACTGAAAAAAGAGAGGCAGACCACAAAGATTCAGAGGCGACACGTGAAAAGATTGAGCAAGAACATAAAGAAGCTTCAGCGGTAAGAGAGGCTGTAGCCGCTTATAAAGAGAAACTTAAAGCTCAGAAAGACCTTTTTGATTTTACGACAAGGTCTAAAACCGTCACCCAAAAAGATGGAACTTTTACGCTCACTCCAAACGATAAGGAGAATGCGTCTTCGATAAAAGAAGGTATTCTATTATACGATAAGTACACAGAGGCAGAATTAAAAGCAACCGAAGCAGCGGCGGGGCTTAACGAAGAACAGCTCAAAGTTTTTGAAAGCGAAAAAAAAGCACTTGATGACAAATATGTTAAAGCCTCTGTAAAGAAGATAGCTTCTGCTGAAAAATCTTGGGATGGCTTAAAAGCAAAAGCCGCTCAATATATACAACAAAATCAACAAGCGTTCGAGAAAACAGAAAAAAGCAGAGACAAGTTAAAAGAGCTCCAAGACTTAATTAAGAACGGAAAGTATTCAAGTTTTGACGAACTTAAAAAGAAGCTCGCAGAGGCAGGAGTTTATTTACAAGAAAACGGGCTCCTAACCAAATCTTGGTTTGATCAGTTTAAGGCTAATTTTAGCGGTCGTGTAAAAACTATTCTTTCAAGTATGATTATCGGCGCAGTCACCAAGAATATCAAACAGATATACACGAATGTTCTTGAGATTGATACCGCTATGACTCAGCTCAAAATCGTAACAGGTGAAAACGAAGCGGCATTCGAAGACTTTTCGGACACGGTAGCTAAGTCAGCTAAGAAAATTGGTGCTTCAATCACAGACCTGATTGAATCTACTACGACATATGCTCGACTGGGTTTCTCTCTCGCAGAGTCTGAGAAGTACGCTGAGCTTACGGCTATGTATAGTAAGGTTGCTAATGTTGATACAAATGAGGCAACTTCAAATATTACATCAATAATTAAAGCTTACGACGTCAGTAGTGACGAACTCGAGTCTGTTCTTGATAAACTAACTTGGGTTGGTAACTCATACGCAATTAGTTCTGCTGAAATCGGTGAAGCTATGAACAACGCTGCCAGCTCATTATATGCAAATGGAAATACACTCGAAGAGTCTATAGGTATTGTCACAGCGGCAAACGTCTCGTTACAGAATGTCTCTAAAGCATCAACTGCCGTTAGAACGATCGCAGCGCGTATTTCCGCAAGTAAGACCGATCTTGAAGAACTCGGCGAAGATGTAACTGGAGTATCAACGGCGAAAATCGCCAAACAGATGAAAGCGTTTGGTGTCGAAATAATAAATAACAATGGCGAACTTAAATCCACTTATGACATTTTGGCTGATATCGCAAACAAGTGGAGTGATCTTAACTCTGTAGAAAAAGCAAGTATTGCCGGAACATTAGCAGGTAAACTTGTACCTGTGCGTACAGTAATGTGCGCAATAGAACACATTTAATTGCAGGTAATCCCTAAAGCCTTACACCACAATAACGGAGAAATCACGTTATGACGGCACGAAAGTAGAAACAACGTAAGGATTGTATATGGTCAAAAACCTAAGTACAGTAACAATGGGTGTTCATGCAGCGAAGCTCCTAAAAGCAATCAAGGAGAACGTTCAACGACCATCTCCCGGAAGGGGACATATTATGTCTATAAGAGTACGGCGCAAATTAACGGCGTGGGTGAAATTCCCTTAAATGGAAAAGGTGTGACCCTCAGGTATGAGGGATGAGAAATGGTCTAAACTCACACGAAACTGTGAGCGAATCAAAGATTCGAGCAAGCCTTATAAGCTTGTGAAATACAATTAACAAGACAGCAAAATGCTTTCTACAGTATTATTCAAAACTGGGGAGACGCAGAGAGTATCGTTAGCGGAGCCTCAGATGCAATTGGTACATTATCGGAAAAGAATGCGGAGTACGTTGATAGCATTCAAGGAAGACTCGCGTCGCTAAAAGCTTCGTGGCAAGAATTTTCTCAGGATATTATCGATTCTGATTTAATCAAAATCGGGCTCTCGTTGGTAAAGGGGTTAGTTAAATTTCTTGATTTAAACTATACTTTTTTGAACGGGCTCCCTGCGAAGATAGGTACGGTCGCAGCGTCGTTCGGTATACTTTCTAAGGTTATTGCTTATATTAAAAATCAGAAAATTGGCGAGTTCTTTAAAAATGTCGCAGAAAACGGTCTTAGAGCCTACGTAAAGAGTGTGAAAGAGGCAACTGCTGCAACAGAAGAACTCGCAGAAGCCGAAGCTACGGAACAAGGTTCAAAGGCTGCGGTTTCTACAGGGGGTAAGGCTGGCGCGATTGGTGCCGGCATCGTTGCGGGTGTGTTAGCATCTGACTTAATTCTTTCTACTATAGAATGGTTTAGACATAGACAATATTCTCTCGCCAACGAATCAATGGACGAGAGCAATAAAACCATCGAAAAAACCGAAGAAGAATTAACTACATTAAGAGATCTCCAAAACAAACTGACTGAAGCCAAAGGAGATAGAGTTGCGCTCGCGTCCATTTATGGCGAGCTCAACGAAAAAATCGGCGTATCGTCGAGCCTTTTAAACGGTGAGTCTGAAAGTTATGCTATTGCAAACGCCAAAATAGAAGATCAGATTAAGCTTAAAGAAAAACTTATAGAAAAAGAAAAAGAGCTACGGGTTGAATATGCTAAATCTGCGCTTGACGGCAATTTGGTTAAATCTTCTCTTTTCGGAATTGACTGGATGTCTCGAGACATTGGCTACGAAAAGGCTGTAGAATATAGAAAAGAATACTTGGCGTATAGTGAAGAAGACCAAGAAAAATTTCTAAAGCTTCACGGGATAACTAAGAACGACTGGGAGGCTTATTGGGACGAACAAGCCGATTACGCTATTACCGCTTATCAAGAAATGATAGACGGATATTCAGGAGTAATTGATTTAACTGGGTTCTTCAAGGAAGCGGTTAAATCAGGAGCGGTAAACGCCTTAAGTGAAAGCGAGGTATCTGCATTTATACAAGCCTTTAGTGATGAAGGTTTGACAAGCGCGGTAGAAGAATTTTATACGGCATTAGAAGACAGTAGTGAGGGCTCCGGAAGTAGGGTTGCCGATGCTTACGAGAAGTTATATATAATAATTTCGAATTTACAGAGAAAGTATCCTGAATTAACCGATGCATTGCGCAACTTTATGGACGTCGCTATGGAGCGTTCAAAAAAAGGCTTAGCAAGCATATATCAAAGTTTTTACGAAGATATTAGTCTCTCGAAGTTTTTTGACACATATCAAGAGCCTTTCGACTTGTTAACGAGCGCCCTTGAAGAACTTCAAGAATATGGCGACTTATCGGCAGACACTATAAAGAAACTTCTCGACTCTGGAATTGATTTACCAGATGAATTTGGCGAAACCGCCGAAAGTTGCACTCTGGCTGCCGATGCTCTCGATAGATACGTAGAAAAGCTTCTCAACGAGGCAATAGCTGCAGTAGCTGCAGCAAATAGCACGGATGAGCTTAATATAGCTCGAGAAAATGCTAACCGTCTCATCACAACTTTGACCATTCTAAACAAGACTTATGAGAGAAGTAATAGGAAGAAAGCTATTGACGCGGAAAAAGACGCACTCAAAGCTCAAAAGAAAGCTCTTGAAGACGAGAAGGATGTGCTCGAAGACCAAAAAGATGCTCTTGACGAACAGCTCGATGCCTACAAAGAACTTATCGATTACAGAAAAGAACTAATCGAAAGTTACCAAAAGGAAGTGGAATACCAGAGAGAGCTCGAGCGCAAGCAGCAGAACTTGGCGAAGCTTCAAGCAAGACTTTCGGCTGCGCAATTGGATACATCAGCAGCGGGTAGAGGTAGAGCGAGAGATATTCAAGAACAAGTTGCTGAAGCCCAGCAGGAACTCGACGACTATACTTTAGAACATGCCGTTGATATACTTGTAGACCAGCTTGACGACCAGTATAGTGAATACGAGAACTTCATCAACGAAGAGTTGGCAGCTATAGACAATCAAACGCAAGCACTTGACAACAGGGGCAAGAGTATAGAAGATACAATAAGTAATCTTGATACAACTCCTGAAGTATATGTCGACACCGCATCAATTTCTGAAATGTTGGCTCAAGCAAGTGCAGATCTGGATAGAACTTACGCTGAGACAAACGCTCACCTTGCGCAAATCGAGGCGAACACCACCCCTCCAAATTCACACACCTTCTCTCCGGGAGTAAAAGCTTATTCCACCAGTTCTCCATATTCTTTGCCCGGCTCAACTCCACTGATAGATACAAAATATTCTATAACCACTGTTCCGAGTGAAGGGAATAAAATAATGACAAGGAGCGAGTTCAATAAGAACACGCCTATGCAAAGAATGTATGGAACATACGAAAATTATGTTAAAGCGATGCACAAGCTCGGCATATATCACTCTGGTGGTACAGTTGGCGGAGATTCTTATCTAAAAAGCAATGAAGAGTTTGCGAAGCTAATGAAGGGTGAATATGTTTCCACTCCCAAGCAAATGGAGACCTTCTTATCAAAGACACTTCCAACAATGGCTAACTCTATCAAGTCGGGTAATGAATTCAACGCTCCTCTCGTTTCGGTATCTTGCGAAAATGTAACACAAGATTCTCTTCCCGGTTTGAGAGAGATAATTGATGAAGCAGTCGAAAAGGTTCAAAAGAAACTTGTTGACGGATTTAACAGAACCGGATTTAAATCGCCAATAAATAAAAAGTTGGCTACATAAAACTTGATATAGGGCTGGAGAAATCCAGCCCTCTTAGATAGGAGAGACAATGTTTAATGCAACTTATTTTACATATGACGGAGTGTGGTCTGGACAGTATGGCTTAAAAATTGCTTCGTTTGATGACGAAGGCAAAACTGACACAACAGTGTTTACGCCGTCGATAACTAATGTAAAGCTCCCAAGATCAACAAGATTTTTCAAGACAAGCGTGAGATATGACTCTCCATCTCAATTTCAATTAACCATCGTCAGCGAAAGGATTATTGAAGAGAACGCTCGAAGAAACATTCTTTCTTGGCTTGTCGGTAGAAAAGGATATAAAAAGCTGATAGTTCATCAGCCCGATTTGGAGAGCTATTACTACAACTGTATATTCACGGATGCCTCCGAGATATATATTAACGGTTATTGCTTTGGGTTTAACATAACAGCGAATTTAGATTGTCCGTACCAATATGGTACACCTAACATAAAAACATTTGAGAGTGACAACACAAATGAGATGAATGTAGTCTTTTACAACCCGTCTGACATAGTAGATGACTATGTTTATCCGATTGTCAGATTTACCCCGAAAGGCACATTCAACGGGTCTGATAAAAGTGTTATTTCGATAATCAACACTACAGACAATTCTTCGAGAGCATTTATGTTTAACGGCATTTCAGCAACTTCAAATTCGACCGAGCAGATAACTGTTGACAACGAAATCAAATCTATTACTTCCAGCAGCGGAATTAAAAGGCTGCAGAATTTTAATAAAAATTGGCTGAGGCTGAGGAAAGGAGACAACTATCTAACGATTAAAATCAAGGGCTCTGTAACAATAGAATGCCCCTTTTATTCCATGATAGGTTTCTAAGATATGATTTTTAATTATAACTATTTTAAGAATCTCGAAGACTTTGACTTCTACCTCTGCAATCCTGACGGCGAGGAGCTCTACTCTATCGCCGTTCAGGATGTCAATTTTAGTTTGAGATTCAACGACATTTCAACGTTGACCTTTAACGTCAGTGGCTCCGCAGAGGACGCTGACGGCAATAAGATAACACAAGAATATTACGACTTGTTAGAAACAAGACGATTAATATATGTAAACAATATAGGTTGGTTTACGATAAGATCGGTCGTAAACACAGACAATGGGTATGAAGATATTAAGAGTATCGAAGCTGAATCTCTGCAAGCTACCTTTAAAGACAGAGGCTTTGTTTCAGAGGAGAGGGTATATTGCATATACAATACGGCTGACTCTTATGACGCTGCATATGACCCCGAAGACGAGGCTGCTATCCCGTCGGTAGTTGGGCAAATGTATCAGCAGCTTGGCATTAATCAAGTCTTCATAACCGCAGGCACTACGATTGAGAGTGCATATGATGAATGGACAATCATTCATGTTGACGATGAGTTAAAGTATGACGGAGACAGAGAGGCTTCCGATGTTTTGTTTCGCACGATGAACGAGGAAACAACCTTTGGATACGACTGGCTTGTTAATAGCGTTGAAAACGCTTTTGGTATTGTGATTGACTTTGACTTTCTCTATAAAACAATCGAAATAAAGACGGTTGCAAATACTACGAAAATGTCAGACGCATGCCTTTCATTTTCGAATGTGATGAATACACTGGAAGTTACAGAAGATGCGAGTAATATTGTAACTGTTTTGAGCTGCACCGGAAAAGACATTGACATAACAGAAGTCAACCCGACAGGAACCAACTATGTTGCTGACTTCTCATATTACATGGATGAAGATACTCATAAATGGATGTCGAGTGATTTAATTCAAGTCTTAAAAGATTGGAAGATAGCTTGCAACAACGAGAAGACAGAATATGAAACTAATGTAACCAATCTATACAATGAGTATAAAGATAAAAGTGTAAACGAAAAAGCTCTCGAAACACTTTCTTTTCAACTTACAGATTTAAAGGCTGCAAGAGACAATTACTATTTGACCAACATAAACAGCGGAACATATGACTATCTCAGGGGAATTGTGATTGCTGAAACCGTTGATATTGGAGGATATAGTAGACTGCTCACATCTGACTACAACAAGATTAAATTTACAGAAGACAGTACTATAAGTTTTTACACTTCAAATCCCCAATACAATGTAAGCAGCAAAACATTTTACTTTGACACTTCTCCTGTATCTTCAAAAGTAAAGGGTATAGCACTTGGTTCTAATACAAAAATATATTTCTTCGATACATCTGCGCATACGTCATACTGTGTCTTAAACATAAAAACCGAAAGAATTGTCGATGGAGACGAACCGAGAGCAACCTACACCTGTTCCGGATTTACTCGATATATAACCTTAAATATAACAGAAATAAACAGGTGGATAGATGACAAAGAAAAATTAGTCAGGAGCTATAACTCAAAAATATCAAGTAATGAAAGTAAGATAGCAGAGTATACAAAAAGTCTAAGCGAGATAAGCAACAGATTGAACCTCCTGAAATATGTTGGTCAGTATACATTCCCGAGCGGTACTCACAAAACGAATAAGGATCTTCTTAGGGAACTAACTGCATACTGGATTGAAGGCGATTACACTAACGAGAATATATCTGCAAAAGAAAATGATTCTCAAGCAGAGATTATAAAACTTTCGAATGAACTGTTAAAGGCGGGTCGAGCCGAACTTGAAAAGGTATCACAACCACGGTATTCGTTTACAGTATCGGCAGATGCAGTTATAGGAGCTTATGAGTTAAAAGATGTTGTGGGAGGACTTACGCTTGGCTCTGTAATAACTACAGAGAGAAAAGAGGGCGTCTGGTATTACCCTGCCCTTTTAGAGATGTCGTTTTCTCTGGGCGAAGATAGAACATTGTCGCTATCCTTTGCAAACGCGCTAAGGTTAGACGACTGGGGTTACACTTTCGCAGACTTGGTTTCAGGAGCTGCAAACACTTCAAGAAAAGTAAGTGCCAACTGGCAAAACCTTATGGAGTATGCTCGTGATAAAGCATCAATTGAACCGCTTATCAAGAATCCTTTGGATGCTACATTGAGGGCAAGCTTCTCAAATCTTACAAATCAAGAGTTTCAAGTCGACTCAACCGGTATACTTGGCAGAAAGAAAAAAGAAGACGATAGCGGGGCTTTCGAAAATGAACAGCTTCGAATTTTAAACAACCTCATCATATTTACAAACGATGGTTGGAATACCGCCAAGGCCGCTTTTGGTAAAATATCATATACATCTGGCGGGGCGACAAAGACGTCATATGGATTAATCGCAGATACTATAGTAGGCACACTTCTCCTCGGGGAAACATTAAAGATAAGTAACGGCACAAATACTATAACCCTTGATAAAGACGGGATAACCGTTCGGAAAGGTTCTACTACCTCTTTCATGGCAAGCACGGCAGGAGACGTGACGGTCAGTGGTACTATATATTCTTCTGCTGGAAAAATCGGTGGTTGGTCTATGGACAGTAACTCACTTTCAAATGACCCAAGCAATTTTGGGAAAAGCACTTTTATGTCTACAGGCACCGGCTACTCTTACACTATAGGCGGACATACAGGCTCTAATTGGTGCTTTGGTGCTGGAGGTAAATTCGGCGTAAATAAAAGCGGAGAACTATACGCAACGGACGCTCATATCACTGGTGCGATTACGGCAACGTCCGGTTCTTTTACTGGAACCATCAATGCAACAGACGGATACTTCAAGGGAGAAATAAACGCTACAAGCGGAAGCTTCTCGACGAGTCTAAAAGTTGCTGGCAGAAGTATAAGTAGTTGGATGGATAGCAGTGGTACATATGCGGGATACCCAACTATAGTATATGCAAAAGCAGGAAGCATAGGAAACTGGCATATTGCGAGCGCAACAGACCTAAGTTACCCGTCATGTTTGTATGGAGAATATACAGAGAAGACAAGCAGTTATGTGCAGACGGTGTATTTTCATCCCAGTGCACTTGGTTGGAAAACAACCCGACCGTACGTTACAGCTATATCTACCACGTGGGATTCTGTCATAAGGGCATCTAACAACAGTTCTGACAGATATATTAAACACGACATAAAGTATTTAGCCGACGATAGAATCTTAGACGGCATTTTCGATTGTTTACAACCATGTGAATATAAGTTCAATCAAGATGCTATGTGTGGAGACCCGAATGAAACTCACTATGGTTTTATTGCTCAAGATGTTCAAGTTGCACTTGGAGAAGACTGGGAAAACTATGCCTTTGTCTTCAAAAATTCTGACAGATTGAATTTGCTTTATAAAGAGTTTATTCCTTTGAATACATGGCAAATAAAAAAGCTAAAGGCAAGGGTAAGCGAACTTGAAGATAGGATCAAAATATTGGAGGATAAGGATAAATGAAGTTGATAAAATTAATCGAGACAATCAGAGTCCTCGAAGAGATACGAGACGAGAAGCTTCCCTTCTCGACTGGGTATAAGATGGCAAAGTTTTTAAGTGCCGTATCTGATGATGACGCATATTTCAAAGAAAGATATTCTTCTCTCATCAGTGAATATGCTGTCAAAGACGGTAATGGAAACCTGCAAGTTTCAAACGATAGCATAACAATATCTCCAGATAAAATTGAGGAGTTCAACAAAAAAGTTGAAGAACTCGGTAACGTCGAAGTTGAAATTCCCGACGTTAAGTTCTCACTTTCTGAACTTGATTCGCTGAACCTTTCGGTCAATCAAATCGTATCTCTGTTTCAATTTATTGAAGAATAAATGGAGGGAACAATGCCTGATTTACAAAATATAACAACTGTAAAACTGTATACGGATAAGCCAGACGGCAATCCGACCTATATATACGCAAAACAGCTCGACAAGAACACTCGTTATATCAAAGCACAAATATACACTCCGGAAGGACTGGTTTCCATACCAGCCTCCGCGACTGTGCAGATGAACTGTACTCTGCCGAACGACAACAAAATAGACATTTTATCTGAATCAATCGAAGAAGACGGGTCTGTGCTGTTTAAACTCAAGACACAGATTCTCGCCCTTGTAGGTAATGTTTCTTGTGACGTTACTATATTCGTGCCCGCTGAGAATGACTCACTGTCTGACGATGGTTCACAACAGCTTACAACATCGACCTTCTATATAACCGTTCTCGAATCGAATTATTCTGATGCAGCTATTTCTGCTCTCAACGAATCCAGCACATTATTAGGGCTTATAACAACGGTTCAAAATATGTATAGGGAAATCGAAGGGGGCATAACGAATGTAACCCCTACCTATGTTTTGAACTGGGACGACATATCTACAGGGTTGAGCAGCCTTCAGTCGATGTATGCCGCGCACACAGCAGACTCCCCAACAACATATAATGCATATTTAGCAATTGGGAACAAAGTCCTCAGGGAAATAGCTTTTGAACTAAGAACCATTCCCGGAAACACTATAGCGGCTTTTTCATTTGCAGATTTGACAAGTCGAGATGATGGTAGCTCGCCTACGTATGAAGTAACTCTCAATATGACAACAAGCACAATTGCCACAAAAGTGTTAAGTTCTTCAATAGCAAATTATACATTCTGGTGGTATCGGATTAGTAATACAGGAGATGAAATCCCAGATAATATAAAAGCCCACAACATTGAAATATATAATCTTTTGACGAACAGCACAAAACCGTATATTGCAAATATGTCCGAAAACGGTAGTGGGACAGATTCCAAGTATAGAATTCCACTTTTAAGAGTATCAGATGGCGGAAAGAAGTTTACTTTTATAGAGTTTAACGCAACCTACGCTGGCAGCACTATATATGAATTTACGTTTAATCAAGTTGGTACAGCTATAACTTACTCTCAAAGCAGTACAAAGTTCACTACATCAAACATAGATAGTTCTGACCCATTCAGTTTACCAACCTCTGAGGCAGTTATAAATTATATTGAGGATCAGTTTGATAATGATTTTGATTCGCCATCTACCGACAAAGGTGCCAGCAGTCAGGCTATTGTCAATTATGTTAATAACAAGGTTGACGGATATCTAAGTAAGTTTTTTGTGGATTTATCTCCGGGCGTAGACAATACCGAAACATATCAAAAGATTGTTGAAACAATAAATAGTGGCAAGCCTGTTGCTGTTATTCTTGGAACTGAATACGATCACGTATATGTTGCAAACAATATATACATAGATTCCTTTTACTTATACATCGACTATACAGAGGCGAGCCGTTATCTCGAAGACCCTCTCTATGTCATAAACGAATTAAAGATATCCCTCACCAATTATCATCAAGTTGAAAAAAGCGAGTATGTGCATGTAATAAGCGACGAGTTCATTGAAACTGATATTCTGCGTTATGTTCCCACAACTACAGCGGTTGCTTCGTATGTTTCCACAGCGGTAGATTCCATTCTCCAAGAAAAAGAAGAAGTCGAAACTATCGGAGAAGACGCATACTTCTTCGGGACACGAACAACTGAATCTGAAGGTGAGGAAACAACCGAGATAGTCAAGTACCCTGTACCCAATGGGGTTCCCGTATATACTATTTCGTGGTACGGCGAAACTCCGACGTCCGCTCAAAGACTTGAAATCAAAGAAATCTGCGATGAGATAGTAGCGTACACCGAAGCCTGCGAGATTAATCTTGCTATCGATGAAGAAGCCGGAATCAAGAAAATAGAGTTGGAAAGTCTTGAGAAAGACACCGAAAACTCGGGATACAAACTGGTATTTACCGATTCCGACTCCGCAGGCAACGCTGTGTCCTATATCATAACTTACGACGGAACGAATTTAACGTCGTCAATCAAGGCTTTGATTGCAGAGGAGTTTGACATTAATTCAAGCGCAGCGCCTTCTATGGTAGCTACGGATGCGTACGTTACAGGTAGAATAGAATTTGATAAACTGGTCTTCGGGGAAAAATCTATTAGATATACAGAAAACAAGCATCCAAATATGGCGAATCCCACGTCCCCCATCCCGTTCAATGTACAAGGAATGGGGTGTGACGGAGAATATTTGTATCTTAGTATCCGTTCTTCACATGCAAGCAGTCATGATTACCCTTCAATGTTAAGAAAGATTGATATTAATACGGGTGAAGTCGTTCAGTATATACCTTACTGCGACAGCGGAATTCACGTTGGGCACGGAGGGGACATAGCATGCAGAGACCATAAACTGTTCTTTGCAGCCGGAGCCAATGCGTCTGAAGGATATTTTGGTAGATCAGTTTTTGTATATGATGATGACTGGGATAATTATTACTATTATACAACCCCCGGCGACGCTCCGAAGTACTCCGCTCAGGAGTACACTTGCTACATTGATAGCAACGCAAATCATTTTCACAAATTATACCCACAACAAGTCATTGAAATAACCAATGATATATTTGGTTTCTCGGGATACGCAGAAAGCGTCGGAGGGCTCTTTGATAAAGCTGGAAACCAAATTTCTTATGGCGACACAACTATCGGAACTGTCGCTTATGATAACATAAACGACTGGTTTATCTTTGGGCTGAACAACGATGTTGGTACTGATAGCAGAGAAAAAGTTGCATATAAGATGTATGACGAAAATGGTGTCCCTCGTAGATTGTACGCATTTGCAAAGTATACTCCGGGTCAATTAGGTGCGCTTGGTACCTTTTCTCACGTAAAAACCATCGGATGTATCGATGAGGATATGCCTCTGATATCCCAAGGCACTGACGCCGACGGAAAGTATATATATCAAGCAATGTCTGCTTATTCAGCAAACCCCGACGACTATATCGTTGTATATGACTATGATGGACATTACATAGATAAGATACACACAGCATCGTTTGGCGAACTGGAAGGTGTAGCGAGATATGGAGACAATCTGTATTTGAATTATGCAGGAGGCAGGACTGTCGGCGAAACAAGGGCAGATATCGTTATAGATAAAATTCCTTTGACAATTAAGACTCTGCCCCTCTATAAAACTTATGAAAACACAGATAAACGCATAGATAGGTTTATGGGAAAACGCTTTCTTTGCGTAGGAGACGGGTTGACTCAAAATCAATATAAGGCTAACTCAAACTGGACAGGCTATTTACAAGAATGGATACGACCGCAAGAAATAATAAATGACGGATTTGCAGGAACTGGCATTATGAAATCAAACGGTGGAACTCAAGGGTATTATGCGAGAAGTAATAACTACCCCGAAGAATGGAGCCACTCAGTCGATTATGTATTAATAATGGGCAACATAGAAGATTATCGCGGGGGGATCTTCACGGAACAAACCCTTGGAGAATACGGAGATGATACAACAGGTACTCAATACGGGGCAGTCAAGGTGTATCTCGAAAGTTTAATTAATAAATTTCCAACAGCAAAGTTCGGGTGGATAGTGTCTCCTCCGAGGTATTACTCTGGAGTAACAGGGGAATATCTATATGGCAAAGAAAGCGTTTTTGAGAATGCTGTAACAGCAATAAAAGACGTCTGCGGAGGAAAATCGATACCTGTTCTCGACTTGTATCACGAGAGTGGGTTGATGCCGTGGATTTCCGAAAACAATACCGAATATTTTACTACCGACATCGAGAACAATCCGACGGCAGACGGTGTTCACCCAAATTCAAAAGGTCAGGAATTATTGTCGCGTAAAATCTACGACTTTGTTGTTAAGAATTTTTAAGGTGGTGAGGTAATGGCTAATTTTACAATAGCAAGAGGAGACACATTTGCGTTCAAATTTAAGATTACTTATGCAGACGAGACTCCCGTATCCTCCCCTGACGTTGCTCAACTCTTAATAACATTCAAAGCGAGTACACGTACAGAATCGAAAGTAATATTCCAGAAAACAAAAACGGATGTAAGAATTGACGAAGAAGGATACTGTCACGCAGTATTTCTCCCTCGAGATACACAGGAATTGTTGTATGGAACATATTACTTCGACTGTGAAGTGACGCTCACGGACGGATACAGAAAGACAATACTCAACACTCTAACCCTTTCAGGTGAGACTTCAATTCATACGGGAGGTTAATATGTGTTGCGTAATTGTTGAAAACGAAATAGACATTGGGGAAATAGTCCTCGATGTAATACAACAGTACACTCCGCCGGTATTACCCAACCCCGCACAACCAGAAGACGTGTTTGCTGGGAAGGATTATATTGACGGAGCCGGGATGAGACAAACAGGAACCGCTCTCCTTGAAGAACAAGAAGTAAGTCCTACGAGAGAAGAAATCACTGTTATAGCTCATGAAGGATTTAGAGGATTGTCCTCTGTTACAGTAAACAAAATACCAGATAATTATTATGAGGCTTCGGTAGAAAATCAAAGCCTTCTTTTATTGTCTGGCGGTGCTTACGTATCAGACGACGCACTCAACTTGTAATATCAATTTATGGCGCATCGCAGGGTGCGCCATTTATATTAACATCAAAGCTTGGAGGAGATTCCAATGATAATCGAGAAAATAATCTCGTGGGCGATACCAGCAACGTGCGTCGCTCTTCTTACTTATATAACCGTTCGTCTTAAGCGATATAAGGCAAATGAAGCGGGCACTCGTTGTCTTTTGAGAAACGACATCTTATGCGCCCATGATAAATGGACATATAAGGGCTACTGTCCGATTTATGCGAAACAAGCCCTTGAAGAAACATATAAAGCTTACCATGACTTAGGAGGTAACGACGTAGCGACAGAGTTGTACCATGCGGTCATGAAGCTACCTACGGAAAAAAAGGAGGCACACAATGATAAAGCTTAACTTAAAAGCACGTTTCCACAATAAGGTTTTCGTTACTTCGTTCTGTATTATGTGTATTATGTTTGTCTATGAGGTTCTGGATTTATTCGGAGTAATTCCAAGAATTCCTCAAGACGAATTGGTTAATTTAGTCAAGATGATCCTTGAAATCTTCGGACTTCTCGGTATTGTTGTTGACCCGACTACAAGTGGTATCTCTGACTCTGACAGAGCTATGACTTACTATAACGAACCTAAGGAGGAGCAGAAATAATGGCTACGTTCGGTATTGATATTTCGAGATGGCAGGGCGATTTTAACTTTGCTAAAGCAAAGGCGGAGGGCGTAGAGTTTGCGATTATCAAATGTGGTGGCGCAGACGACGGGCTGTATACCGACAGCAAGTTTATTCGCAATTGTACTGAGTCGAGTAAAAACGGTATGAAAATTGGCGCGTATTATTTTGGTCACGCACGCAATGTGGCTGAGGCAAAAAAAGAGGCTGAACATTGTATCTCGATCATTAAAGGGCATTCATTCTCATACCCGATATATTACGACGTCGAATCTTCTGTTATGAATGTTGGCAAATCGAACCTTGATGCCATTATTCATACCTTCTGTGAGGTCTTGGAGGCTGCTGGATACTTTGCAGGTGTATATATGAATTACGACTGGTACCGCAATAAATGCAACGGTGCAGAGCTTGCGAAAAGATTTACATTTTGGATTGCTTCGTGGAGCAAAACAAAGCCTGTAGAATGTGACATGTGGCAGTTCGGAGGCGAAACAAACGTTATTCGTTCAAACAAAGTAACAGGGATTACCGTAGATCAGAATTACTGCTACAAGGATTTTGCTACACAAATAAAAGAGAAGGGACTTAATGGATTTGTAAAGCCAACGGCTACAGCAAAGCCTACTGCTACGACAAAGCCTGTAAGTGCCCCAAAACCCACTTCTGCGCTTAAGAGCAACGTAGAAATTGCCAAAGAAGTAATTACAGGAAAATGGGGCGACGGTTCGACTATGAAAACCAAGCTCAAGAATGCTGGATACAATCCTTCTGATATTGAGTGGGTAGTAGCACAAATGAAGGCGGGCAAACAGTTTGACCCTAAGACGGGTAAAATAATCACGCCCGCAGTACCCACTCTTAAAGTAGGCGACAAGGTAAAACTTTCGTCTTCCGCAACCTACTACAACGGAGGCTTCATTCCTTCTTGGGTAAAAAATTCAACACTCTATCTTCGTTCTCTTGATGGCGATAGGGCAGTTATCTCGACGGTTGCAGTCGGAGACATAACTGGTGTAGTAAACAAAAAATATTTGACAAAAGCTTAAAAGGAGAAGCGATGAGTAATATAAATAAAATAGTCGTGGACTCAGTATCCTATGACATAGAGGATGCCGAAGCCCGCAAGCAACTCCAACAGGTTGGTAGCTATCTCTCGTTAGAGAAAAAGAAGGACTATTTTTACGAAGCATATTACAACGATATTAATTACGAATTCGCTAAAGAGTATTACGAGAAGAAGGCAGACCCCGAACTCATCGGGGCTTGCACTTCCGTTCGTAATGGTAATTTCTTCGGAAGAAATCTCGACTGGGTTTACAATAACCAGTGCGAGTTTGTAGTCCACACTCCCCACATTGGGGACAGATATTCCTCGGTGGGTGTAGCCGGCGGTCTATCTGATCTCACAGAAGAATTTGTTTCTTCTGGAGAATACAGTGATTTATATAAGATACTTCCCTTCCAGCTTCAGGACGGTATCAATGAAAAAGGCGTAGTAGCCAACATGAATGTTGTCCCAAAAGACAAAGGTAGCAATGTGTCTATTCCGACAGGAACACAAGAAGCTGAGATATCGGCGCTAATGCTGATTAGATTTATCCTTGACAATTTCGAAACAGCAGAAAGCGCTGTTGAATATATAAAAGAACACGTTAAAGTGTATTTCACCAAGACGCTACACGATATGGATTATGAAATTCACTATATGGTTGCAGACGACACAAGCACATATGTCCTCGAGTTTGTTGATAACGAAACGGTGATTATTGAAGTCTCTGACGCTCCGTATATGACGAATTTCTACATCGATGGTGTTATATTCAATGCAGACGGTACAGTACATACACCTGCAACTCAAGATGCTACTCACAATGCTTTTGATACAAACAAGGTGACAGAACACGGTAGCGGACTTGAGAGATATAACTACATCGTCGAAAACTATGGCAGCAGTAATAGTAAGGCTGGAATGAGAAGCCTTATGAACGACCTCAAGTACACGAAGGCATATAATACCGCGTCGGAAGTATCAGACCCATTCTGGTATACGGAATATGTCGGAGCAAACAATCTGACTGTATCGAGTCCTGTATCTGCGTTTACTGACACCGTAAATTATTACGGCGGAATATTTGCATCCCGAACGAGAGAAGACGACGTAACGACTTGGCAAACGACTCACAGTGTTGTCTACGACATCGACGAAAAGAAGGCGTACATCATAGCTCAAGAAGATGGTGACGAGGTTTATTTCAAGATAGAAGACATCGCCGCAGACCCGCTTCCCAAAGTAACCCCAGCCGACGAAGATAAAGCTCTTATGGTCGACAGTGCAGGTAAATGGGTAGCAAAAGACCCCGGTGTTAATGCCATCAATGCAAAAATTCCTTCGCAGGCATCTGTCGAAAATCAACTCGCAGATAAGAACTTCGTAAACTCCTCCATTAATAATATGGCGGCTTTCTACATTACCAAGAATGCTGCGGGCGATCCGTTTTCGACTTATGCCGAATTAATGTCGACAACTGTCTTTTATAATGACGGCGAGGTAAGAGTCCCCACTAAGAACGACTATGCGACGGTTCTTCACGACGAGACAAAAGCTACCGAGACGGAGACACCTACGACAAGATATTCTTACACCGGAAGTCAGTTCCAGTTCCAGTATATTGTAAATAATTCTGGCTTGACTGCGGCACAGCTTGCTACACTTAATAGTGGGTTTACTGCCGCAGATAAAACAAAGCTCGATAATCTGAATGAGGTAAAGTCATATACTCTTTATGGATATTCTGACCTGACACAGGAACAAATTGAATATAACGCCTCTATTATGGAAGAGATCGACGAGGTTCCTGATAGCGAGTATATTGTCTCTCTTTTAATTGACGGCGATAAAGTTTTAATGAAGAATAAAAATGATAACGGCGATTTGATATTTGAATATATCGACGCTGCTTCATTAAAACATGTTACTTATACTGCATATTACAATGGTTCAGTTGTAAAACTTGAAACCGAAATAAAAGGCGGAGATGCCAAGACTGGTTCATATACTCCTACAACGGCAATCAATGGAGATTTCATCGGTCAGGGTTACATTGTAAGAAATATTACGACGGGTCTGGTTACTGAATATTATATTTATAATGGAAAAGTTGCTACTTTAAATAACTGGGTTCGTATTCCTTTATATTCTGAGCTTCAATCTTATGCTACCACACAATACGTTGATAATGCTATAAGTGCCGCATTAAATTCTTCATACGTTATTGAGTATGAAGGTGAAGAAAGCGACAACATAGAAATAATTAAAAATATTATAAATGATATTGCTGCTGGCAAACACCCCGAAATATCCCTTAATGTAGACGGCGAAATCCTTTCAGTGGAAAGTATTGCAAACAAAACAACTGACATCACATTGTGCTTCACAGATAATTCGCCAGCAAATTCTTCCCGACCTATTTATATAATCAACTATATAAAAGCAACGGAAGAATACAGCGAAAGTGAAAATCCTACTATAGAATTCACAAATTTTCAGAAAACAAGCAAACTTCCTGCTTCACAAAAGGTTATAGCCGAGCATTTACGAGACGAAGGCTATGTAACTGAAGCAACTCTTGGCGAACTTGGAAAAGTTTATGTTGGTTCCACACAGCCTCCCGAGATGACCGATAAAGATATTTGGGCGGATACTACTGAGCCTCAGACACCTGCGATTGCTCCTGACAGCATGATTGTTCCTTTTGGTGGAGAGGTGTACGAGGCGACAGTAAATAAAGCCGACAAATCCACAATTGTCACATCGGGCACGACGTTTGAAGCGGCTGATAACACAGAATACCGCTTCGGCGAAGTGGCAAGCTTGACTATGACATTTCCCGCAACGATACCCGATAGATTTGATATATTCGTCGCGTTCACATCGGGCACAACGGCAACGGCATTTACATTTCCGACGGGCATCAAGTGGACGGGCGACGATATCACGAACGGCGAGTTTGTCCCTGCGGCATCGAAGCATTACAACATTGCTTTGTGGTATGACGGCTCGGCAGTCAACGGAATTGTGAGAGGTGCGGTATGACGGAGATAAGAAAAAGAATTATGCGGATGATGGCGGCGAAGCCTGACCCCGAATACGTTTTTCATCCCGAATACACCTACTGGGACACAGGTATACTGCCGAGAATATTCCAACGTATAGAGTTAGACATAGAGTTCATCAATCGTAACGGCGTCTATCATCTCGCCTCTACCGACGGAGGTAATTCAAGTTACATGGGAATTAGACGCGGTACAGCAACGGGTTATGAGTACCACGCAATGTGGTATGCCCAGACGGCTACAAGTGCGTCATCGCATTCAAACCGTACATTATACGTTCACAACGTATTATATATAAATGACGTCAGATATATTATAGTCGCAAAGGGGTTCTTGAGAGATGGCGGAACCGGATTGCACTTCTCTGTCAACGGCACAAGTAATGATGTATTCTACCCATCATCGTCGTATGACTGGACTAACGGTTATCCACTATATCTCGGAGCAATCAACAATAAAGGAATAGCAGCACGTTCGACTGCAATGAGAGATGCGAACATCTACGGATGCCGCATATACGACGAAGATGATACAACGCTTCTGCTTAACCTCGTTCCGAAGTGGAACGCAAACGGAGAAGCGCAGTTATACGATACAGTGGAAGACAGATGGGTAGAATGGACGGAGGCAGTATGATGAATCTTTATAAACTTAAATCACAACACAGCATTGAGAAATTTTGCGGTTGGTGGAAGGTCGATGAA
>JAZUGJ010000059.1:0-2516 GCA_045641145.1 Paludibacteraceae bacterium
CAACTGGAATCAAGTTGCAAAGCCGCAGATTAAATCCGATTACAACGGCGTGGAAACTGCCACGCTTGAAGGGTCTGCCCTGCGTGTGACGATGACTTGCGAGACGGAGGATGCGGTCATTCACTATACGCTTGACGGCTCTGCGCCAACGAAGGAAAGCACGGTTTATCTCTCGCCGTTTATGGTCGATGCTTCTGTGGTCATAAAGGCTGTGGCGGTCAAAGAGGAATGGAAGGATTCGCAGATAAAAACCTTGCGCATCACGAAGGTTTGGACGGCAGGGGATTCGCTCAATCTTCCAGACGCGAAGTTTGTCAGCGAAGGTGCGGCAGAATGGGTGACGGATGATGAAGAATCCCATGACGGCATCGCCTCCATGCGAAGCGGTGCAATCGGTGATGATGAGACTTCAATTTTAAAAACAACCGTAAGCGGACATGGCAAGGTTGTCTTTTGGTGGAAGTCCTCTTGCGAAAAGACCGACAGCCCGAATGTTTTATGGTGGGACTACGGGACTTTTTCCGTAGATGGCAAAGAAGTCGCGTGGATTGACGGCGAAACAGAATGGACGAAATGCGAAGTGGTAATAGCGGAGGACGGTGAGCATGAGCTTTCGTGGAAGTATGTCAAAGACTATGATGAGGATGAGGGTGAAGACTGCATTTGGGTGGACGAGATAAAGTTTGAGCTGACAGAGACTATCGCCCCGCCTATGTTTGATTCTGAATCTAATGAGTTCTTTGGTTCGACCAAGGTGGTTGTCAGAAGCGCAACGCAGGGTGCGGCTATCTATTATACGACGGATGGAACTGTGCCAACATCTGACAGCATCTTGTATTCCGATGGCGTGATGATTAGCGACACAACGACAATTAAGGCGGTTGCTGTCAAGGGGGACTTGTGTTCGGAAATCGTGGAATGTACTTTTGTGCGTATGACGAGACAGGTTTCAACGCCCGAGATTTCTGTTGAATCGTCATCGGCTGACAGCGCAAAGATTGTCAGCATTTCGTGTGACACGGAGGGCGCAACGATTTGGTATACAACGGATGGGACAATGCCAACAGAAAACTGCGCCCAATACTGTGAGCCGTTTTCGATAAATGAAACCACGACGATTAAAGCTGTGGCTGTGAAAGAAGGATTTGATTCAAGCGATGTATTGATGGTTTTAGTCAAGGTTAATCGCTCGTCCGTATCTTCTGATTCCGCATTGTACATGGTCATAGATTTAGAAGGCGGCGCAAATGCCCCTGCGTTCGGTGTGAACTATCTTGATTCAATGCCGAATGGCGGTTGGGGGCGGGAGTATAAAACAACGAGGCTTGTTCTGCGGCGAATAGATGCGGGTGTGTTTACGATGGGTGACATTGTGCATGATGGGAATGCGCGAGGGGGCGTTGCTCCTTGCCCGAAAGTCAAAATCTCACATCCGTTCTACATTTCCGTGTTTGAGCTTACGCAATCGCAAGCGTTGCTGATTTCGGGAAACCGCCGCTCGACTAAGTTTGCGAACTACGCAAATTCGGATGCGAGGCCCGCCGATGAGTTTTCCTATGACCTAATACGCGGCAAGAATAAAGGAGCATTGTGGCCAACATCGGATGCTGTTGATTCGGATTCTCTGATGGGTGTTTTGCGCTCAAAGACCGGAGTTCTGTTTGACATCCCAACGGAAGCCGAATGGGAGTATGCTTGCCGCGCAAACACGCAGACGGATTATAACAGCGGCAAGAACTACTCTGATTGGGGATTTTGCGCAGAGGCGAACGAGGTCGGGCGGTATTGGTACAGCGGCGGTTCGTCGGATGGAACTGCCGCAGTAGGTTCGTATGCGCCGAACGCATGGGGACTGTACGATATGCACGGAAATGTTTTTGAATGGTGTAGGGATTGGTATTCCGATACGCTGACGGCCAATGTGAGTGACCCGACTGGGCCGCAAGTTGGAACGCAGCGCGTTATGCGCGGCGGCTATTGGCATTTCGATGCGGACGGGATATCTTCTTTTTCGCGGAACGCAAAAGATTCTGACGATTGCCACCTTGATTATCCTGGCGGCGGTGTTCGATTGGCGGCGTACGGATTTTTTGATTCCTCCGCTCCGGATGTGGAAATCATTGAAACGGTTGCAACGCCAAAGTTTGATTCTGATTCTGTAGATTTCATGGGCTCTGTCAAGTTCGTTGCTATAAGTTGTGCAACGGAGGGTGCAAAGATTTATTATACGCTTGATGGTTCAGAGCCAACTACTGACAGCCTTTTGTATTCGGCGCAAGTCAAGGTCAAGGACACCACAACTATCAAGGCACGGGCGTTTAAGGATGGGTGCGAAGATTCGGATGTTGTTGCCGTGACTTTGACAAAGATTCAAACGATTGGTGATGTACTCAATGCACCAGACCAAGTATTTGAAACGGATTGTGAGACCAGCTTGTCCCCTCACGCTGTTTGGCGCAGGGACGAACTGAATGCACATGATGGCATGGCGGCATTGGTAAGTGCTGACATAAGCG
>JAZUGJ010000060.1:0-7225 GCA_045641145.1 Paludibacteraceae bacterium
ACAACCCAATAGCACCACTATTGCTGCTATGCAAGAACTTGAGGCAGGGCGTGGCACGCGTGCAAAAGACTCGGATGATTTATTCAAGCAAATTTTAGGTTAGCATGTACGAACTTGAATATTCCGGTCAGTTTAAGAAGGATTTGAAGCGTTGTATTTCGCGAGGTTGTAATCAAGCATCTTTACGAGTTGTTTTGGATTTGCTTCAAGCAAATGGTGAACTGCCCCAAAATTACCATCCGCATCGTTTGAGTGGAAAGTTTGCTCATTATTGGGAATGCCATATTGAGCCGGATTGGTTATTGATTTATGATGTTAGGAACACGATAAAGTTAGTTTCACTGGCTCGTACCGGCACACACTCTGATTTATTCAAATGACCACCAATTACCTACATATTACGCGAACAGCCGCCCTTTTAGGGGGGGGTAAATCTTCGCAGCGGTTTAGAACCGCAACAAAAAAAACATTCAGAAATAAAAGATAGACTGTGCCTATCCTGACTTGTGTCGGGATAGGCATTGCCTTATATATATAACAATATTATTAACAAAAAACAAAACATTTATGAGAAAATTATTTTTTCTTTTTGCAGCCCTGACGCTAAGCGTCGGACTGTGGGCAGATGGCTCTGTCTTTACTTACACGGCGACGAGTAAATTAGAGTACAAATTCAGCAAACTTGGAACCGTTGTTACTCACGAATTTAATGAAGGTAATGGTACCGTTACCTATGATGGTACGGTTACGGAGATTGGAAGAATGGCATTTGATGAATGCTCTGCTTTGCTATCCATCACCATCCCCGAAGGTGTTACGACTATTGAAGAATATGCTTTTCAATGGTGCGAATCTTTGCAATCTGTCACCCTACCTACCAGTTTAACGACGATTGGAATGGATGCTTTCCTTAATTGCTTCGATTTACAATCCATCACTATCCCTGCAGGTGTTACGACGATGGGAACCTATGCTTTTGCCTATTGTACCTCTTTGGCATCCGTCACATTATCTCCCGGTGTAACGACGATTGGAGAGAAAGCTTTCGAAGGCTGCTCCTCTTTGCCATCCATCACCATTCCTGCAAGTGTTACCACGATTGGGAGGCTTGCATTCTCTAGTTGCTCCGCTTTGCAATCTGTCACGCTGTCTGAGGGTTTACCAACGATTGGAGAGGGCGCCTTTGCTGCCACCGGTCTTACTTCCGTTACCATCCCTGCAAGTGTTACGGAGATTGTAGAGACTGCTTTCTATAATTGCTCCGCTTTAGCTTCGGTTACTTTCTTGGGCAATGCTTGCCAAGATGCTATCGGTAATAATACTTTTTACAATGTAGGAAGCACCACTCCTGCTACGTTGGTTCTGCCTGCTAACTGGACCGGCAGCAAACCAGACGCAAATGGCAATTGGTATGGTGGTAAGTTCAACTACGAAGCCCCTGCTCCTGCGGTGACCGACATCGCTATTATCGGAGACTTGGTGGTTGGTTCCGAACTGACCTTCACGGCTACAGTTGCAAACTTCAGCGCTGAACCTATGGTTGTTTACGCGGTAAAAGCCGAGGGTGGCGATTATGTACAAGCCCAAGGTGGCAAGTTCACTTCTACTGCTGCCGGTAACTACACCGTCAAAGCAACTGCCACCTATGTACCCGATGAAGGCGATGCTGAAGAGGCATTTAAGGAAGTGGAATTCACCATCGCTGCTCCTGCCGCTCCTGCCGTAGGTGACCAATTCGTGGACGCAACATCCGGTCTGAAGTTTGAGGTTACTGCCGTAGGCGAGACCAACACCGTGAAGGTGACTTTCAATAATGACTATACCGGTTCCACTTGCACTGTTCCTGCTACGGTTAAGTATAAAGATGTTGACTTTGCTGTTACCGAGATTGGAACGAATGCTTTCGGTGATTGCTCCACTTTGTCATCCATCACCCTGCCTGAAAGTGTAACAACGATTGGAATGGGGGCTTTCAGATCCACCGGTGTAACTTCCATCACTATCCCTGCCAATGTAACGACGATTGGAGATGCCGCTTTCTTGGGCTGCTCCTTGCAATCCATCACCATCCCCGCAGGTGTTACGGAGATAGGAGAGAATACGTTCTTCCAATGTTCCTCTTTGGCATCCGTCACCCTACCTGAAGGTTTAACGACGATTGAAATGGGTGCTTTCGCTAATTGTGCTAGTTTAGCTGCCGTTACCCTTGAAGGCAATTCTTGTCAAGAGGGTATTGCGGATGATGCTTTTGCCAATGTTGGAGCAACTGATCCTGCTCTCTTGACTTTGCCTAACAGCTGGACAGGAACTCTGCCGGACGAAGATGGCAAATGGTACGGCGGTGTGTTCGAAATGAGTGAGATTCCTACCGGATTGATTAAGGTTGACAATGGTGCTTCCGAGCACTCCGATAAATGCACCATGCACGGTGGCAAGTTCATGCACAAAGGTCGCCTGATAATAGACGCCAACGGCAAGAGATACAACGCAGTTGGGTTCTAAAGAACCGGAGATAATAGAACGGGAAAGCCCTAATAGAACGCGTTGCTAATAGAACGCTGCGCTAATAGAACGGCGACGAGGTCGCCTAAACAAAAAATCGTCCTTCGGGGCGATTTTTTTTGTTTGACGGTTGACAATGCACAATGCACGGTGGCGATTGACGGTTGAGAATGCAGAATGCACGGTGAGGTTTAGCGGGTTTAACGGGTTTAATGGTGATAAAAAATGGCTACAGTACACATAAGAATAGTATAACGATAGTCAAATCACCCGTTAATTACCCATTAATCACCCGTTAATCACCCGTTAATCACCCGATGCATGGTGGCGGTTGACGGTTGACAATGCACAATGCACGGTGGCGGTTGACGGTTGACAATGCACAATGCACGGTGGGGGTGGACGATGCACGAGTTTAGAGGACGGGAGTATATTTGCGGGTAAAGACCCTAAACACCCACAGCCCGCCAAGCGATACGACGGCAGCAAAGACATAAGCCACCCAGCGATACGGCTCGGGGAAATGGAAACCCTCCGGGGCTATCAGGATATAACTGACACTGACCATCGTCATAAAGAGTGCCGGGACAAGCGCCATGAGATAGCCGTACTTAGAGAGAGGCGAAGAAGCAGAAACAGACTGCTTGAAAAGGAAGACCGTACCTGCCCAAAGCGTGAAGACCGCCAGGGTCTGGTTGGTCCAAGCGAAATAACGCCACACGACATCGAAATCAACAAAGACCATACCGAACACGCACAGGAAAAGAGGCAAAGCGATATAGAGACGATGACGAATAGGTTTCTGGTCCAAATGCATGAAATCAGCCACGATAAGTCGTGCCGAACGCAACGCCGTGTCACCCGACGTGATAGGAGCGGCAATGACACCGACAATAGCCATAATACCACCTACCGTTCCAAGCCAGGAACGACTGATACGGTCCACCACCAAAGCGGCTATATTCTCGCCCTTATGGGCAGCAGCAAACGCCTGCAGACCGTCAATACCATACAATCCCTGCTCGGGGTCGGCAAAGAAAGTGCCAGCCGCAGCCGCCCAGATAAGAGCCAAGATACCTTCCGCCACCATGGCACCATAGAAAATAACACGCCCCTGACGCTCGGACGTTACGCAACGCGCCATAATAGGCGACTGGGTGCCATGAAAACCGGAGATGGCACCACAGGCAATAGAGACGAACATCATGGGGAACATGGGCATCGAGGGGCGACGGTTATAGAGTCCGTCGGTCAGTTCGGGCATTTCCGAAGCGTGCCAGCCCAGCATGATAATCATAATTCCGACTCCCATAAAGAGCAGTATGCCGCCAAAAATAGGATAGAAACGCCCAATCAGTTTATCGACGGGAAGCACGGTTGCCAAGGCATAGTAAGCGAAAATGAGCAGCACCCACACAATAGGCAGGACTTTGCCGACCGGATGCCAAGTACCCAATTGGTAGGAGTACTCAAACGGAACATTATCCGGCGTAAACGGCATCCATGTAGATAGCGGGAACAAACCCTGCAGCAAGGTGGCAGGACCGCTGAGGAAAGTGGTAGTCAGCAAGATAAGCAGGACCAACGAAAGGGCACGCATAAAGAACTTAACGCCGTTGCCCAGTTCGTCACCTATTATTTCCGGCAAGGACACCCCACCCTTGCGGACAGACATCATGCCACTGAGGTAGTCATGTACGCCACCGGCAAAGATGGTACCGAACACAATCCACAAGAACGCTGCCGGACCAAAGAAAATACCCATGATGGCACCGAAAATAGGACCGAGACCGGCTATATTGAGGAACTGCACGAGAAAAATGCGCCACGGGCTCATCGGCACAAAATCCACGCCGTCCTGCTTCGATATAGCAGGGGTTTGCGCCTCAGGATGAATACCGAACACTTTTTCCACAAACACTCCGTAGAGGAGGTAGCCGACCACGAGGGCTACGAGGGCAACCAAGAATGTTATCATGAGATAATGAATTTGACTGCAAAATTACTAAATTATCCCGAATAATGCAATTTTTTTTGCAAATATCGGAGAAAAAGTGTAACTTTGCATGCTATTTATGCGGAATAGAACGACATAAACAATAAAAATACACAAATATGAAAATCGAAAAATCAGAAATCAAGGACTTGACGGGCGTGCTGACCATGACCATTGAGCCCCAAGACTATCAAGAAGCCGTACAGAAAGAGTTGCGTCAAATCCGTCAAAAAGCCAATATCCCGGGGTTCCGTCCGGGCATGGTGCCTGTCGGACTGGTAAAGAAAATGTACGGCAAAGGCGTAATGGCAGAGGTTATCAACAAGACTATCGGAGAAAAATTGGGTGAATATATCGAAAACGAGAAACTGCATATATTAGGCGATCCGATGCCCAACGACGAACTGACTCCTGCCGTTGATTTTGACACACAGGACACATTCACTTTTGCCTTTGACATTGCCGTGGCTCCCGACTTTGACGCCAACCTGAGCGCCAAAAACAAACTGACCAACTACATCATCACCGTTACGGACGAGATGGTTACCAACCAAGTCAACAGTTACGCAGAGCGTTTCGGCGAGTATGCAGATGCCGAAGAGGTGAAGGAGAACGATGTATTGAAAGGTCTGCTGAAAGAGGTCGGCAAGGACGAGAACCCCATTCAAAAGGAGAATGCCATGCTGAACCCGATGTATATGAAGAGCAAGACCATTCAAAAGAAATTCATGGGCAAGAAGAAAGGCGATGTGGTGACTTTCAACCCCATGAAGGCCTACGAAAGCGAAGTGGAAGTAGCCAGCATGCTGGATATCAAGAAAGAGGAAGCCAAAGAAATGACTTCGGACTTTACCTTTGAAATTCAGGGCATTACGCGCCACGAGGCAGCCAAGATAGACGGCGAACTGTTTGCCAAAGTATATGCCGGCGACAACGCGCCCAAGGACGAAAAAGAGTTCCGCGCCAGAGTAAAAGCCGAGATAGAAGCCAACATGGCAGAGGACAGCAAATATAAATTCGGTTTAGATGCCAAAGCCGCCATCATGAAGAAAATGGAAAAACTGGCTATGCCCGAGGATTTCCTCAAACGCTGGGTGAAAGCGACCAATGACAAACTGACCGACGAGCAACTGGAGAAAGATTTTCCCGCTATGATAGAGGAACTGAAATGGCACCTCGCCAAAGACCAGTTGATGAAACACTACGACATCAAAGTGGAGAAAGAAGACGTGGAAGCATACGCCAAAGAAGTTGCCAAGATGCAGTTCATGCAGTACGGTTTGATGCACATTGACGACCAGTACCTGAACTCCTACGCCCAGGAGATGCTGAAAAAAGACGACCAACTGCGCGGTATCGTTGAGCGCGTGGCAGAAAATAAGATTTACGAGGCGCTGAAAGGTGTTGCCAAAGTGGAGGACAAGGCCATCAGCCACGAGGACTTCGGCAAATTGTTTGCCTAAGCAATTTGTAAATTTGTAAGTGTGTAAATTTGTAAGTGTGTAAATTAATGCAAAACGATTTCTTACAATTCGCCAAAGCGCAGGGGCTGAACTCCATGCATGTGGAGAAAGTGATGCAGGACAGTTACATTTCTCCGTCCATTTTAGAGGAACGCCAACTGAATGTCACCCAGATGGATGTCTTTTCGCGCTTGATGATGGACCGCATTATTTTCCTCGGCACCGAGGTGAACGACTACACCGCCAATGTTATTCAGGCGCAGTTGCTCTATTTGGACAGTGCCGATTCGGACAAGGATATCCACCTTTACCTCAACACGCCGGGCGGTTCGGTGTATGCCGGACTGGGCATCTATGACACGATGCAATTCGTTCATTCCAAAGTAGGTACCATGTGCACCGGCATGGCTGCCAGCATGGGTGCCGTGCTGCTGGTGGCAGGAGAGAAGGGCATGCGTGCCGCACTGCCCCACTCGCGTGTCATGATTCATCAGCCGATGGGTGGCATACAAGGTCAGGCGTCCGACATTGAGATTACCGCCAAGGAGATTCTCAAACTGAAAGATGAACTGTATCAGATAATCGCCGACCACAGCGGACAAGCCGTGGATAAGATACGCCAAGATGCCGACCGCGACTATTGGATGAACGCCCAGGAAGCGTTGGCATACGGCATGATAGACAGAGTGTACACCAAGAAATAATGGGAAAGAAAAAAGACAATATATGCAGTTTCTGCGGGCGTCCGATGCAGCAGATTTTTCAAGGTGAAGATGCCTTGATATGCTGGGACTGCATCGAAACGGGGCACAAGATGATTCAGGAGATGATTGCCAACAATGCCAAGATGCAGAAAATGGACCAACTGAATCTGGAAAACCTGCCTAAGCCGGAGGAGATAAAACGCTTTTTAGACCTGTATGTTATCGGTCAGGACGAAGCCAAACGCTACCTCAGTGTGGCCGTTTATAACCACTATAAACGCCTTTTGCAGGCACAAAGCAAGGACGACGCCTTTAAGGATGTAGAGATTGAGAAGTCCAATATCATTATGGTCGGTTCCACCGGCACGGGCAAGACCCTCTTAGCCAAGACCATTGCCAAGATGCTATCCGTACCGTTCACCATTGTTGACGCCACCGTACTGACAGAGGCGGGCTATGTGGGCGAAGATGTGGAGAGTTTGCTGGTACGCCTCTTACAGGAGTCTAACTACGATGTGGAGAAAGCGGAAAAAGGTATTGTTTTTATAGACGAGATTGAT
>JAZUGJ010000061.1:0-4510 GCA_045641145.1 Paludibacteraceae bacterium
CACACTCAATGTTATTGTGTTGTGCAACAACGTGTGGCTATATTTTTCTGTTGTACACACAGTTGGACGATATTATTGTCGTTTCGGCATCGGCGGTTGAACGCCGATTATGCCGCAATGCACACTCTCTATCGGCGGTGAACGCCGATATCTATGACTCTCCTTCACGAAATATGACGAAGAACCTACCATATTACTATGCAAGTACTATGAACTTACTATAAACTTACTATGAAATACCTATCAGTATCGGGTGATTATCGGGTGATTAATGGGTGATTAATGGGTGATTAACGGGTGATTCTGCACATCTTACTGAGAGGATACAGGATATTTACGCTATTTTTCTAAAAACAATATGATATGAAGACAACATTAAAACAATACACAGTTGCCGAAATCTGCAACGGTTTTGTGTACAACACTTATGAGGGAAAAGGTCTCTATGGCTTAGGGGGAAAACTTACCATTCAGCCCGAGTATCAACGTAATTACCTCTATGCCGAAAAAGGCGGAAAAAAAGAAATGGACGTTATTGATAGCGTGCTCAAAGGCTACCCGTTAGGGTTGCTCTATTTCAATAAACTCACAGACGGCTCGTTGGAGGTATTGGATGGACAGCAGCGTATTACCTCGTTAGGGCGTTTCCTGACAGGCAAATTTGCTATAACGTTCAACAGAATGGAACAGTATTTCGACAGCCTACCTGCTGATAAACAGGACAAAATCAACAAGGCAGAACTGCTTGTGTATGAATGTGAAGGCGACGAAAGCGAAATCAAAGAGTGGTTTAAGACGATTAACATTGCTGGCATTCCTCTCAACCAGCAAGAGGTGAACAATGCCGTGTATAGCGGTCCTTTTGTGACGCTTGCCAAGGCACAATTCTCTAACTCGCAAAATGCCAACATCAATAAATGGGCGGCTTACATTAGTGGCTCGCCATTGCGTCAGGATTATCTTGCTACGGCATTGGAATGGGTTAGTCGTAATTATGCGGATACCGATATGGATAAACGAGTGCAGCATTATATGTCAGACCACCGCTATTGCACAAACATTAACGAGTTGCAAACGTACTTCGATAGCGTTATCGACTGGGCGAGTCGGGTGTTCAATTGTGTGGAAAAAGAGATGTGCGGACTGCCGTGGGGTGAGTTTTACGAGACCTACCACAGCACGCCGTACAATCCGCAAGAGGTAGAAACCATACAGAAACGCCTTTATGCCGACTACTATGTGAAGAATCGCAAGGGCGTTTTTGAATATATCTTAGGCGGTTGCCAAAAGACGGAGTTATTGGATATTCGTTGCTTTGACGAACCCACAAAACGGAGTGTATATGCTCGTCAAACCGAAGAAGCAAAAGCACATGACGTAAGCAATTGCCCGGATTGTGCGATGGGGCATGATAGCAACAAGCACAAGATTTGGCGATTGGACGAAATGGATGCCGACCATGTTACAGCGTGGTCAAAAGGCGGTGCCACCGATCCTAATAACTGCCAAATGCTGTGCAAACATCATAATCGTGCCAAAGGTAATAAGTAGATTTACTCACACAACTTCGTGAGGAAATGAGGAAAAACTGTCCATAAATTTAGAAAAAACAAACTTAAAAAACGGCAAAACTTATCAGCGAATTATATATATCTAATGGAAAAACAAAGTAATTGAATTTATATCACTAGAAATAATGTTAAAGGCTGCTGCATTTTGATCCTCATAATTACCCCACACTAAATTGTTTATCCAATCTATAAATATTAAGTTTTGTACTTTTTTACTATCCATTGGATAATCCACAATTTTTGTATTAGTTTCGTAATCAAACCAAAGTGACGTTTGAAGATAGTCAATTAAACTATTGCCAGATTTGACCTTTACAGATTTATTGTCTCGAATCAAATTAACCATTGGCTCCTTTGTTACAACTGGGAGTACTGCCAATTTTATCATATAATTGTACAATTTATTTGCATCCTCGCGGATGTGTTCTTGTACATTTTGTTTTTTAACAGTGATAGCACTGATTTTTATATCTGGATGTGCGATGAGTAGTTTATGAACTTGTTTCGCAAAATAACATTTTTGCTCTGTTGTCATGCTACTCCCTTTGAGTTCATTTTTTGGATTTGCGCCGACATATTTATACACGTCTCGAACAACACGTTTTAATAAGTGAGATTTTTCTGATGGACACATCGCAAACGCAATCGTCATAAAACGACTCGAACCGCCTTTTCGATACGGCAAATCTAAAACCCAACCAAGGTCTCCACTTTCATCCAAATAGATATTTTGTGCCATAACTATATAAAAAAAAGGCAGCCCCTAAAGGAGGTGTATTTACACTACACTTATGACACTTATCACTCCTATATTAGGATTTACCTGCCTAAATTTTGTGCAAAAATACAATAATATTTTGAATTACGCAAATTTTTTGATGAAAAAATGCATTTTTATTGCTATTTATATAACTTTGCAACGTTGTCATAAAGCAAAATTGAAATTTTTTATGAGTAAAGAGGCTATCTTCTCAAAACAACAAAATATGACACTTATAACCACTTTTTCCACTTGAAAATGCCCAAGACCGCGAGGGTGAAAATGAGCATGAACCCGATAGCGAACAGGTAGCCATGTTGCCAATGCAGTTCGGGCATAAAATCAAAGTTCATACCATACATACTGGCAACCAAAGTAGGCGGCAGGAAAACAATATTCACAACGGTAAATATCTTGATTATCTTGTTCTGCTCGATATTAACCAGACCAAGGAAGGTATCTTGCAGGTAGTCCAAACGGTCAAATCCAAATCGCGTATAATCGAACAGCGAATTGATATCCTTAATAATCATAGTCAAGCGCGGTTGCAAATCCTGCGGGAAGAAATCGCATTTGAGGAAATTGCTTATCACCCGCTGTTTATCCATTATATTCTGACGAATAACGGTTACTTTTTCCTGCAAGTCCTTGATTTGTATGAGTACATCTTCATCCACATGGTCGCTGGCGTTGATTTCCTTACTCAGTTTGGTAATCAGGTCGGTCGTGTCCTCAATCAAGTCGGCGTCCTTTTCCACTCGTGTCTCCATCAAAGCCACCAAGACATGATAGCCGGTTGGGAAAGAACGGGCAGCCACCTGCATTTTCTTTACCGTCTCGCTGAAAGAGCCCAACTCGACATCGCGGGTAGTTACCAATATATTGTTTTTCAGTACGAAGTTCACCGGCTCCACGTCAAAATCATCTTTCAGAAAGTTGGAGTTGGCGACTATTGAATCATCCGTCTGTATATAACGACTAGACATCTCAATCTCTTCCATTTCCTCATCTTCCTGGATATCAATTTTCAGGAAACCCTCTAAAGTATCCTCTGTTTTGTCGGATACGTCCAGCAGGTCAATCCAGACAATATCTTTCTTGTCCAGTTCTTTCAGGGCGTTGATGGTTTTGGCAACTTTTATCTTGTCGCTATCCTTGTAGTATATTCTCAGTTCTGACATGACTATTCAATTTGTAAGTGAGTAAATTTGTAAGTTAAGCGTTTTTTTGAATTATGAGCGTCAGCTCAATAAATTCTTCTACTGTCAGTTGTTCAGGTCGGCGCGTAAAGATATTCTCTTCCAGGATGAGGTTACCTTTTCCTGCCAACTGTTGAAGAGAATTGCGCATTTGCTTTCGTCGTTGGTTAAAAGCCGTCTTGACCACAGTTTTGAACAGTTGTTCGTCGCAACCCAAATCGGTCCGCTTATTGCGCGTCATGCGAATCACCGCCGACTTGACTTTTGGAGGGGGAGCAAACACATGTTCCGGCACCGTTTCCAAATACTCAATGTCATACCATGCCTGCAGTAACACACTCAGTATGCCATACGCTTTTTTGCCGGGTGCAGAAGCCAATCGTTCCGCCACCTCTTTTTGTATCATACCGGAGCATACAGGAATGCGGTCCTTATAGTCCAGGACTTTAAAGAATATCTGTGAAGAGATATTATAGGGATAGTTGGCTATCACGCTAAATTGACCTTCGGGGTATAGATTATTAAGATCCAACTTAAGAAAATCACCCTCAATGAGATGCAGTTCGGGATACCACTCATTAAGGTAGCGCACGGACTCGTTATCAAGTTCGACGGCAGTCAGTTGAATATCTTTGTTTTGAAGTAAGAACTGTGTTAATACACCCATGCCGGGTCCTATTTCGAGAACTCGACCAGCGGGGGCTGTGTCAGCAATTCGACGGGCGACGCCCAAGTCTTTCAAGAAATGCTGCCCCAAAGATTTTTTGGCGCGTACTTGTTGCATTATCAGGGTGATAGTCGTCCATTACACAATTCAAAATTAAATTTATACAGATAAAAGTTGCGTATTTGGTATTTATTTAGTACCTTTGCACGCAATTTGGCTGCAAAGTTACGGAAAAAAATTTACTTGTCCAAACAAAAATGCAAAAAATAGCACAATTTATTACCCATTTGGTTGATTTTTGCTATCAGCCATT
>JAZUGJ010000062.1:0-31839 GCA_045641145.1 Paludibacteraceae bacterium
GGCCATGTGCCATAAAGGTGGAACTATAGCAAACCAATTGCCTTCAATGGACGGAACTATAATAGCAACATCTATATCACTATCAGGATGAGCCGTTCCTTTGCTATAAGAACCATACAAATATACCTTGGCGTCTGCATATTTAGCAGCAACTGCCTCTTTGTATTTGCGAACAATATTTATAACTTGCTTTTGATCCATAGTTGTAAGTTCTGAGTTTGGGTAAGTATATCTGCGCACACTGCTTGATTCAATGAGGATGCAAGCAATGACTTGTAATCCGGATAGCGTGCTTCAATATTCATTGGAGTCATTGTCTCAATAAATAGATTTTGCTCCTCGTTCATCTGGTGACTCAATCCACATCCTTCTGCTAATCTCGCCAAGTTATGCACATAAGGAGGGTCGTTCGGTTGAGTGGCAACCCAATATGCCTTGAGCGTTTTCTCAAGCACCTGATGGCACATAAAAGCCACATATAACCAATGCTTGGCACGTTGCAAATCCAGAGCAACGGTGTAGTCGTAGTCTGCCATTTCAATCCAATATTGAACTTTATCTATCATAAACAATAATGGTTTGGATTCTTTTAGTTAGTATTGATTGTGATTTATATTGTTTTTGTTTAATTGGCACAATTATGATTTAATAACGAATGCACTGCATCGTGAAAGCGAAGAACTCTCTCACCACTTGGAAGATGGTAGATTTTGTAGGCAAAATGAAAATCTTCACATACAAATTCTAAGTATCCTGCATCCCGCCAGCGGGAAAGATAGGGCTCTTTGTGGAAAGCATCTGCGAAGGCAGAAAATTCCAACATGGCTTTCTCTAATCGGTCAATTTTATTTATAACGGTCATGTAATCTAATGCAGGGTGCAGTTGTATACTTTTTTCGTAAAAACTCCACATAACATCAATCACATGATTATCTATGTAAACTTTCATTTGGTAGCAAAGAAATAATCATGTGTACGACTACGCAACCCATCCATCGCAACATTCAAGGGCATACATTGACGATCCAACTCTTCTTGTGTGATGAGAGGTGTTTGCTCCGGCATTGAACCTAAATAGGCAATGAACCCAATAACTTGATTCACCTTTTGCTTGTCATTTATCATTGATCCCATGGCTTCAATGATTCGTGAACTGGTCTGTAATTGTAATGCACTCATTTGTTAGTTAGTATTGATTGTGATTTATATTTTATTTGCAGTGTTTGTATGTTAGCGCTTTGTTCTCTATAAGCAGGCAGCTAATTGACTAATATCTGAGCAATGAACAAACTGCACATCACTGTTTTCATGCTTGCGTGGTTGGAAACGCCCTATCTTAACCGCATCAAACATTTGCAGTACAAATGGTGACATGTGGATAATCTCTACATGATTGTTCGATACAATATTGTATAGCTCATCTGCAGCAGAACGAGAAATCATTTCTATTCCCGTCATATCAAACATATACTCATCCTGCGGAACCAAAGTCTGCCCCAGACGCTCCACTAAAGAGCGTGTGCGGAACTCGGTCCCAAATTGATCGGATATTTTGATTAAATGCTTCATAGGTTAGTTGATATATTTATATAAATCAATGACTTGATTGGGCAGCGGAATTTCTGCCAAGACGAGTGTACCGGGCCAATCAATATCGTTAGGTAAGGTAATGATTTGTTTGACCCCCTTTGCTCTGTAAAAAAGTGCGTTACCTGATACAATTGAAAATGCGCCGGACAATCCCTCTACAATTAACTTGGCATTGGACGAAATACCATAACCTCGATTTTCGGCATCAGGAAGGTTCTTTGTGGAATATCCGTTTTGTGCTAAATAAAGCGCTTGTGCATCACTATCTCCTATTTTATCCTGATACTTCCGAGCGAGAGTGTAACTACCATAAATGGAGATGCCTCCATCGGCAATACCCAATAACAATGTTCGATTGGAAGAGTCATAATGCACTATCCCATAGCCCAAAGGTACATTTGCATGTTGCTCAACATTGCACATGAGTTCACTAACAAAATATGAGACAACAGGACGCAAATAATCGCATACACAAGCAGTACAGATGGCGTGCTCAAAATGCGCCATGTCGTCATTCATTTGAGCATCAGTATGAAGAAGATGCACCTGTGGTAACTGCAAATCAGGATGAAGAATCATTTCATAAATAGAAACAATCTTATCCACCATTGGATTGTTGGTCGGCTTCACGGGGCGATTAGCAACAATCAATGGTAATGATTGCTGTAAAATAGTCCATATTTCGCCGATCCCCTGTTTCATAATATTGTTTTTTGTTTGATTAATTGATTGTGGTGTTAGATTTCAACGCGCAAAGATATATAAAAAAAACGATATATACAAATATATCGTTCATTTTATTGAAATTTTTTCTGCGAAGCCATTATTTTGCGGTTGCAGATGCCCGTTCTTTGCGGATACGGAGGGATATTACTGCGGCGGCAACGGCAGCAAAGAAGAGTAGCACAAGCGGCTCGCCAATGGGAGAATCAACGCCGCCATATCCCGGGTTCTGGTTTTCTCCCCAATCGTCATCACCGCGACGCATAACACGGGTGGAATACGTTGTGGGAGCCATCTCGTCTACCTGCTCGGCACCGACAGCGGAAACGGACGACGAATAGGCACTACCCGAATTCATTATATCGGAGCCCGTCTGAAAATCCTGCGCATATACTGAGGACGTAAGACCTAAAAGCGCAATAAAAACCGTTAAAGTAAATATCTGTTTCATCGTGATGAAAATTATTCGAGCCGAAGTTGAGCGGCTTACGGGAGTCGGACCCGCCTCCTCAGCTTGGGAAGCTGATGCACTACCGATGTGCTAAAGCCGCTTGCACACTTTGCGATGCAAAGGTACAACAAATTTTTAATTTATGCAAATATTTTGCGAAAAATATATTTTTTTTAGCGTTTTAGCTTGATTATTTGCGCACTAAGGGGGGCAACAGACTGCTCAACGGTCAAATCAACCGGTCGGTTATGCTCCAAAGGCAGCACCCCGTTGGGGTTGTATTTGGATAGTATTTCAGCATAATGCGACACCGGCATCGTGCGTGCCTCTTCGCCGGCATTGATATACACCAAAACCGCCTCGTCGTCCGTGTAGCGGAAATAGGCGTAGGTGTTGTCACGCGACAGGAAATGCATCGTCTTGCCTTCCCACAGCACCGGCTCGTGCTTGCGCCAGTTCCAGAGGGTCTTCATCTGCTCATACAGGGCTTTTTGCGCCTCGGTCAGTTCGGTCTCTGCGGGCAGGGGTTGGCGCAAGCCCGAATGCCCCATACTGCGGTCGATGGAGCGTTGCATATATTCATCACCTGCAAACATCTGCGGAATGCCCCGCATGGTGGCAATCAGGATATGACCTATCATGACGCGGCGCGGGTCATTGTCCTTGACTATATCGGCAAAGCGGTCCATGTCGTGATTGCCCACAAACATGAGCAGGTTATTCACATCGCCGTATAAGCCGTCTGCCGTCAGGGCGTCATACACTTTTGCCATACCTCCGCCCCAGTAATTGCCGTCGTTCTCCAACGCCTGACGGATGGCCTCCTCCGTGGGGAAGTCCATCACGGCGGGCAGGTGGCTGTCAAAGCCGTCCGCGTTCCTTGTGCCACTCTGCCAATAAGCCACTTGCGAAGCGGGGCGGGTCCATGTCTCGCCTACGATATTAATCCACGGATATTCGGCACGAATGGCCCGGCACCACTCGGACATGGGTTCTTTCTCGTTATAGGGGTAGGTATCTACACGCAGACCGTCCAGATTGGCAAACTCAATCCACCAGATATAGCACTGTTTGAAATACTGCAACAAGTCGGGGTTATTGAGGTTCATATCCGGCATGTGGTGGTCAAACCATCCCTCATCGTTCAAGCGGCGGTCATATTGCGACGCATTGGGGTCATAAGCCGTAGTAAAAGCATTGTTGGTGCCCGTATAAGTATCAAACCGGTGCCACCAGTCATGATAAGGCAGGTCTTTTGCCCACCAATGCTCAATGCCGCTGTGGTTGGTGACCACATCCATAATGACTTTCAACCCCATGGCATGGGCGCGGCGGACGAAGTCGCGATAGAGGTCATTGGTACCGAAACGCGGGTCAATATGGTAATAGTCTGCACAGGCATAGCCGTGATAGGAAAAAGCACTGTCATTGGACCATGTGAGCGGGGTAGGCCAAATAACGGTTGCTCCCAGTTCCTTAATGTGCGGCAACTCGTCTATAATACCCTGTATATCACCACCTTGGCGACCGTGTATATATCCCTTGCGGCACGGCTCTTTCATACCGGCAACGGTGTTGTTGGTGCTATCGCCATCGCGGAAGCGGTCGGACATAATCAGGTAGATCATATCTTTGGCAGAAAAAGACTCCCGCAGGCAGTTGGCGCGCGGGTCCAAGCAATTCGCCACGCGTCGCTCTATGATGTCATAGGTGAAACGTGTTTTCTTGCGCCCGTTCTTAATAAGGAACGCGTATGTGCCCGCGAGACGAACATCAACATCGATGAACAGGTAATTGGGCGATTCTGCCTTGCGAACCTGACGGATAACCAGTCCGTCAGTGGCTTTGCCGTTCATTGTCACGGTACATTGCACGGTGCCTGATGCGAGGTCGTTGCCATGCACCATCAGCGTGAGGGGACATTGCATACCGGTCCACCAGTTGAGCGGTTCTACACGGTCCACAGAGATGGCCTGTGCCATCATTGCGCAGCAGAGTGCTGCCAGAAAGAAAAATTTACGCATAAAAAGTGTTCTTTGGTATTTGCGGCTGTAAAAGTACAAAAAAAAATTGAGGTACGCAAATTTATCGGGAATTTTTTTACGGGTTTAACAGGTTTAGCAAGTTTAACGGGTTTAGCAGGTTTAACAAGTTGTACGACGACAGCGAAGCGTCAAGATATGGGGGGTGATTTGGATACCTTGCGAAAGTGAAGAATTGATTTTAAGGGCATTTTTAGGCGATTTGAGAGGGGGTAAGTGTGCAAATCGACAGGGTGTCGGTGAGAAAAAGTGATTTTTTTATATCAAAGATTTGGCGGTTTCAGATTTTTTTTGTAAATTTGCGCTTGATTTGGAGTAATAAGTAAAAACAATATACAATTATGGAAACAAACCAAGACAGAATTATTCCTGTAAAGATTGACGAGGAAATGAAATCCTCGTACATCGATTACTCGATGAGCGTTATCGTAAGCCGTGCCTTGCCGGATGCACGGGACGGCTTCAAACCCGTGCAGCGCCGCGTGCTGTTCGGAATGAACGAACTGGGCAACACGAGCGACAAACCGACCAAGAAAGCCGCGCGTATCGTGGGTGAGGTAATGGGTAAATATCACCCCCACGGCGACAGCAGTATATACGGCACCCTGGTGCGCCTGGCGCAGCCGTGGAACATGCGTTACTGCCTTGTGGACGGTCAAGGTAACTTCGGTAGTGTGGACGGCGACGGCGCCGCTGCCATGCGTTATACGGAAGCCCGCCTGAGCAAACTGGCAGAGGAGATGTTGCGCGACATCGAAAAAGATACGGTTGATATGCAACTCAACTTTCACGACTCGCTGCGCGAACCGGTCGTATTGCCCTGCCGCTTCCCGAACCTGCTGGTGAACGGTGCCACGGGTATTGCCGTGGGTATGGCAACCAATATGGCCACCCATAATCTGGGTGAAGTGATAGACGGTTGCGTGGCATACGTGAAGAGACAGATTGAGAATGCACAATGCACAATGCACGGTGAAGAACCACGTGAGATAACTATTGAGGAATTGATGGAATATATCAAAGCCCCCGATTTCCCGACAGGCGGTACGATATACGGTTATCAGGGTGTGCGCGACGCATTCGAAACAGGACGCGGACGAATTGTTATCCGCAGTAATGCCGACATCGAGACCAAAGACAACGGTCGTGAGGAGATCATTATTACCGAACTGCCTTACGGTGTGGTAAAGAGCGACCTTGTGAAGAACATTGCCGAACTGGTTAGCGACAAGAAAATAGAAGGCATCGCCGACATAAGCGACCAGTCCAAACGCGATATACGCATCGTGATAGATGTTAAACGCGACGCCAACGCCCAAGTGGTGCTGAATAAACTGTATAAATTTACCGCGTTGCAGAGTTCGTTCTCCTGCAACAACATCGCGTTGGTAAAAGGTCGTCCGCAGTTGCTGAATTTGAGGGATATTATCTCGACCTTTATCGAACACCGCATGGATGTGGTAACCCGCCGCACCCGTTGGGAACTGAAGAAAGCCGAGGAGAGAGCCCATATCTTGGAGGGCTTGATTATCGCCGTGGATAACATTGACGAAGTGGTCAAGATTATCCGCGCCAGCCGTACGCCGCAGGATGCTCAAGCCAATTTGGAGAAACGCTTCGATTTGGACAACCTGCAGTCGAAAGCCATAGTGGATATGCGTCTGAGCCAACTGACCGGTTTGCGTATCGACGAATTGAAGAACGAATATGCCGAGTTGGAGAAACTGATTGCCCACTTGAAAGAACTGCTTGAAAATGAAGTCATGCGCTACGGTGTTATTACGGACGAGTTGATGGAGATAAAAGACAAATACGCCGACGAGCGTCGCACCAAAATCGTCAAGATGGCGACCGAGTTCAATCCGGAGGATATGTACGCCGACGACGATATGGTTATTACCATTTCGCACCTTGGCTATATCAAGCGCACGCCGCTGGCAGAGTTCCGCGAGCAGGGTAGAGGCGGTGTAGGAATGAAAGCATCCGCCAGCCGTGACGAGGACTTTATCGAGTATGTTCACCAAGCCAGCATGCATAGCACGATGATGTTCTTTACCGAGAAAGGCCGTCTGTTCTGGCAGAAAGTGTATGACTTACCCGAAGGCAACCGCCAAAGCAAAGGTCGTGCCATACAGAATATTATCAACCTCGAAAAGGGTGACAAAGTATGTGCCTTCATCAATGTGAAGGGTTTGAACGATGCCGAATATGTGAATAACCACTACCTGATTTTTGCTACCAAGAACGGCTTGATGAAGAAAACGACATTGGAAGCATATAGCCGTCCGCGTACCAACGGTATCAACGCTGTAGGTCTGCGCGAAGGCGATGCGCTGATAGGTGTAACGCTGACCGACGGTGAGAGCCAAATGCTGATAGCCAGTTACAACGGTAAGGTGGTCCGCTTCCCCGAAAATACGGTGCGTGCCATGGGCCGTACGGCTACCGGCGTGAAAGCCATCACGCTGGAAGATGACGGTCAAGACAGAGCTATTGGCATGATTTGTGTGGAGCCCAACAGTGACAAGACTGTTTTGGTTATCTCGGAGAAGGGTTGCGGTAAGCGTACTCGCCTGGATGACGAAGACGGAGAACCGGTATATCGTATCACTAACCGTGGCGGTAAGGGTGTCAAGACCATGAACCTGACCGATAAGACAGGTATGCTGATTGGCCTGCACGCCGTAAGCGACGACGAGGACCTGATGCTGATAACCAAGTCGGGTACAGCCATTCGTATGGCGATAGACAGTATTCGCGTGATGGGTCGCGCCACACAGGGCGTTAAACTAATTGAGTTGCAGAAACGCAATGATACGCTGATGTTCGGCTGCACGGTACCCAAAGAGGAAGAAGCCGAGCCGCAAGCGGAGGAATCTGCTGAAACAGCAGAATAGAACGCTAACGCTAATAGAACGCAATAAAGTTGCTAATTGAAAATTAAAATAAAAAAGTTATGAAAAAAGTATTATTTATCGCCGGTGCGGTGCTGATGAGTGCCGTCTGCTTCGGTCAAGAAAAAGATGTTAAGAAAGCCCAAGGTTTGGCTATGCAGGAAGTTCCTGATTTTGCTGCTGCTCGCACGCTGATAAAAGGCGCACTGGAGAACGACGAGACCAAAAACCAAGCCAACACATGGTATGTGGCTGGACTAATCGGCTATATGGAGTCGGAAGCCGAATCCAACAAACGCTACTTAGGTCAGAGTGTGGACTATGATGTAATGGGTAAAGCGCAGAAAGAGAGTTACGAGTACTGGCTCAAAGCCGATGAGTTGGCGCAAGTATTGGTGCAGGACAAGAAAGGCAACATGGTGATGGACAAGAAGAATGTGCAAATTCGCAAGAACATTGCCCAACGCATGCTGGACTATTGGAACAACCAGGCATTGCTCGGTTTTGCAGGTTCATTGTACGAAGCGAAAGACTACAAAGGTACCTACGATTTGTATAAGATGTATGTGTCCATCCCCGAACTGCCCATGATGCAGGACGAGAAAACGCAACAGAAGATGGTGCGTGACACCATTTATCAGGACTTATGCCACAGCGCAGGAATGCTTGCCTATTCGGCTGAGTTATATCAGGAGTCGGCAGACATATTCAGCAAATTGGTGAAAGGTAATTACAAGGCCGTCAGTGCCGGTGAGTACCTATACAGTTGCTACCTGAATATGGGCGATTCCGCCAAGGCGTACGAGGTAATGGACCAATGTATTGAACTCTTCCCCAAAGAGTCCCGCTTTATGCAAGCCCGAATCAATTCGTATGTAGGCGAAAAAGACTACGCTCATGCCGTTGCTCTGTTGGATAAAGCCATCGCTTTGGATCCCCAAGCGCAGTATTTCAACTCCAAGGGTTCTATCCTGACCATGGAAGGACGCTATGATGAAGCCGTGGCTACCTTTGAGGAAGGACTGAAAATAGACCCTAACAACTCCGACTTATACACCAATTACGGCTATGTATATGTGGAGAAAGCCAATAAGATCAACGAGGAAACTGTCCGTATGAGCGATGCCGAATATAACCAAGCCCGCAAAGAGATGGACGCCATCTATAAACAGGCATTGCCTCTGTTCGAAAAGGCATATGAACTGAATAAGGATAACTACGACTGTGAACGGGCATTGAAGAGTCTGTATTATCGCCTTGGGATGGAGGAGAAGTACAATAGTTTGTAGTTTAAAGTTTAGAGGGTGCGGATACTGGCAATTGATTACGGTAAGAAACGAACAGGATTAGCCGTTACGGATATGCTCCGAATAACGGCTAATCCGTTGCTTACCGTGGAGACAGCCGGTTTGAAAACATGGCTGACTAATGAATTGCAGAAAGGCGAGATAGACGAGGTGGTAATAGGCAAACCGACTCAAACGGACGGAAAAGACAGTGAGTCGATGCAGTATATCACCCCCTTTATGGACTGGTTTCGCACGACTTATCCCTCTATACGATTGATTCCTTACGACGAGCGTTTCACCTCCGTGTTGGCGCATAGAGCGATGATAGACGGTGGCATGAAACGCAAGCAACGGCAAGACAAAGCCGTAGTGGATAAGATAGCCGCGTGCATCATATTGGAAGACTATTTGACAACACTATGATATTACCTATCTATTTATACGGTCAGCCCGCTTTGAGAAAAGAGACCGACGAGATACAAAAGGGCGAAATGGACATCAAGCAATTGATAGCCGACATGCAGGAAACTCTGACCCAAGCCGAAGGATGCGGTTTGGCTGCCCCGCAAGTAGGATTGAGCAAACGGATGTTCATTGTGGACGGCTCTGAACTGGGAGAAGATTATCCCGACTGTGCCGACTTTAAGCAGGTGTTTATCAATCCTGAGATAACCGAGGAGAGCGAAGAAACGAGTACCTATAGCGAGGGCTGTCTTTCGCTGCCGGGTATATCGGAAAATGTGATTCGCCCCAAGACAATAACCATTCGCTATCAAGATGCCGATTTTAAGTGGCATGAAGATACCTACACCGATTTCAAAGCCCGTATCGTATTGCATGAGTACGACCATCTGGAGGGGCATGTGTTTACCGACCGTATTTCGCCTATCCGCAAACAATTCGTACGCCGCAAACTGACCGATATCGCCAAAGGAAAGACAGTGGCAAGGTATAAGTATAAGAGAGTTTAGAGTTAAGAGTTAAGAGTTTAGAGTTTAGAAGAGAGAGTGTGATGGATATCCTATCCATTATACTGATAGGAGTCGGATTGGCAATGGATTGCTTTGCCGTCAGTACGACCCAGGGACTGCGCCAAAAGCGGTGGCATCCGAAAGCATTGCTGATGGCAGTGCTGTTCGGCTTTTTTCAAGGCGGCATGCCCTTAATCGGCTATATGACCGGCTTGCTCTTTGCTGATTTTTTCAATCGTTTTGCTCCTTGGATTGCTCTCGTCCTTTTGGCATTTTTAGGCGGAAAAATGATTGTGGAAAGCATGAAAGAAAAGGAGGAAGCCGATGCCGATTTTTCAATCAAGACCTTGCTGCTACTGGCAATAGCCACCAGTATTGATGCTTTGGCAACAGGCGTGGTCTTCATTCCCTGTCCCGAATGGTTGTGGAGCGGTGTCAGCATGATTGCCGTCATTTCATTCGTTTTCTCGCTGGCAGGGTATCTGATAGGCGTGTTTGTGGGGGGCAAATTCCGACTCAATGTCGAACTCATCGGGGGATTGATATTGATAGCCATAGGAATCAAAATATTTGTTGAAGGTATATGTTTCTGATACAGGATACATTGGTGAGTTTAGATGTGCTGGAAAAGGAGTTCTGCTGCGATTTGGATGTGTGTAAGGGCTGCTGTTGCATAGAAGGCGATGCCGGCGCACCGATTAGTGACGAGGAGTGCCAAGAGGTGGAAAAGATTTTGCCTGTTCTGCTGCCGGAAATGACCAAAGAAGCGCGCCAAGTGGTGGAAAAACAAGGTATTTCCTATTTGGACCCGAGTGGGGAGCGGGTAACTTCTATAGTTGACGGTGGACAATGCACAATGCACGATTATCAAAATTACGCCCCGTGTGTCTTTGCCCGTACCGATCATAACGGATGGTGTTATTGCTTGATTGAGAAAGCGTATAATGCAGGCAAGATACCTTTCAAAAAACCTATTTCCTGCCATTTGTATCCTATTCGCCTGTCGCAGATAGGGGACAAAACGGGTGTGGAATACCACCGTTGGGATATATGTCACTGTGCGCGGGTGCTGGGCAAGAAGAACAAAGTCAAACTATATGAATTTCTAAAAGAACCCCTCATCCGCCGATTTGGACAGGCGTGGTACGACGAGTTATGCCTGACAGCAAGCGAATGGGAAAAACAAGGCAAAGTATGAGATGCGAGATTATAACCATAGGGGATGAACTGCTAATCGGGCAGGTAGTGGATACCAATTCGGCGTGGATGGCAGAACGGCTGAATGAAAATGGCATAGAGTTATACCAAATAATATCCGTACATGACGATGCCGAACATATCCGTCAAGCGCTGGACGGCGCATTAAAGCGGGCAGATATTGTGCTGACAACAGGCGGTTTGGGACCGACGAAAGACGATATAACCAAAAAAGTGCTGTGCGATTATTTTGGCACACGACTGGTGGCGGATAAGGAGGTGGAAAAGCATGTGAGAAATCTGTATAAGGACCGCCCTGATGTGCTGAACCGATTGACCGAGACGCAATGGCTCGTACCGGAGTGTGCCACTATACTGGAGAACCGGGTGGGCAGTGCGCCCATCATGCTGTTTGAAAAAGAGGATAAACTTATCTATTGCATGCCCGGTGTGCCCTATGAAATGACAATAGCCATGCAGGAACAGGTGCTGCCGTCTATACTTCGCCTCACCGCTATGCGCGACGGGTGTGAGCGGGCGAGTATAGCCCACCGCACGATAATGGTAAGCGGCATTGCAGAAAGTTCGCTGGCTATCTTATTGGAAGAATGGGAGAACGGGCTTCCCCGCGGGTTGCATCTTGCCTATTTACCCAAAGACGGCACTATTCGGCTGCGGCTCAGTACGTACGGGGAATGCAGCGTGAAACGATTGGAGGAAGAAACGGAGGCGCTGAAACGACTGGTGGCACCGTACTTGATTATGGACGAGGATAAACCCTTGGAACTGGCATTGGGAGAACGACTGAAAGCCAATGGATACACTATTGCAACGGCAGAAAGTTGCACAGGTGGCAAGCTGGCGGCACTGCTAAACAAACACAGCGGCAGTTCGGCGTGGTACTACGGCTCGGTGGTGGCATACGACAACAGCGTAAAAAAGCGTGTGCTGGGTGTCAAAGACGAGGACTTGGCGCAATACGGCGCGGTCAGCGAACAAGTGGTGCGTCAAATGGCGGAAGGCGTGCGAAGGTTATGCGGTACCGATTATGCCATCGCTACCAGCGGAGTGGCAGGCCCGACAGGCGGTACAGACACCAAACCGGTTGGCACCGTGTGGGTGGCGTGGGCAACACCCCAAGGCACCGAGACCGAGTGTTTCCATTTGGGCAAATTGCGGGAACAGATAACCGACAGAGCATGTGTAAAAGCACTGGTAAAAATGTTGTCCCTTATTGACTAAAAACAAAAAATGTATATTTCGGCGTTCTGCCTAAATTTGTATCTTCGAGGACACCGACCTTCGCGATGCTGTATATTTCGGCGTTCTGCCTTGCCTGGTGGCAATTCCCCCGAAAGATACAAAAATTTTTATTAAAATAGGCAAGTCGTTTGTTTTTTTAGCCCAGGGCGCTGCCCTTTGTTATGACTCTTTCTTGGGCTATTATGTGCAAGCACCTATAGCCCTCAAAAATCGTCTTAACAATAGATAGATATCTATTTCGGCTAAAAAAACAAACTAAAACTTGCGTATTCCAAAAATTCTTTGTATCTTTGCACGCTAAATTGTTTTACTATGACGACAAAAAGTAAAGTTGTAACATGGCTGACGCTGATTCTCGTTCTGGGGTTGGCATGCTTCGTGTATTTTAAGTTCTGTTTCGTATATGCCACGGCAGACAATACGGGTACTATCAATTACTTCAAGAAAGAGGGCTTCATCTTTAAGACCTATGAGGGCAAGATGATTCAAACCGGTATCAAGCGCGGCATGGAGTCGTATGAGTTCAAATTCTCGGTTGAGGACGAACATGTGGCGCAGCAGATTCGGGACAACGCGGACAAAGAAATGACCTTGGTGACAAAGCAGTATCTGGGTGTATTGCCTTGGCGCGGTGACAGCCGGTATGTAGTGGATAGCATAATTGTACGATAAGATGTTAACAGCACCTGAAGACAACTTGGTTCGCATCTACGAGCGCTCTGTGCGTGAGCACTGGGATTTGGAAGCCGTTACTGACTGGGGTACCGATAATACGCTGACATACGGACAACTGGCAAAGAATATTTGGAAGTTGCACCGCTTGTTCCACCATTGCGGTATCAAAAGCGACGACCGCATTGCCGTGATGGGGCGAAATAACTGCAATTGGGTAACCGTTTATCTGGCAACCGTCACCTATGGGGCGGTTATCGTACCTATCTTGCAAGATTTTAAGGCGGAAGATGCGCTGCATATCATTAACCACTCCGGCAGCAAACTGCTGTTTATTACCGACCTTATTTTTGAGGGAATGACTTTGGAACAAATGGAAGATACAAGGGTGGTGTATTCCCTTGCCAATTTCAAGGTGCTTGCTACCGATATAAAGGAAGGTAAAGATGTCAGTTGGGACTGGGCAGAGAAAGAGTTTGTTAAGAAATTTCCGCAAGGTATGTGCCCGGAAGATGTGCAGTACAAAGCGCGCAAGAACTCCGAAGTGGCATCTATCAACTATACCAGTGGCACTACCGGTTTCTCGAAAGGCGTCGTAACGCTGTGCAATGCGTTGGCAAGCCATATCAAGTTCTTCGTCTCTACCGGATTGGTGTATGCCGGTTGTCGCCATGTGGCGTTCCTGCCGTTGGCGCATGCGTACGGTTGTGCGGTGGACTTTTTAGGATGTTTGGCAGTAGGCGGGCACACTTATTTCATCGGTCGTACGCCGGCTCCCAAAATATTATTACAAGCGTTTAAGGAAGTCAAACCGACACTGATTCTTTCCGTGCCGTTGATTCTGGAGAAGATATATAAGCAACAGATTGCTCCGCAGATTGCCAAACCGCCTGTCAGTTGGGTGCTGAAAGTGCCTTTCTTGGACGAAGTGGTACTGGATAAGATACGGCAGCAACTAATAGATGTATTCGGCGGCGAATTTGCCCAAGTTATTATTGGCGGTGCCCCGTTGAATAAAGAGGTAGAAGATTTCCTGATACGGATCAAGTTCCCGATGACGGTGGGTTATGGCATGACTGAATGCGCTCCGCTGATAGCGTGGACTCCCTGGCCCAATGGTAAGCCCGGTTCGTGTGGAAAAGTGCTGGAAGGGTTTATGGAAGCCAAGATTGTGCGTCCCAACGCCGAAGGTATTGGTGAAGTGTTGGTGCGCGGGGAGAATGTGATGAAGGGGTATTACAAAAACGAGGAAGCCACCCGCGAGACCTTTACCAAGGACGGTTGGCTGAAAACAGGTGATTTGGGCATGATAGACGAGGACGGATATCTGTTCATTAAGGGGCGTAATAAAACAATGTTGCTGGGTCCGAGCGGGCAGAATATCTATCCGGAGGAAATAGAGTCTAAACTGAATAACCTGCCTTATATAAGCGAATCTATCGTGCTACAGCACGAAGATCACCTGGTGGCGTTGGTGTATCCGGACTATAATGCTGCCGACCAAAATCACCTTAGTCAGGAGGATTTGGCGCAAGCAATAGAAACCAACCGCAAAACGCTGAACAGTCAGTTGGCGTCGTATGAGCAAGTGGCGAAAATAAAACTCTATCCGCACGAGTTTGAGAAAACTCCCAAACGCTCTATCAAGCGGTTCTTATATATGCAAATGGCGGCGGATTGAACGCGAAGAATATGAATATCTGTATCGACCAAGGTAATTCGCGAACAAAAGTGGCGTTGTTCAATTCGGACGGCAAGATGTTGAAACATTTTGTGTATAAGTCCTTTTCTTCGGTTGATGCAGAGCGGTTATTCGAATTGTATCCGATAGAGAACAGCATTATTTCGTCGGTGGTCAATTTGGAGTCCAGTATGGTGAATGCACTCAACCGGTTGAGCAAAAGTTTCGTGCTATTTGACCATTTGACGCCTGTGCCTATACAAAATGACTACCTGACACCGGAAACATTAGGACAGGACCGTTTGGCTGCGGCTGTGGGTGCTTCGTGGCTTTGCCCGAAAGAGAACTTGCTGATCATAGACTTGGGGAGTGCCATTACCTATGATTTTGTTAATGACGAGGGGCATTTCTTGGGTGGTAATATTGCTCCCGGACTGAAAATGCGGTTGACGGTACTTCATACAATGACCAAGAAACTGCCGCAGGTGGAGGTGGACGAGCAGGAACTGATACCTTTGTACGGGCAAAAAACACGGGATGCCATTGCTGCCGGAGTGATGCGCGGTATGGTCTTTGAGGTCAAGGGGTATATTCGCACAATGGCAGAGCGCACCGCGCACTTTCACACCTTTTTGACGGGTGGCAATGCGCCTTACATTCTGAGTGCTGTCCAAAACGATGTGCAATATGAAAAGTATTTGGTACTGATAGGGCTTAATCGCATATTGGAATACAACAAAGCGAAATGAAACTGAGAACATACATATTATTGGCATTGGTAGGTATTGCCTCCGTGGGTTATGCCCAAACGGGGTCTCCCGCTTCTCGTTTCGGATACGGTGAAACCAATGACAATATACCCTCTGAATATCGTGCTATGGGTGGAGTGTTGGCAGGTATGCGTTCCTCGCATGCCATCAATCCGTCCCAACCGGCATCGTACACAGCGGGGGATAGTCTGAGCTTTATGTTCAATGTGGCGGCAGGAATCGGTTGGACGCATTACGAGGATGCTTTCGGAAAGAAGAACGAACCGATGGGATCGCTGGAATATGTAACATTACAATTCCCTATTTGGCGGCGTTGGATTGCTCTTTCAGCAGGTATTATGCCCTATACGCATGTCAAATATGATTTTTCCCTTGCCGGCACCACCGATGGGGCATCTCATTCTTATACCGTTAATTATCACGGCGAAGGCGGATTGAGTCAGGTATATGCGGGTTTGGGATTCAATATTATGGATTGGTTTGCAGCCGGTGCCAATTTCTATTATGTGTTCGGATCGGTAGCCAACTATACTTCTTTAAGTTTTGCGGAATCGGACATCTCCGGTTCGGAAGTTATACGATACATGGATATGCGTGCGTGCCGGACGCGCGTGGGGGCGCAGTTCTTCCACACGTTTGGCAAGCATAACATTGTATTAGGTGCCACCTTTGACCCTCAACTGCCGATGGGCGGCGACTATATCATTACGGAAACCTATTCGTTGGATACGGCGATTACCAATACCGGCTCCGAAACGCCGATGTCGTGGAGTGTGGGCGGAAGTTATACCTGGAATCAACGGTTGACTATCGCTGCCGACTATTCGCGTCAAAATTGGTCGAATGCGTTGTATTTCGGTCAAACGGGTTTGTTGAATGATCGTCAAAGAGTATCGGTCGGTTGTCAGTACCGTCACAATGCCTTTGGCATGAAATATGTGGAGAGAGTAATGTGGCGTGTGGGCGCATCGGTGATGAACAGTTACACGATAGGAAGTGACTGGCAAGATTTCTCCCTCTCGTTGGGTGTCGGATTACCGTTGCGGACGGTGGCTTCAACGATTAACACCACCTTGGAATACGGACGAAAAATGTCCTTGCAGGGGATGGAGGAACATAATTTGAAACTGACGATTGATGTGACCGTCAATGAATCGTGGTTCCACAAGCGGAAACTATAATTTACTTAAAATAAATAAATACAGCTATTATGAAAAAGAATGTATTGATCATCGCGCTGGTAACTGTTATTCCGGCGTTGGCGTGTGCCAAGAAACCCAAACAACAAGTTGTTGAGGAAGTCGCCCCCGCACCTGTAGCGGAAGTGGTGGAGGAAGCACCTGAAATTACAGCCGAATGTTTGGGGCAAGTGTCCTTGTTCTCGGAGTATTGCAAGTCTAAACAGTATCAAGACGCCTATGGTCCTTGGATGGAAGTTTACAAAAACTGCCCCAATGCCAACAAAGCCATTTACAGCAAGGGTAGGGATATCTTGGAGTGGAAATATAAAAATGCCGCTTCCGATCAGGAGAAAAAAGAAATTCGCCAATTGGCGATGGAGATGTATGACAAACGCATCAAGTATTTCGGCGATGATCCCAAATACCCGGTGGCATATATCCTTGGACAAAAAGGTGTCGATTACTGCCAATATTTTGCTGAGGATCCGTTGAAATTGGACGCCTATAGCTGGCTCAAACGAAGTGTGGACGGCATGGGCTTGAATTCACAATTGAGCGTACTGGTCAAACTAGTAGAGGTTAGCAACGAATTGTATAAGGCCGCTCCCGACAAATATGCAGAGCAGTATATGAACGACTATTCGGTTGTCAGTACCATTCTGCAAAAACTGTGGGACGACCCCGCCAGTAAGAATTCTACTGCCGCTGCCCAACAGAAGGAGTATGTGGATAATCTGTTTGCCGCTTCCGGTGCTGCCAGTTGTGACAAATTGGACGATTTGTATAAGAACTATGTCACAACCAACGGCATGTATTTGGAGGATATGCTGAAACTGATGAAACTCTATAAGCGTGTTAATTGCACGGAGTCGGAGGTTTATTTTGCTGCTGCGGAGGCAGCACATAAACTGCAACCGACATCTGAATCGGCTGTCGGTTGTGCCAAGATGTGCATGAAAAAAGAGGACTGGAACGGTGCGATTGATTACTATAAGCAAGCCATTTCGCTTATTGGTGAAGATAGTGAAGAAGATGCTCGCGATGAGTACTTATATGCGATTGCCTATATTTTGATGGATAAACTGCATCGCTATGCTGATGCACGTATGTTCGCCCGTAATAGTATGGAGAGCAACCCTGCCAAAGCAGGACGGTGCTATATCCTTATTGGTTTGTGCTATGCCTCTTCGCAACCCTATCAGGCGCCTGATTTTCCGGCAGCCCGTACTCCTATTCTCAACAAGACCGTGTTCTGGGCAGCAGTGGACCAGTTCAACAAAGCCAAACAGTATGAGGACTGCGTAGATGATGCCAATAAACTGATTGCTACCTATAGCAAGTATTTCCCCACCAAAGAGGAGTTGTTTGACTTGGCGGATGTGTTTAGCGGAAGCACCTTTATCGTGGGTGGCTGGATTAACGAAAAAACAATATGTCGCCCCGCCAAGTAATTGGTTTATTAGTAGTTGCTTGTGCCTTTGCCGCCTGTGGCAAAGAGGTGCGTCTCAAAACAGATGCCATTGATGACAGGTCGGCAATACCCGTTTTAGATGCCAACGGGGTCTCGACTCTGGTATCCGATTCGGGTATTACGCGATACCGCATTATTGCGGGCAGATGGCAGGTGTATGACAAAGCAGCACCTACCTATTGGGAATTTATCGACAGCGTGTATTTGGAAAAGTTTAACGAGCAGATGCTGGTGGAAGCGTCTATTCGTGCCGATTATGCCAAATATCTTGACCAACAGGGCTTGTGGGAACTGGATGGCCATGTGCATGCACTGAACGAGCAGGGTGAACAGTTTGATACCCCCCAGTTATTCTGGGACCAAAAGGAAGAACGCATATATTCCGATTCATCCATCGTTATCCACCGTCACTCGTCTATATTGGAAGGAGTGGGCTTTGTCAGCAACCAAACGATGACTGAATATACTATTTTACAACCGACGGGATTTTTCCCGATTGACAATGATGAAACTATTGGACAATAAAGTGGCTATCGTTACGGGTGCAGCCCGTGGCATAGGCAAGCAGATTGCATTAACCCTGGCAAAGGAGGGTTGCCATATCGCTTTTACTGATTTGGAGATTAATGAGGTGGCAGAAGCCACCAAGTGCGAGATAGAGCAGTTGGGTGTTAAATGTGTCGCATACGCAAGCAATGCAGCAGATTTTGAGCAGACGCATGAGGTGGTTAAACGCATACAGGATGAATTCGGACATATAGATATTCTGGTTAATAATGCCGGTATCACCAAGGACGGGCTCATTATGCGAATGACAGAGCAGCAGTGGGATGCCGTGCTGTCGGTCAACCTTAAGTCGGCGTTCAATTTCATTCATGCCGTTACGCCTGTTATGATGCGCCAGCGCAGCGGTTCCATTATTTCTATGTCCAGTGTAGTGGGTTTGAACGGCAACGCGGGGCAAGCCAATTATGCCGCTTCCAAGGCCGGTATTATTGCTTTGACCAAATCGACCGCCAAAGAGTTGGGCAGTCGTGGCATTCGTGCCAATGCTATCGCTCCGGGTTTTATCATGACAGATATGACTGCCGCTTTGCCGGAAGAAACTTTGCAGGAATTTGTCAAGATGATACCGCTGCGTAGGGGTGGGCAACCGGAAGAAGTTGCCAAAGTGGCACTCTTTCTTGCCAGTGACCTTAGTTCGTATGTCAGCGGGCAGGTCATTCAGGTGAATGGTGCGATGGGATAACGCGACTTATTTCGCAAAAAAACAAAAAAAGTGCAAAAAAGTTTGGATATGTCAAAAAGTTTTTGTAATTTTGCACGATTTTTTCGCGTAGAAACAATATAAAATTATATATAAAATGTCTAAAATCTGTCAAATTACCGGCAAAAAAGCCATGATGGGGTGCAATGTTTCGCACTCGAAGCGCCATACCAAGCGCAGCTTCGATGTGAACTTGTTCCACAAGAAGTTCTACTGGGTAGAACAGGATTGCTGGATTTCGCTGAACGTGAGTGCAGCGGGTCTGCGTACAATTAACAAAATCGGTTTGGATGCAGCGTTGAAGAACGCCGCTGAAAAAGGGTATCTTTACGAGTAAACAAGGAGGAGTAAACTATGGCAAAGAAAACAAAAGAAGCGCGTGTACAAGTTATTCTTGAATGCACGGAACACAAGGCCAGCGGTATGCCCGGTACATCTCGTTATATCACTACCAAGAACCGCAAGAACACTCCCGATCGTTTGGAGTTGATGAAGTACAATCCCATTTTGAAACGCTATACGCTTCATAAGGAGATTAAGTAATTAACCGACTAAAAACTTAGAACTATGGCAAAGAAAGCGGTTGCATCATTGCATACAGGTAATGCCGGTCGTACGCACACCAAGTGCATCAAGATGGTTAAAAGCCCGAAGACCGGTGCATATATCTTCCAAGAGGAAGTAATTGAAAACGAGAAAGTGGCTCAGTTCTTCAAATAAGGACCAATGCCTACTGCTAATCATAAGACTCCTACCCGAAAGGGTGGGAGTTTTTTGTTATCTCAATCCCCCAAAAGGCGGGTAAAGTGCCTGTGTATTTTGGGACCATCTCGCGACCATCAACAGACAGCGTAAACCTAAAAATTATGCAAAAAACATCCTCCATTTTCCGTTTCTCATGTAAAACATTTGGTTAATTAAAAAATTTGTTGTACCTTTGTAGCGCAGACTTGTAAATATTGAACCCACTCCCGCAGGGCATAACCCTGCAAAGGGAATAAAAAAAACAATTTTATGAAAAAAATTTCAGTCGTATTAGTTGCTTTGCTGGCCGCTGTGACCATGAGAGCCAATGTAGTTACATTTGATTTTACTAATCCTTCTAGTTTGAATCCGACGGTTATACCATCTGCTACAACATCTAATGGAGTTCAACTATCGGGTACTACTTTTACTGCCGGAGATATATCTCTCGCTTTCCCAACGGCAACCGGTAGTGGTTTTAAAGAATGGACGAACGCAAATGGTTCTTATGAATTGCATTTCTATAAGACCAATTCAATGACTATTTCGTCAAGTGCAGATAATATTACTATGATTGAGTTCTTTTTTACTGATAGAGGAGGTCTAGTTGCTGATTCAGGAGAAATCAATGTTGTCAATATTTGGTTAGGAGACGCTCAGTCTGTTATGTTTCAAAATGCCGGAACAACAAGTGAAATTAAGTCTATTGTAGTTACTTATGGAGAGCCAGCCTCCCCGTGGGTTCCCGATACCATCAGTGTAACAGAGGCACGTGCACGCATCGACTCCGGTAATAGTACACAATGTTATGTCTATGGTGTGGTAGCAACTGCTCCTTCTGATCCAGGCTCGTTCAAAAACACCATCTTCTGGCTGACGGATATCGACAACCCTACGGACTCTTTGGAGGGATATAAAATTGCAGGCTTAAATGGTGCCGATATACTGACTATTGATGATATCCCATTCGGACTCGGTGATACGGTTATGATTTTTGCCAATACTCTTTCGCTCTACAGAAATGATGTTTATGAAATAAATGGCGGTTATTATGTCGAAACATTGGGCAAAGCTACTATTATCAACGCCACCTCTCTCTTCCCATTTGCTTATGGTGCTATTGTAGGCGAAGCTGATGATGCGGAGGAAAGATATCACTTTGATGTTGTGCTGACGTCCGAATATGGCAATCCCAACAAGGGTATCCACATGGGTATAGTTTCCAAACATAAAGATGGCATAGAGGGCACTTATACACTGTATCCCGACAATAGTTTCGTCAATGGTGACACAGAGGGAGAGACGTTGCCTATTTCCGGTTCAGTGGAAATATCCTATGTCGAGGCAGGTAGTGTGTACAACAAATATGATATTGCGGCTATTTATTCCATGAATGACCATATTTACCGCATTGACACCGTTTACGAGATTCCTGCCATCACGGGTGAATATAGAATCAATTTAGTTGGTGATACACCTTTCATTCCTAACGAGGGCGATACTATCACGTGCGCCCAAGCCCTGAGATATGCCAAGACGTTGGAACCTGGAATGATAGGTGTCGTGAATGTGTATATTCATGGCTGGATTACTAGCATACCCAAACGGATGAACAGTAAGACTTATCAATGTTGGTTCTACATGGACGATGTCCCCGAAGGAACAAAGAATAGTCCTGCACAATCCTACTATTGCTATGAACAGGGATTGGATTCCCTTTGCGTAGGTGATGAGGTGCTTCTTTACGGGAAAGTGCAGATGTACAATGGTACAGCAGAAATTGTTAACGGTAATGTTATTCGTCTCAATGACGGTGCTAAGCATTACCGTGACATCCAATGCATAGATATGACGACCTCCTATATTTCTGTAGATAGAGCATACGAAATTGGTATGGCTTTGGATGTTGCCCCCGGCGAGACGGTGGAGTCCGAGGTAGAATATACCGTAGCGGGGTATATTGCCAAAGTGGACTATCAAACCAAGAATGATACCGCGACATGGTTCATGACGGATGATAAGACTTCGACCTACGGCAACTTGTTGGCATACAAATGCTATATCCCTGCTTTGATTGCGCCTGAAGATGCTGTAATGATTACTGGCAAAATTCTGAAATATGTTAAAAACAATGGCACTAATATATCCATTGAGTTTAGGGCTGCTACTGCTGCATTCCTCTGCCATCTTGAAAAAAACTACACTATTTCCACTGCCGTTAATGACGACCAACGCGGAATGGTACAAGGCAGTAAATTGGCATCATATTTAGAAGAAATTACTCTAACTGCCGTCGCTAACGATGGTTACCATTTTACTCAATGGAATGACGGTAATACCGAAAATCCTCGTACTATTATCGTTACGCAAGATAGTGCATTTACTGCTATGTTTGCAAATGATTTTATAAATAATGTCATTACCTACACGGCAACGGAGCAGTTGAGAGGTTACGATGGTTCTTTGAATGTTGGTGCAACAACGTTTGGTCCTGCCATTACGAGTCATGAATTTGTTAATGGAACTGGCACTATCACTTGTAGTGGAGAAATCACTACGATTGGTGATTATGCTTTCTGTGAATGTACAAGTTTGACTTCCGTAACAATTCCAAATTCTGTCACAACGATAGAAGGGGCTGCTTTCTATGGTTGCACAGGTTTGACATCAATAACTATTCCTAATTCTGTCACAACAATTGGAGTTGCTGCCTTCGAAGATTGTAGTGGTTTGACTAAGACCAACTATACAGGCACCATTGCCGATTGGTGCAAAATACAGTTTGGTAATCCTTCTGCTAATCCAATGTATTATAGTTATAACTTCTATATCAATGATGTAGAAATAAAAGATTTGGTGATTCCTGAAGGTGTGGATACAATTGAAAATTCTGCTTTTGTTGGTTGCATAGGTTTGACATCAATAACTATTCCCTATTCCGTCACAACGATTGGGAATGATGTTTTCTTTGGTTGCAGTGGTTTGATTAAAACTAACTATACAGGCACCATTGCTGATTGGTGTAAGATAAAGTTTGGTACTACTTATGCTAATCCAATGTATCGTAGTCATAACTTCTATATCAATGATGTAGAAATAAAAGATTTGGTGATTCCTGAAGGTGTGGATACAATTGAAAATTTTGCTTTTTCTCATTGCAGCGGTTTAACTTCGGTAACGATTCCTAATTCCGTCATTGCGATTGGAAAATATGCTTTCTCTCATTGCAGCGGTTTGACCTCAATAACGAGTTATGTCACCAATCCGCCTACTTGTGGAAAGAATTGTTTTTACAATGTCAATAAATCCATCCCAGTTTATGTCCCTACTTTGTCGGTTGATGCTTATCAACAAGCCGAGGAGTGGAAAGAGTTTACTAATATACTACCTATCGGTGCTGAAGAGGTTCCCTTTACGAACCCGATAATAACTCCTAACAATCATTCTGTTACCATTACTTGGCCACAAACCGACAATGCAGATACGTACACCTTGGAAATACGCCAGAACGGCGAATTAGTCTGCACGCTCACCTTTGATAATCAAGGTGTAATGACCAATATCGCGTTTGCAGCCCCTTCCCGTGGTGGAGTACGTACATCGTCTAATGCCGAAATGACAGGTAACGGATACCGCTTTACCGTCATGGGGTTGGAGACAGGTACTGACTATACGTATGCGGTAACGGCTAAAGATGCATCTCAGCAAACATTAAAGACCTACTCTGGCGAATTTACAACCACAGGAAGTATATCCACAGGCATAAATGGATTGACGATTGACAATGGTGCGTCCGCGCACTCCGATAAATGCACGGTGAGGAAGTTTATCCGCAACAACCAGTTGCAGATAATGCGGAACGACAAACTCTTTAACGCTCTTGGCGGAAGGATAAGATAAAGCCAAAAACAAAGAAAGTGGATTTGCAAATGCGAATCCACTTTTTTTTTGTGAAAATCTTAACAAAATGTAACTTTTTGCGCTGAAAGGGAAAATGTCACCCTTGCTTCACCGTTCGTTCATCGTTCGAATGCCGTTCGTTCACGTCCCAATCGCAAAATCTTAAAAAAAGTGCAACTTTTTAGGATTACAAAAAAAACGCGAGTCGCAATATATGTATATCAAATTGTTGGATTGTCGAGTTGTTGAACTGTTGGATTGTTGAAATTTTTGGGTGAAAAATTGCATATATGGCGAAAAAAGCGTATCTTTGCAGTCGCAAAGATGAGTTATTGCAGCAATAATAGACAAACATGGCTGCTGCTGTTGGCAGGAGCATATTCGGTCATCTGTGTGATGATGAACTATCTGTGCATGAAACCAATTAGTTTCGGCACGGGGTTTATTTGGATGGACGGCGGTTTATTGGTGTCTTGGACCGTGTTCTTGATATCCAATGTAATCGTGGAAGCATACGACAAAAAGACCGCTATCCAAGTGTCCGCTATTGCCACCGTACTGGCATTTGCCGTTTCCGTACTGGCGGCTATTGAGGTACATCTGCCGACTTTGCCCCAATACGCGATGCAAGCCGACCATTTTGCCCATATATTCAGCAACGGCCCACGCACCATAGTGTCGTCCGCGCTTGCGTTCTTTGTGGGAAATGTGGTGAATGTGGAGATAATAGCCGCCTTAAAAAATAATGGTCGGCGGTTAATGCCCTTCTGGGGGCGGGCGGTGCTGTCCACTATTGTGGGGCAGTTGGTGGACAATAGTCTGTTCCAAGTGTTGGCATTTGCCCCGATAGGGCTGTCCGTATATGAGATGTACTGGCGTGATATATGGACGGCGGTAGGTATGTCGTCGCTGTTTGAAACGGTGGTGGAAATGTTCTTTGTGCCGCTGATAACGCTACCGCTGACCAACTATATTATCAGCCGTCCGGATAAAGATGAAACTGTGGTTGAGGCGTAACCCGTTTATCGTACTATTGGTGCCGCTGGTGGTGCTGATAATCGTTGTCAACAATCGATACGGTCTGTCTGCCCCCGTCAGGATAGGGTCGGAGCGTGCCGAGGCATGTCAGAAAAAGTTGGCGGCGCGTTATGAGGAATTGGGGATAGAAGGTCAGGAATTGGCGATAATAGAGTCGCTGACATTGGGTTATCGCGCCAAGATGGACAGAGCCGTTAAGCGCAGTTATGCGGCATCGGGTGCGATGCATGTGTTGGCAGTCAGCGGACTGCACACGGGGATAGTGATGGCGGTGCTGATGGCCCTGATGACTTGCTTCGGCTACCGTAAACCGCTATACGAAGAAAAGGGAAAGCGTATTGCTCAAAGTGTAATTATGGTGGCATTGCTGGCAGGGTACGCTTTTATAACAGGCGGTAATCCGCCGGTGGTACGGAGTGTGGTCATGGCGAGTTTATATTTATGGGGCAAAGCGGAAGGACGAAATGGCAGTACATTGAATATCATTTTTGCAGCGGCATTTTTGATATTGGCATTCTCTCCGGCAGACCTCTATTCGGTGTCGTTTCAACTGAGTTTTGCGGCTGTAATCGCCATCGTGGTCTTTATGGAAGGGTGGAATAATCTGTTGCCGAAGACCAATTGGAATAAACCGTGGAAATGGCTGAGTCGGGTGCTGTGGTACCTATATGAACTGACGGGAATCTCCATCGCTGCCCAAATAGGCGTATTGCCGTTTACGCTACACTATTTCGGACAGATGAGCAACTATTTTATGCTGACCAATATGGTAGTCGTTCCTCTGGCGTGGGTACTGATGGCATTAGCCATAGCAACGCTGACAATAGGTTGGTGGATGCCGATAGGAACGGGATTGGCATGGTTGATGAGCGGCGTGGCAAAGGTAATGAACAGCTGTGTGGGTTGGATAGAAGACTTGCCGTTTGCCACAACATCGGTTCAACTACCGCTTTACGGATTTGCGGACTTAGTGGCGATATCCGTTATTGTGCTGATTGTGTGGAACAGGATAACTCAACAACAATGGACTTGGAGATAAAAGATTATGCATCGAGGAACAATCATATTTATCGGAGTCGTGGCATATCTGCTACTGATAAACCTGATAGCGTTTGCACAATACGGACGCGATAAACAACATGCCCGACAAAACGGCCGGCGAACACCCGAAAAAAAATTGCTGGGTTTGGCTTGGCTTGGCGGCGGCTTGGGCGCGTGGCTCGGAATGCGCCGTTTTCACCACAAAACCCGGCATTGGCGTTTCCGTATCGGTGTGCCGGCAGCGTTTTTTGTATGGCTGTTGCCGACTGTCAGCGTTGTGGTGGTGTTCCTGCTGCAATGGGGGTCTATATTGTTCACACCACTGATGGTGCGCCGAAGTGTAGAAGCCAAAAGTGAAGGGCGTGAGCCGGTATGCGACTACCGATGGGTGGCTTATGAACAAATCAATCCAACCCTGACTCGCGCAGTGATGGCAAGCGAGGATAACCTGTTTGCCACCCACAAGGGCTTTTCGGAGCGCGCTATCCGTCAGGCATGGAAAGAACATCGGGAAAAAGGCAAAGTGCGTCACGGAGGTAGTACAATCTCGCAACAAACCGCCAAAAATGTTTTCACAAGCGGCAAACGCACTTGGTTGCGGAAAATACGCGAGACGTGGTACACCGTGCTGATAGAAACTTTTTGGAGTAAACAACGCATTATGGAGGTCTATCTGAATGTGATAGAAACAGGAAAGGGCATATATGGTGCAGAAGCCGCATCGCAGCGTTATTTCCACCATTCCGCCAAGCGGTTAACCTCAGCCGAATCGGCACTGATAGCCGTCTGCCTGCCCAATCCGCGCAAGTATAGCGTTACCAATCCCGGCCCCTATGTCCGTAAGCGGCAGGGGCAAATACTGGCGCTGATGCCCAAATTGGGAAAAATCGAATTAGAGACAAATAACTAACATAATTACTAACCAAAAACATCTTACAACAATGGAAAAACCGTATGTATTAGGCCTTGACATGGGCGGAACGAACAGTGTATTGGGTATAGTAGATGCCCGCGGTCATGTGTTGGCGCGTACTTCTATCAAGACGCAGCAGTACAGTGACATCAAAGAGTATGTGAACGCTTTATATGAAGAAGCCGTCAAAATAGTGGAGCCGGTGGGCGGATTTGATATGTTTCGCGGAATTGGTGCCGGCGCACCCAACGGAAATTACTACACGGGAAACATTGAGTTTGCCCCTAACCTTCCGTGGAAAGGTGTCGTTCCGTTTGCCAAACTGATGAGTGAACGGTTTGGTATTCCTTGCTCCGTTACCAATGATGCCAATGCTGCTGCTATGGGAGAAATGATATATGGAGCAGCCAAAGGCATGAAGAACTTCATCATGATTACGCTCGGCACAGGTGTAGGGTCGGGTATTGTGATAGACGGTAAAGTGGTGTACGGTCATGACGGCTTCGCCGGCGAATTGGGACATGTGACGATAGATAAATCGGCTAATGCCCGCCTGTGCGGTTGCGGTGGCAAAGGACATTTGGAGGCATACGCTTCGGCAACAGGTGTGGCGCGTACAGCCAAGGAAATAGTTTCCACAACGGACAAAAAGACCATTTTGCGCGACATGGATGCCGATGCCATCACTTCCTATGATGTATTCAAAGCCGCTGAAGCCGGCGACGAAGTAGCCAAGGAGATTTTTGAGTTCACCGGGAAATGTCTGGGTGAAGCGTTTGCGGACTTTATCGCCTTCTCCGCTCCCGAAGCCATCATTATGTTCGGCGGGCTGACTAAATCCGGTCATTGGATTATGGATCCTGTGGTGAAGAGCATGAATGAAAAAGTGTTGCCTATTTGGCGCAATAAGGTGAAAGTGATGTTCTCTGACCTGAAAGAAGCCGATGCCGCTGTCTTGGGCGCATCTGCTTTGGCATGGGAATAAGAGCGAGTGAACGGTATTCCGAATATATTGTTTCAGATACCGTCGTGGCTGCAACATTTGGTTCACGGCGTGCAATGGCGTGGCGATAAGCATAGTCGTTGTGTGTATCTGACTTTTGACGACGGTCCGGTGCCTGAGGTAACGCCTCAGGTACTGGATTTGTTGGATGCCTATGGTGTGAAAGCCACATTTTTTATGGTTGGAGAGAATGTCTATCGCCACCCCGACTTGGCGCGTGAAGTGTGCCGTAGGGGACATACGATAGCCAATCACACTTTTAATCACCTGCCGGGGTGGCAAACCAAAAACACGATATACCGCCTTAATTGTGAACTATGTGACGAGGTGCTGGAAAAAACTTTGGGTCCGGCATGGACCAATAAACATCTGTTTCGTCCGCCTCATGGCAGGCAAACACCGGCACAGAAAAGGTGGCTGAGAAAGCACTATAAGATTATTCTATGGGATGTCATTACCCATGATTATAATCCCTTTTATCCTCCTCACCGTGTAGCGCGTATTGTAAAGAAATTTGCGCGCAACGGTAGTATCATTTTGTTTCATGACAGTATAAAAAGTGCCCCCAATACATTGGAGGCACTACCGAAAGCCATTGAGTGGCTGCAAGCCAACGGCTTTGAATTTCGGACGCTGTAATACTTATTTCTTGGTTGAATTGGCATCCTTGCGAATAGCAGACGGTTTCTGCTCCAACAAAGGAGTAGATTGCCAATGCCATGTTTCTTCGAATGTCCAGTTGGCGCGAAGATTCATTTTCTTGCGGAAATATGCTACCTGCTCGGGTTGGCGTTTCTGCTGCCAATCGCCGGTGGTCCATTTCCCGTCTCCGTTTTCGTCAATAAACAGACGCATATAGTACTGCCCCGGCTCAATATTGCGGAAAGCAATTCCTGCAGAGTCGGCAGCCATTTGTTTAACGGGTTGGTCATTGGCATTGAGCAGTTGAATATATGCATTGGCCATATACGGACGGATAAAAACGGTCAGTGTGGCATATTCTTCGGTGGAACGCACATGAAGCGGGTACTTGTTCCCTTGATTGGATAGATTGTATATATCCGTAACGGCTCCGGAATCCAAAGTCAGTTGGTAGTCCTTTTCCGGCTTGAGTGCTGCCAGTATCATGAGGGATAACTTGGTCGAATCGTATGGTACGACACGGAATGGCACCGGCATATAGGTGGTGTCTTTTTTTATTTCCAAATGCATACTGTCGGCATTAAAGCGGGCAATAGGAGTGGAAGATGATATGCGCAGCGTGTCAAAATAGTTGAATGAACTCTTGGCATTCGAAGACAACGGCAGACCGGCTTTGATTTTCTTTTGCTTAAGCGCCTCTTTGGCTTTCTCGCTCATACGGGGGGCGCGATAAATGGTTTGAATGGTGTCGGTTTGCGACCGCGGATTATACAGCGAATCGGACTTGAGATAGGTCATGGCGAAACGGAGTGTATCGGTACGGATAAGTGCCGAATCGGTAAACCAGAAAGTGAGTGTGTCGCGTGTGGGATTGGCTTGCAGGATGCTATACTGTGTAAAATCAATCCAAGTGGAGTCTTGTGCCAATGAATCGGCTTCGGGACGGAGTGCGTGAATAACAGGCAGACTATCCTGCGGCGCGCCAAAGAAAAGTTGCATATAATGGGGTTCCTTGCGGAAAGCGCGTTGGAAATAGAGCCGTTGGCGCTCCTCTTGAAAGAAACGCAACAAGAGATTGGACGGCTCGTAGTAAAAATACTCTGCCTTTATCACGCTGTCGGGTATCAAATGGCCTTCGGCATCCAATGTATCCTTCAAGTAGAGTGTGTCTGTTTGGCATTCATAAGTTACATAGGGCGTAATCAGCGTATCACAGAACGCCAATCCTTCTCCCGGCTGGAAGCAATAATCACGGCTCTGGTCCGATAGGGCATAGAGGCGGTAAGTACCGTTCTTGACATTCTTGATGGAAAACTCGCCCTCTTCATTGGTACGCCCGATACGGGTAAAAGGTTTGGTGAGAAAAGCCGAGTCTTCCAAGTCCTCATGCAGACCGACAACGATACCTGATATGGGGTTCAAGTCCTCGGCATTGATTAACTGTCCATATATTTCCAGCGAATCAATTTGATCGCCCGTGGAGAAGGACAGGGAGAAATCGGGGTAGGGGTTGTGTTCGTTGTTATCCACAATCAAATTGCCGAAATCAATAGTGTAGGTGGTGGAATCGCGTAAATCCTCTTGAAAAGCAATCTCAATCTTTTTACCGACCGCTTTAATCTCCGGCGGACGCTGTTGAGGTGGAGAAATAAGGATATTGTCAGTGGCTCCGTCCAATTGGATATATTCGTCAAACTGGATGGTGATGTCTTTGCCGTGAAAATTGCATGTGCCGTTAGGTATGCTCATCTTGGTGATGACAGGAGGAATGGTGTCTTTAGGACCGCCTTGCGGACCTATGCCTCTGTTGGCACAACCGATGGAGGTCAGCAAAGCACCGTGGATAAGGCACACGCTGAAAAACAGCAGGTATTTATTGTTTGTCTTCATCTTTACGGAATGCTTTTACGGCAGATTGTATATCTTCATCATAGCGTAGCATATAAGCAATACGCCCTTCTTGGTAATAGTAGCGTTGCATAATTTCCGCTCCCAATGCCTCTTTGACAGCCGGCAGATTGCGGTAAATGGCTTCGCGGTAAGATGGCTTGAGTAATGACTCCAAATCCTCTATCTGGTGCAGGATAAGGGAATCGATATCCTCATGGCGTGCCATATTAAGTGTTTGGTGCAGATATTTGCCGGTTTCTGTCTCGTAGGTAAATTTCCGTTGGTCAAGATAGGCGATAAAGTCCTCTATGTCCGCATCGGTCAGTTCAAACATCGTTGCCGGTGCTACACTATCATGCAGGGCGCGATAGCGGGTGGCGTAGTCAAAGAAAAGGTGTTTGGAAAAGAGCGAATAGGTAATATCGACCTTATTACTGTCGTCCAATACAATATCGGGCAATATGCCCCCTGCTGTATCGCGTTTGAGGGCATGACCTTTTTGTCGCTCGGCATAATCAATGGCTTGTATGCAACGCCCGGAAGGCAAGTAGTAGTGGGCAGTGGTAACTTTTAAATGACCGTCATACGCAATAGGACGGACGGACTGCACCAGCCCTTTGCCGAAAGTGCGCTCACCCACCAATGTGGCACGATGCAAGTCCTGCAAACTTCCACTTACAATTTCGGCAGCCGAAGCCGTGTTGTGGTTAACCATGATAACCAGCGGCAGGTCGGGGTAGAGCGGGTTGGTGGAAGTTGTATAACTGCGGTTGGAATGTTGTGCCTTGCCTTTAGTTGTAACCACTTCTGTGCCTTTGGGTGTAAAATATCCAACAATACGAATGGCTTCATCTATAATGCCACCTCCGTTGTCACGCAGGTCAATAACAAGGCGTTGGATATGCTCTCGGGAAACCATTTGCTCAACGGCTTGCAGAAACTCGCTACTGCTGTTGGCTGTGAATTCGCTGAATAAGATATAACCGGTCGGGACCGATATACTATCGCCGCTTAAGCGGGTATAGTACGATACGGCAGGCAGATGTATCTCTTTGCGGTCAAATTCACGGATGAGGGGTTTGGAATGGCCATAGCGTTTCAGTTGCAATTTCACGCGTGTATCGGCTTTGCCGCGCAAGCGGTCACTTACTTCTTTTGTGGTTTTCTTGAAACAATCCATGCCGTCAAGTCGGAGGCCAAGCGGTC
>JAZUGJ010000063.1:0-2239 GCA_045641145.1 Paludibacteraceae bacterium
TCGGGGTTGTCGTCTCTTTCTTTCGGTTATCGAAGTCCTTTCATCTTCTTTCCCTAAGAAAGCAATTTACAGAAAGAATCATACACTATCCGCAGCACATTTCACCTGCCCGCGCCGACGCGACGCCCAGGAGCGCCACCCCGAGCAACGCCGTTCCCCCTTTTGTGCCCCCTTTTCGTGTTGTAAAACAAGGGGGCACAACGTCAATTTTAGGGGATGCGGCAGATGTGCCGACATTCACAAAACCATTGATTTTATTTGGTTTTTGTGTGTTTTAATTGGTCGGACGGACGAGATTTGAACTCGTGACCTTTTGCACCCCAAGCACATTGATAAACTCATTTATATTGCGTAAATAGACTTATAATCTATTTTCTGTTAATTTTTGCCGACTCTATTTTGTGTTTGTGGCTGTTTTTGTGTATTTTCGCCCTTGACTTTAGGGGGGTGATGCGCCATACTATGCCGCATCAAATCATTGCACATCAAAGAACGCTGACATGGGCTTGGAATTCAGAAAAGATCGAAACGGGAAGATTGTGCGGACATGGTATTGCCTGTTCCGCCACAATGGTAAGAAGATTGCCAGGGCATTGGATACGCCCTTCAAGGGGAAACCTCCATCTTCGGGCCTCATCTCGGATATGGGCGACAAGGATTTCGAGGCATCACGGCAAGCGGCGATACAGGCGTTTGAGAAATTAAAGGCCCAATACAAGCGTATCGACGAAACAGACGAGCAAGCATTGGCCCAAAAGGCGTTCGACATCAAGAAGGGCATCAAGCGCAAGGATGTCAAGGTGGGCGACCTCGAAAAGGTCTACGCGTCTGAACTCGGCAACGGATTGAAGCGTAGTCGTAAACGCACCAAGACATACCTCGATTGGAAGAAGAACTCGGTCGCCCGTTTTGTGGCATGGTGGAAGAATACCGGACGAAGCCCCAAGGCACTCACATGGGAGATTGCCCCTGACGACGCGAAAGCATACATCGACTTCCTTTCCCAAGCAGATGAAAACGGCAAGATGCTCAAGACGGATACCATCAGTCGCATAAAGACCATTCTTGCGGATGCCATTTCTACGACCCTGCCCACCCGAATCATCAACCCCTTTAAGGGCATTTCAGTAGGACGGCAGAAAGGCGAACAGGTCGTACACCGAGAACCGCTCTCCAAGGAGGACGCCGACCTTCTCGTGAAGACAGCCGCGAAGTATGACCCGCTCGTCCACGAGTTGATCGTAACGGGGCTTTCAACAGCCTTGCGGAGGGGTGATGTCTGCCGCCTCAAATGGGAATCTGTCAACCTTTCGGCTCGTAATGGTAACAGCCCCATCATCGGAACCATCAAGGTGGAACTCGGCAAGACGGGAAGAATGGTTGAGATACCGATTTTCCCCCAATTCAGAATCATACTCGAGAAACGGCTTGCCGAACGCGAAGATGGTGCTGTTTACGTATTCCCCGAAGCGGTAGCATTGATCGAACACCACCCCGACAGCCTCACCTATCGAATCAAAAAGGTCTTCGCGAGAACCTTCGCGCCCAAGCACAACATTGAAATTCAAGAAGCGATTACCGAGAACGCCACGCCCCTCAAAGACAATCTCGAGAAGGTCATCAATGCCGTTGAAATGGCAAGGATGCCGCAGGAGCGGCGAGTTCGTACCATCGAATTTCTAAAACTCTACGCCCAAGGTAAGAGTTTCAACGTTATCGCGGCAGAAACAAAGTCAAACAAAAGTACCATTTCGACCTTCTTAAGCAAGGCGGAGAAATTGTCAGGCATTGTCTTCACCCCCTCGAAGAAAAGCAAACAGACGGGGATGCGGGACGCCATTGCGGAAATCACACGGTGCGAACGGACGATTGGGAAACGCAGGGGAAGCATCTATGACTTCCACGCTTTGCGGACGACTTTTGTTACGCTTGCCGCGATTTATAACATTCCGCTTGAGACCATTGCCCTCATTACGGGACATACCAACACGCGGATGATTCAAGAACACTATGACCGAGCGCGAGGGAGCGACTTTGCCGAGAGATTTGCCGCCGCATTGCCAAGTTCCGTGACTGCCGAACCCGTAACGCGCCTTGCCAATAGCGCGAATGGTGGCGTTATTACCACCGGAGGCGACAACGGGATTTCCTCGAAGAATTTCAAACTTCTCAAGGACGGACTTTCAAAAAGCCTTACGGAGAAGCAGAAGAAGGAATTGTTACGCGCTCTTTTGTCTTG
>JAZUGJ010000064.1:0-18086 GCA_045641145.1 Paludibacteraceae bacterium
TCTGCACTATATGTTTCACTCGTTAACACTAAACAAATAGCACCTGAAGAGAACCCCTGCTCTGCTGCCCAAATTCCGGGTGGAATATGCAATCCCATAAACGGACGATTGAGTACAATAGTACGTTTATTGGTACCGTCATCTAAAACCACTTCAAATGCCCCGCTAGCAGCTATCAAAAACTGATGACATTCTTTATGAGCATGCGCACCGCGCGCTTCGCCACCAGGGATATCATAGAGATAGAACACTCGCTTGACATCAAACGGCACATTCACGCCTCCTTGTATCGGAGTGAGGTTGCCGGTCGGAAACTCCTTCTTTGGAAGTTCTATTACCGAGCAATCGTATACAGTTAAAATTTTGTTTGTATCCATTGATTCAATTTTACCTCAATTAAGTAGTAACTAATTTGTGCTATGACATATGATATTGCGAACTGTAGCAATAGCATTGCCCCCCCCCCGTTCGCACAACCAAACCACCGAGAAGAATATCTAATAACAAGTTGATGCCACATCATAAATGAGAACGAACATTGCGTTGTCCATTGTGCGAAACGACTTGTAAGTATCTTACTCCAAAGAGTTGTCTTTTCTGATGACAATGCTATCAATAATATTAACACTGCTATCGGCAACCAATAACTTATTGCCAATAGTCTCACATTACGCGTTACTACCAAACTTATTCCGACAAGGATACCAAAACTTAAAATCGTTAATACATTTAGCCAATTGACATAACGACCCACCCAACAACTCACTCTCGGTTTATTTTTTAACAATAAGTATATATATGCCAATGCTATTCCAATGATAAAATCCATCAAACGGGCTATCGGATGAATATAAAACACTGCATGACGCAACTCCAATGGCACAGACATAGCTACTAAAAAATATCCAACAATTAGTCCAACTAACGACACCAATCTTTCTTTGTTAGTCAGTCGTTCGATAAATGTAATAATCACTGGAAAACAAACCATTGTAAATACTGTTACTGACAAATACCAAGATACGGCATTATATGAAAAATAAGTCGACTTATTTATGGACCAACTCTGAAGTAAAAGTGCATTAATTAGTATATTAAGGTTTCGTCCTAAAGTGTCACAAGTGACACACATTATCAACAACATCGTTGTAAGTGATATCCAATGTAGAGGATAAATTTTTAACAATCGTTTCTTAAGATATGCCTTATATGAAAAATCATCCTTTAATACACTTTGTCGATATCCCAATGTCATACAAAAACCAGATAAAACAAAAAAAGTGGCTACAGCAGAACTTCCTCCACCTACATAATTAGTTGCATGGTGAAGAAAGATCATCACTATCAGTACAAACCGTAATGGAACAAACTCTTTTATCATCCTTTTATCTTCTCAAACAAGTTATAATCACGGATATAATCCTCTGCATCATACCTAGTACTTGACAAAACTAAAGCCAGAGAATTGGTAGAGAAGTTATTCATCTCGCGCCAAATCATCTTCGGCACATAAAGTCCATAGTACGAACGATTGAGATGATATGTTTGACGATTACCATGACCATCGTCCAGTACCACATCAAAACTGCCACTCAACGCGATTATAAATTCCTCTGTCTCTTTATATGCATGACCACCACGATGAGAATCACCCGGCACATCATATATCCAAAATGTCCGTTCAATTTTGAATGGAATATGATTATTCTCCTCAATGACTGACAAGTTACCTCGGCGGTCAAGGATTTTTGGCAATTGTATTATTTGAGGGACGTTCATTTTTTCTTTTTTACCTTTTTGTAGTGCTACCCGGAGTCGAAGCGGGATTAGGGAGTGTCTTTTATCTGTCTTTTTTGAGTCGAGGGTTGACATGGGCGTGAATTGTTAGTTTCAAATAGATTGCGCACATAGGCGAGTAAATTCGTGGTGCAAGGTTATACCAACGCCTCAATAATCTTCTTATTATCCAATATCACTTCATGCACTCCAGGTCGTTTGGACTTATTGAAGGAGAAACTTACGAGGTAGCCGGTGGTGAGATGGTAATAGTCAAGGTACTCGGTAAGTTGTTTTTCACCACGCTCGTTGTAGGCATTACCGCGCCAGATCTTCAATTCAATAATGTATTGATGACCAAGATAGTCAATAATGATGTCCGTGCGGGTTTCGTCACGAGTTTCAGCTTCTACGTAGTAATTACCTACCCCGTTGATAATCGGGCGAAGATATAACAAGAACAGACGACGACCTTCCTTCTCCAAAAATTCTTGCGATTCGCTGCCATAAATATCGTTGAAGTGTTGGACAAAACATTCAAGGATTCGTTGCACATTCAAGTGCCCATCGGCTATGAATTGGTTTTTATCAATACTTCCCTCGCGAAAGATTTGCTCACTACTCATTTCCACCGTGAAGAGGTTGTAGAGCAAAGTCTCAAAGATACGATTGGCCAAACGAACCGTGCCATGGTCGTTGCGAATCAATGAGAACATCTCACCCAACTGCATATACTTCTCCATCACCATATAGGGATGGTGCTCACCACCAAAGAGTATATCCACAAGCAACTTGCGCAAATCGGGATACTGATTGATTTTTTTAACCAAATCGTCAAACAATGTATTCCGTTCGTTGAGTAGTTCGTGGACAGCATTGACAACACCTGCGGCATTCCAAGAATATTCTTTCTGTTCAATGAGTTGGCAAAGGCGTGATACAAGGAACGGATAACCGCCGGTATAATCATAGATAGACTGCGCCACCTCGTTGACATTGAAAGTCAATTGGTGGTCCTCCGCAAACTCACGAAGCATATCGGCAATACCAGGTACATGAAGCGACATATCCACATCAAACGGAACGGCGATGTTCCAAGGGCTATTATACTGATGCTCCTGCTCATCGCGAATCTTCAGTTTCAAATTCTTAATGTCGTACACACCGGCCAAGATAACAGACTGGAAGGTCGGAAAACTATCACGATCCAGATACTTATTTCGGAGCATGCCTAAGAAATGTAAGAACGACTCATAATTAGCCGCATTATCCACTTCATCAATAAGCAACACAACAGGTTTACCCGAGTCATGACAAAAATCGGAGATTGTATAAGAAAGATCCATCAACGAATAGTTTGGTTGATTCATACTACTCTCCACAATCTCCTTAATTCTAGAATCTATGGAAGTATATCGCAATTGGAAATCTAAAATCTTCACGAATGTCCGGGCCACAGCTTCGTCAGACTCCATATTGGACTGCCCCAACCCCTCAAAGCTGATGGACAGCACCAGATACTCATCTTCCAAGAAATGTTGAACCGCCTTCAGCGTGGTAGTTTTACCATACTGACGACCACGATTTATGCAGAAGTAGTCCCCATGTTCAATCATCTTGCGAATACCCTCCACTCGCTCGGTCACATCCACCATGTAGTGCCGATTTGGCAAGCAAAATCCTGTTGTATTAAATTGTTTCATAATCTCAACCTATTTTGTTTTCCTATTTTTCTTCTTTCTTTTTTACCTTTTTGTAGTGCTACCCGGAGTCGAAGCGGGGATTAGGGAGTAGTGAGGAGGGAGAGTTTGATGGTACGGTAGAGGACGGAGACGACAAACTTATCCAAACGAAGATAGATTTTCGGTTTGCCGGTTTGCGGATTAAGCGGCGCATCCGACTCGCCCTTCTTCAATTGGGCATGCCAACGGGCTGCCCAATAGGCATTCCGCTCCGGATCAGCCAGTTCCTGCTTCGCCCGCATCGCCGCCTGCTGAAAAGCAGTGATACCTGCCAGTTCGGCGCCGGTGGGCGGATTCTTCTCATAATCACGCGGTTGGGAGATAACATACGATTCGTTTACTCCGTATCCGACGACATTACCATACTCGTCACGAAAAACTTTCCTCCTTTGGACAGTATCGCGCTTTTTGTTTTTACAGAAGCGTCCGGAGACGCTATCAACGGGGGTTGTGTATCTTATTTGTGCCATAATAATATTATATCATTTCGACAATGTATGCCTAATCACCTATTAATCACCCATTAACGACCCGTTAATCACCCATTAATCACCCGATAAAAACAGGTTCGATTCGAGTCGTCCAAACAAGGCACGCCTCAAGGCGCCAATTTCAATATACGGCGCAAAGATACGAAAAATTTTTGAGATTTGCAAATTTATTAGCATAAATTTACAGAATCAACTGATTATTTTTAAATCAGACGGGTTATAAGTTGGCGATTAACCGGTCCACCAAGGCAGGAACACCGACGGTGGCTTTCTGACGAATATGGGTGATACGGTCCTTATACATGCCAAATTCGGGCATGCCCGGATCCACAAAATAAATAGGCGTATCGGCTTTGACATACTGCAACAGCGACGCCGCCGGATAGACATTCAAACTGGTGCCGACAACGACCATAATATCCGCCGTAGAAGCGATTTCACACGCTTGCGGGAAGTACGGCACACCCTCGCCGAAAAAGACAATATACGGGCGCAAGAGCGAGCCGTCCGGGTGGCGGTCACCATAATGCTGCTCCCAACCGTCCAGAGCCACAGTTGCCGTGTCGTTATTTTCCCTACGGAGTTTGACTATCTCGCCATGCAAATGAGTAATATGCGTACTGCCTGCCCGCTCGTGGAGGTCGTCAATATTCTGGGTGATAATCTCCATCGTGGGAAACGCCTGCTGAAGGCGTGTGAGCGCCAGATGAGCGGCATTGGGCTGCGCCGCCAGCGTGTCGCGACGGCGTGCATTGTAAAAATCTACGCACAGTTGCGGATTACGCAGCCATGCCTCGTGGGTACAGATATCTTCGACACGGTATTTTTCCCATAGTCCGTCCGAATCACGGAAGGTACCCAATCCACTCTCGGCACTGACGCCGGCACCGGTAAAAACAACGATTTTCTTCATTATTAATTAGCATTTAAGCGGAAAGAACGACGGTGGTAAGGGGTTATGCCGTACTGTCGGATAGCGGCGTAATGCTCCTTAGTGGGATAGCCCAAGTTATGGTTCCAGCCATACTGCGGATATTCGAGATGCAAGCGGCGCATATAATCGTCCCGATACGTCTTGGCGAGGATACTTGCCGCCGCGATGGACATGTATGTAGCATCGCCGTGAATGACCGTGCGAGCAGGGATTTCAAACACGCCTCCTTCGGGCACATAGGGTTTCCATTTATTGCCGTCCACCAGGATGTGTTCAATTTGTAAGTTTGTACATTGGGAAGTGACTATTTTATCCAAAGCGCGACGCATGCCTAACAGACTGGCATTCAAGATATTGATTTGGTCAATCTCCTGTGCCGTCACTTCCGCCACCGCCCAAGCGAGCGCCTGACTCTCAATAACGGGGCGCAGTGCCTCACGCTGTTTTTCCGTCAATTGCTTGCTATCGTTGAGCAGCGCCCCCCACTCGCCCGTTAACCCCTGCAGCGGCAAGATGACGGCAGCAGCAAAGACGCTGCCCGCCAAGGGGCCGCGTCCTGCTTCGTCGCATCCTGCTTCGACAACACCCTGTATGCAATAGGGCTTAAGCACAATGCACGGTTATTTAGTATAAGCATTCATCTGGTCGTCCACCGTCTTGCGGACAAGGTCGGCAAAGTCCTGAATGGTCATCTGACCTTTCTCTTCCGCACCTTGCTGACGGACAGAAACGAGCCCCTGCTCGGCTTCTTTTTCGCCCACAATGAGCATATAAGGAATACGCTTGAGTTCGTTGTCGCGAATCTTACGCCCGATTTTCTCGTCGCGGTCGTCCACAATCACACGCACATCCTGCTGTTCCAGCATCTCTTTCACCTTGTAAGCGTACTCATTCGATTTCTCGGAGACAGGCAAAACAACGGCCTGGTCCGGCGTGAGCCACAAGGGGAACTTACCGGCAGTATGTTCAATCAGTACCGCCACGAAACGCTCCATACTACCAAACGGCGCACGGTGAATCATTACAGGGCGGTGTTTCTGGTTGTCCTCGCCCACATATTCCAACTCAAAACGCTCGGGCAGGTTGTAGTCCACCTGAATGGTACCCAACTGCCAACGGCGACCTATAGCGTCCTTGACCATAAAGTCCAATTTAGGACCATAGAAAGCGGCTTCGCCGGTCTCTTCGCGTGCGGGCAGGTTCATTTCTTTACATGCCTCACGAATGGCATTCTCCGCCTGTTCCCACACCTCGTCGCTACCGACATATTTGGTGCGATTATTGGGGTCACGCAGCGAAATCTGCGCCTCGAAATTGTCGAAATTGAGCGATTTGAAGATGATATTGATAATCTCCATCACGCGGATAAACTCCTGCTTGACCTGATCCTGACGGCAGAAGATATGGGCGTCGTCCTGAGTGAAGGAGCGCACACGCGTCAGACCGTGCAACTCACCCGACTGCTCATAGCGATAGACCGTACCAAATTCGGCACAGCGGAAAGGCAGGTCCTTATAGGAACGGGGACTATTCTTAAAAATTGCGCAGTGATGAGGACAGTTCATTGGTTTGAGCATATATACCTCACCTTCTTCGGGAGTCGTTATGGGCTGGAAAGAGTCCTTGCCGTAGTGGTCCCAGTGACCGGAAGTGATATAGAGGTTCTTGCTACCGATATGAGGCGTGATAACCTGCTGATAGCCATAGCGTTTCTGTATTTTCTTGAGGAAATCCTCCAAACGCAGACGCAGGGCGGTACCTTTGGGCAGCCAGATAGGCAACCCCTTACCCACCATGTCGGAGAACATAAAGAGATCCAACTCCTTACCTATCTTGCGGTGGTCGCGTTTCTTGGCTTCTTCCAACAATGCCAGATACTCGTCCAACATAGATTTTTTCGGGAAAGAAATGGCATAGATACGCGTCATCATGGGACGTTTCTCATCGCCGCGCCAATAAGCCGCAGCACAACTGAGCACTTTGACCGCCTTGATGGGCTCGGTGGAGAGAATATGCGGACCACGGCAGAGATCGGTGAAATTACCCTGTGTATAGGTGGTTATATGTCCGTCCTCCAATTCGGAAATGAGTTCGCACTTGTAGGTCTGCCCTTTGTCGCCAAACTGCTTGAGGGCATCTGCTTTACTAATAGATTGCTTAATCAGCACCTCTTTCTTGGCGCGGAGTTCCATCATCTTGGCTTCTATCTGCGGAAAATCTTTCTCACTAATGCTCTGACCTTCAGCAGGATAGACATCATAGTAGAAACCATTTTCGATAGCCGGACCAATGCCGAACTGAATACCCGGGTACAACTCCTGCAACGCCTCAGCCATGAGGTGGGACGATGTGTGCCAGAACGCGTGCTTGGCTTCGTCGTCCTCCCATTTATGGAGACGGATAGCGCAGTCCTCCGTTAAAGGTGCGTTCAGTTCGGTAATTACAAACTCATTATTCACTTTAACGCTTGCCACAAGGATATCCTGTGCCAAACGGGGGCTGATGGACTCAGCCACTTGGAGAGGCGTTACACCACTCTCATACTCACGGACGCTATTGTCCGGAAAGGTAATTTTAATCATAATAAACGTACAACTGTTTAGTATTTTTTAGCCACTTTACTGCCGACAAGGGCGTAGAAGAGGATATAAGCAGCGCAGACAAGCACGATAACATAACTCATTTGGAAATTACCGAACACATCTGCCAATTTGCCTTGTAGCGGGATAAGGATACCGCAACCGCAAACCATCGTCATGAAGGCACCGGAAGCCAACGAGGTATATTTACCCAGACCTTCTACAGCCATGTTGAATATACCACCCCACATCACACTGGTGCATAAACCGACAAGGATAAACGCCAATGTACCTACAGGCACTTGGGCTGTAATCACACTCAGTGTAGCCCAACTAATACCGGGCATCTTGATTTGAACAGAAGCAGGCAAGAACATGCCTAACAACACCAATACCAAACATAACGAAGAGACAAAAGTGATTTGCGCACGAGAAGACACCTTACCACTGATGGTACCACCTATGAGACGACCAATCAACATAAAGAGCCAATACATAGCCACAATCATACCCACGATACCGGCATCAATACCCAATCCGGGTGTAACGGCTTCGGGCGAAGTGGTCAGATATTGCATGACGTACGTAGGAACGCCTACCTCGATACCCATATAAAGGAAGATAGCCAATATACCCAGATTGAAATGGCGGAAAGAGAAGCAGGTGATTTTCTTACCGTCACGGGGTTCCTCTTTATCCGCAGCTTCTTGTTCCGGCTCTTTGAATTTTACCACTGCCAATACGATAAATGCACAAGCAAAGATAGCCAAAGCGATCATAAGGGCAGGCGTAGCGTCTGCTATCTTGGCCTTTGTAGCATCAGCAATCAGACTACCCATAATAATCGTTACGAGCACAGCAGCACATGAGTTGCACACACCACCAAACTGAACGAGTTGGTTACCCTTATTGCCGCCACCACCGAGGGTATTGAGCATCGGGTTAACAACCGTATTAAGCATACACATGCAGAAACCGGCAATGAAGGCACCAGCCAGATAAACGCCATAGTTCAGCACGCATTCCCACCCGGACACATATTGCAGGAAAACACCTACAAAGCCAACAAGAATAGCCAACAGTGCCGTCTTGCGGTAACCGATTTTCTTAAGGAGCATACCGGAAGGAATACCCATCACCGCATACGCAATAAAGTTAGCGGCATTCCCCAATTGTGCAGCAAAGTTGGAGACACTAAAATAGTTTTTAACGATAACTGCCATCGGGTTACACAGATTGGTCACGAAGGCAATCATGAAGAACAGGAGATACATCACCACAATAGCAGGGATGTTCATTTTTTGTTTTTCAGACATAAGAATAAAAATTTAATTATGGTTATTAGTTTTTTTTGCTTTAGCAACTCTCGAACTGTTGCAAGAAACGGATATCGTTTTCGGAGAACAAGCGCAAGTCTTTCACACGGTATTTAAGGTTGGCAATACGCTCCACACCCATACCGAATGCGTAGCCGGTATAGACCTTACTATCTATGCCGCAACTCTCCAATACATTGGGGTCCACCATACCACAGCCGAGAATCTCCACCCAACCGGTACCCTTACAGAACGCGCACCCCTTACCTCCGCACAAATCACAGGAGATATCCATTTCGGCACTGGGCTCGGTAAAGGGGAAATAAGACGGACGGAGACGAATCTTAGTATCCGGTCCAAACATTTCCTTAGCAAAATAGAGCAATGCCTGGCGGAGGTCGGCAAAAGACACATTCTTGCCGATATATAGTCCCTCCACCTGATGGAAGAAACAGTGCGCCCTCGCCGAGATGGCTTCATTACGGAACACCCGTCCGGGGCAGAGGACTCTCAGAGAGTCTGGGTGTTGGTCAGCCGATGAATCGGCGAGTTGTTTTGCCCAATCAGACATGACACGGGTTTGGACACTGGAAGTATGAGTACGGAGAAGGATATCGGTCGGTTTCTGCACACCGTCCTCTTTCTCGATAAAGAAAGTGTCCTGCATATCGCGTGCCGGATGTTCAGGGGGGAAATTGAGCATACCGAAGACATGCTTATCGTCCTCTACCTCAGGGCCGTCCGCCACCGTAAAACCGATGCGGGAGAAGATATCCACTATCTGCTCGCGAACAAGCGAAAGAGGGTGCCTGGCACCGAGCGCAACGGGATCGGGAGTACGAGTTAAATCAAGGTTTACAGATGACGATGCGCCATGCACGGCTACGGCTTCGCGCATCTCCTGAATGCGGGTTTCATACTGTTGCTTCAACTGGTTAAGCGGAGCCCCCCAACGGGCTTTTTCCTCCTTCGGGAACGCCTTAAACTCGTCAAACAAAAGACTGATTTCGCCTTTCTTGCTCAGATATTTCTGACGGAGGAGTTCAACATCCTCGGCACTCTTTGCGTGCAAGTTCTGCACATCGGCTTTTAACGCCTCTATCTTATCTTTTAACAATTCGCTCATAATGCGACGAATAATTTAATACAATGAACGTGCAAAGATACAACATTTTTCGCAAATATGCAAATTTTTATTACTAATTGGTCATTTTTAATTGGCATTTACTTGCGTGTGTCGTAAAAAAGTTGTACCTTTGTAAGTTAATTTGCGTATTTGTGCGCGTATGCGTGCGATGAGAAAAGGAGCGTTGTTTATATTCACCCTGCTGTCAATGCCCGCAATCGGGTTGGCGGAAGACAGGATTGTTGCAGACAGTATCCCTGCGGATACCATCGCGACTGACAGTGTGGCGGTAATTGTTGCAACACCCCGCAAAGAAACGATAGAAGCGCCTATTAACTATGTTGCCAAAGACTCCATCGTTTTGATGGGTAACGGCAAAGCGATTATGTACGGTCAGGGCGTGGTGACCTATCAGACCATGGAATTGAATGCCGACGAGATACAGATGATATTGGACAGCAGCCTTGTACATGCCAAAGGCCGCTACGACAGCATCGCGGAGGAGATGGCAGGGAAACCCGTTTTTAAGGAGGGGAACGACAGTTACGAAAGTCTGGAGATGACCTACAACATGAAAACGCAAAAAGGGTTTATCCGTGAAGTAACCACCGAGCAGGGCGAAGGATATGTGATTGCAGAGAAAACAAAAAAGACCCAATCCGATGTGATGATGATGAGCGGAGGACGCTATACAACCTGCGATGACCATGAGCACCCGCATTTCTATCTCAAATTGACCAAAGCCAAAGTCAAACCCGGCGACTATATAGCAACAGGTCCTGCCTATATGGTAGTAGGTGATGTACCTGTACCACTCGCTATTCCGTTCGGTTTCTTCCCCTTTACCAAGTCCTACACCAGCGGACTAATTATGCCGACCTTTGGAGATGATTATTCACGAGGCATGTATTTAAGGAATATCGGTTATTATTTTGCATTTAACGACTATATAGATTTGGAATTGACCGGTGACATCTACACCAAAGGCACTTGGGCGGTATATGCCAGAAGCAACTACACCAAGCGGTATAAATTCAGAGGGAATATCGATTTCAACTACCGTGTGGATAAAGACGGCGAGAAAGGAATGCCCAATTACAGAGAAGCCAAGAACATGAAGATACAATGGACACACCAGCAGGACAGCAAAGCCAATCCCTACTCCACTTTCTCCGCCAGTGTCAATTTCTCCACCAGCGGCTATAACCGAAGCAATATCAACAGTTACTACAACGGCGAGTTGAACTCAGAAAATACCAAATCCAGTTCGATCAGTTACACACAACGCTTTCCGAACAGCCCATGGAATTTATCTTTGAGTGCATCTTTGAGCCAGCGTACCAGAGACTCTACGATTTCGGTGACCGCACCCGATTTGAGTGTCAATATGTCCAGTGTGTATCCCTTCAGGCGGAAGTATCGCGTGGGAAAAGAGAAATGGTATGAAAAAATTAAACTCTCCTATTCAGGCAATGCCAGAATAGTGGGCAACAACATCAAGGAAAAAGACTTTTTCCACTCAAATTTCATGAAAGATTGGCAAACAGGAATCAAGCACAATATTCCCATTTCTGCCAGTTGGATGCTGTTCAAGTATTTGAGTCTGACCCCGTCCATCAACCTGACCGACCGCATGTATTTCCAACGCACCGACCGCTATTGGGACGATGAGGCACAACAATTAAAACGAGACACCACAACGGGATTCTACAATGTGTTCGACTTCTCGGTATCGTTGGCATTGTCCACCAAACTGTACGGATTCTATATCCCGTCCCGCAAACTGTTCCCCAACAGTAAAGTTGACCGGTTCAGGCATGTGCTCACGCCCAGTTTGAGTTTCTCTTATCACCCCGATTTCGGCAAGAGCGGTTGGGGTTACTACGGTACCTATGACCAACCCGTTTATGAAGTGGACCATAACGGACGAGATTCGGTGGATGCCATCACGGGGCGCAAAGTGCAAAAAATGGACGGCGGCGTACCGATGTACACCACAGAAAATTACTCCCGCTATGAGGGCGCTATGTTCGGAACGGCATCCAGAGGTATGTCTGCCACATTGAATTTCGGTGTGCAGAACAACATAGAAGTTAAAGTTCGCAACGATAAGGACACCACCGGCAACGAGACATATAAAGTGTATAGTATCATTGATAACTTAGGTATTACCGGTGCGTACAATTTCGCCGCCGATAGTATGAACTTCTCTAATTTCAATGTCAACTTGCGGTTGAAATTGCCAGTGGTCAACTATACGCTAAATCTCTCCACCTCATTGGACCCATATATGTACGAGTACAACGCCCATGGCATACCTGTCCGTACCAACAAGCAGTATTGGCACAACGGCAGATTTCCGCATTGGTCGGGTACGAACCTCAGCTTAAGTTATACATTTAATAACGAGACCATCAAAAAATGGTTCAGTAAAGACAAAAAAGCCGCAGCAAAGGAGAACGCGGATGACAACATGAACCCCATACAAGTGCAAGATGACGGTTCAATAACCAACGGCAAGCGCAACAACGGGCAAAAAGACAAAGACGCTCAATTGCAAGACGGATATGTCAAAACCGAGATACCATGGTCACTGACCCTCAGTTATTCGGTGCGTTACGGTGATTTGGCACACACGATGGAGAATTTTATTGACAGCAAGATGCAGTATAAAATGGGCTTGACCCAAAACTTAAGCATATCAGCATCGTTGGGGTTGGGCAAGGGTTGGAAAGCCAGTATGACAACCAGTTATGACATAACAATGAAAAAATGGTCGTACACCAATTTCAATGTATCCCGCGACCTGCACTGTTGGAATATGAGTGCATCCTTTGTACCTTTCGGGCCATACAAGAGTTATAATTTCCACATTGGTGTCAATGCCTCTATGCTGGCAGATTTGAAATATGACAAGTCCAATACAGATTCAACCAACAAGAAAGTAACCTGGTGGTAGTCTCCTTTCGAGACCCCCAATTTAAAGATATTGAGATATGAAGATTGAGAACGAAAAAGTAGTAACCTGCACATACGACCTATTCGTGGGAGGTGAAAAAGACAGAGAAGAATTGATGGAGCGCGCTACGGCACAGCACCCGCTGACCTATTGTCAGGGAGAAGGCATGATGTTGCCCAAGTTTGAAGAACAAATGGCGGGATTGCAAAAGGGAGATAATTTTGATTTCCGAATTGGTCATGCAGATGCGTACGGCGATTATGACGAAGACGGCGTAATGGAACTGCCAAAGACCATGTTTTATAACGGCGACGGCGAGTTTGACGAAGAACGCGTGAAAGTGGGCAATATCGTTCCAATGAACACCGCCGACGGGCAAATAGTGAATGCTTGCGTGTGCGAAATAACGGATGATAAGGTAACTATTGACCTCAACCACCCGCTTGCAGGCGAGGACCTGCATTTTGTCGGCACGATTATTGAGGTACGAGATGTAACACCTGTCGAACTGGATGCCATCCGTCACCCACACAAGTGCGGACATTGCAAAGGACATTGCGAAGATTGCGACAGCGGCTGCGGAGAGCACCACTGCGGAAACGATTGTAAACACGATAAATAAAATAAAACAACTATGGCGAATATATTGGCGATAGTAGGTCGTCCCAATGTTGGGAAATCGACCCTTTTCAACCGGCTGACCCAATCCAGGCGTGCCATCGTAATGGATGAGGCCGGCACTACACGCGACCGGCAGTACGGACATGCCGAATGGTGCGGCAAGGTATTCTCCGTTATTGACACGGGGGGCTGGGTGGTCAATTCTGACGACACCTTTGAAAGCGAAATCAACCGCCAGGTCAACATGGCAATCAAAGAAGCCGATGTGGTACTGCTGGTAGTAGATGTGAACGAAGGCGTTACGCAATTCGACACCGAGGTGGCACACCTATTGCGCCAATCGAAGAAAGAATGCGTATTGGCAGTTAATAAGGTTGATACATTTGACAACCAATACGGTGCCCCCGAATTCTATAAACTCGGCTTGGGCGAACCGTTTATCCTGTCCGCCGAAAACGGCTTAGGTACCGGAGACCTTTTGGACGAGATATGTAGCCGTTTTAAGAAAGACGAGAGCGGAAACGAGACGGAAGACTTGCCCCGTTTTGCCATTGTAGGTCGCCCCAATGCCGGCAAATCCTCCATTCTTAATGCCTTTATCGGAGAGGACAGAACAATTGTGACCGATATACCCGGCACAACACGCGACAGCATTTACACACGCTATAATAAATTCGGCAAGGACTTTTATCTGGTTGACACCGCCGGTATCCGCAAAAAAGCCAAAGTGAACGAAGACCTAGAATACTACTCTGTGGTACGATCAATCCGCGCCATTGAAAATTCAGATGTGTGTATCCTGATGATAGATGCCACCCGCGGTATCGAATCACAAGATCTGAATATCTATTCACTTATTCAAAAGAATAAGAAAGGGCTGGTGGTGTGTGTCAATAAATGGGATTTAGTGGAGAACAAAACGACCAAAGACATCAAAGCATACGAGCAAGCCATTCGGGCACGCATGGCACCATTTACGGACTTCCCCATTATTTTCTGTTCGGCACTGACCAAACAGCGTATATTCAAAGTGATGGAGACCGCACTGCTTGTATATGAGAACAAGCAGCGTAAAATACCTACGGCACAACTGAACGACAAGTTCCTGCCGTTGATAGAAAACTATCCGCCGCCAGCACTAAAAGGTAAATATGTCAAAATAAAATATGTTACCCAACTGCCCAATACGCAGATACCCACCATTATTTTCTTTGCCAATCTACCGCAATATGTCAAAGATCCATATCGTCGTTTCTTAGAAAACAAGTTGCGTGAGTGGTGGGATTTAAACGGAACACCCGTTCAATTATTCATTCGAGCAAAATAAATGAAGATTGTAGGACTGACATATTATGACCACGCGCATCGTTTCACCATGAAATGTGATGCCTCGCTGCTCAACAACCGCAAGCCATTCTTCCTGCCCGATTGGTCTGCGGAGATACGCTATGTGCCATGTATGGTTGTGCGCATCTCCCGTTTGGGCAAATGCATTGAATCGCGGTTTGCCAGTCGGTACTACGATGCCATCGCACAGGGTTTAGATTTTATGGCATACGATTTATTGCCTCATGCGTGGGCACAAGCCACCGCTTTTGACAATTCACTGTGCGTGGGCGAGTGGCAAGCCCCCGTTACTGACCAAGAAACAACGACACTTATCGCTGATGCCATTACCCAAGTAAGCCGTATCGTTACACTGCGAATAGGGGATTTGGTTTATTTAGATATGCCCGTTACCCCCCTTCCGCTCCAAAAAGAGCAAATTATTGAACAAGAACATCTATATTGTAAAATCAAATGAGAATCCGAATCGCCATATTATTGCTTGTCTGCAGTATTGGGACTGCTCTCCATGCACACACATATGAGGACTCATCGGTGTTAGGTGCAGGTAACTTCGTCAAGATACAGGTTACATCCACCGGCATCTACCGTTTGACCTATGAACAATTGAAAGAAATGGGGCTCAATCCTCGTGATGTCCGTTTGCTTGGTTACGGTGGTAATTTACTGCCACAGAATTTCACACTACCCCGTACGGACGATGTACCCTCCATTCCGTTCTACATGCACAAAGGGACAGATAATGAATTTTCTGCAGGCGATTACATTTTGTTCTATGCGCAAGGTCCGGTAGGTTGGGATTGGACAGGGGCGTATTTCTCCCGCACGCGCAATTGCTATGCCGATTTCGGTTGTTATTTCTTAAGCGACAATGCCGGCCAACAACTGTTGATGCAAGAAAGTGAACCGCTTGTTGCCGATTCACCCCACGATGTTTACACCTATACAGCACTACAATTGCATGAAAAAGATCAAATCAACCTGTTAGATGTTGCCAACGGGAAAGAAGGCGGAGGACGAGAATGGTACGGGGAAATACTGACAGCCAATTCATCCCAATTATCTATACCATTTACTTTTAACGACCCTGACCCGTCACAGCGTTTGGTTTGCTATTTGAATGCCGCAGCCAATAGTACGGAAAGTTCCACTTTCCAACTCAATGTGGCAGGCGCGACACAGACCTGTTATGTCAATCCGGTAGAAGTTTCCGACTTTTACAGTATGGCAAAAGAAGGGACTATACGATTGACCAATACATATCCCACATCGTCCTCACTACCTGTCAAGATTACCTATAAAGGGGCAGCATCTGCGGCGGGTTATATCAATTATGTAGAAATGCAAGTGCCATGCTTCCTGAATTTGCGGGGTAATAGTTTGTTTATCCGCAATACGGAACATATCGGGTCACCAATACTTTCTTGTTACCATTTGACAGGAGCGGATGCTTCCACATTGATATGGAATCTTACCAATCCGCAGCACGCTACTTTGATGCCGACTTGGTGGCAAGGAGATACCTTATGTTGGTTAGGTAGCAACGAGAGCATTCAATTGTTCTGTGCTGTGCGTATAAATGGAAGCGGATTTGCGTCTCCCGCCTCACGCGGAAAAGTAAGCAACCAAAACTTACACCGTGATTTGCGAGGCAAGCAACATGTCATCATTACTCCTGAGCCATTCCGCTATGCCGCTGAAGAACTGAAGAGAGCACATGAACAGCAAACACCAGACCAGCATTGGGCGGTCGTGACGGACGAAGAAGTGTTTAATGAATTTTCCAGCGGGACACCCGATGGTTCAGCGTTCCGTTGGATGATGAAATATCTGTATGACACCTTCAAGGATACGGATAATGCACCACGCTCCCTATTGCTATTCGGCGACGGTTCATTTGACAACCGCCAACTACTAAAAACATCGCCAGTGCCTACCCTCTTGACCTATGAAGCACATAACTCAATGGTCGAAACCTACGCATACGCCACGGATGACTATTTTGCTTTTTTGGAAGATAACGACGGCAATTATGGGTCAAAATGGTCTGACCAGCGTGCCCGAATGCGTATCAGTGTCGGGCGATTACCTGTTAATACTTGCGAAGAAGCGGAGCAGGTAGTTCGCAAACTATGTACATTTATGCAAAATGCCGGTCCCGGAAAGTGGAAACAGCAAATCTGTTTCCTTGCAGACGACGGCGATAGCGGCTTACACATGACCACTGCCGATGTGGCAGCCGAATTAGTGCGCAACGGAGCACCCGACTATATTATCAACAAGATTTATCTGGATGCTTATATTCAGGAATCTTCCGCATCCGGCGAGAGTTATCCGTTAGCGTACAACCGATTCTCCAATATGCTCCAAACCGGTGTTGCTTTTATGGATTTTGCGGGACACGGATCACCCAACAACATCTGTTCCGAAATGTTTTTGACGCTCAAACAGGTACAAGGAATGGCTAATGCCAATCAAGGCGTTTGGGCACTGGCAACCTGTAACTTCGCACGGTTTGACCAAAAAGAGCAGTCCACTGCAGAAGCTGCAGTTCTCAATCCTATTGGTGGAGCCATTGCCGTCATATCGTCAGACAGAACGGTTTATGCCTCCGAAAATGAAATTCTCAACAAATATTTCTGTCAAAACCTCTTTGCCCATACCGATCCATTTACCTATCCGAATACGATTGGAGAAGCCCTTCGTTTAGCCAAAAATCTAAACGGGGACAATATGAACAAGATGCCATTTGTACTATTAGGCGATCCCGCCTTACGACTGAATTATCCGTCGCAGTATCAAGTACGCATATCAACCATGCCAGGCACATTGCATGCGTTGGATTTGGTTACCCTAAGCGGCTATATCTCCAACGGCGATACGCTGACCAATCCTAACAAACGGGACACCGTATCGTTCAACGGGCAAGTATCGCTCACCGTCTTTGACAAACAGCAGATTGTTTCCACCCATGACAATGACCAACCGGATGAAAGCAAAAAAGTCATTCGCCAATTCAGGGATTATCCCAATAAACTCTTTGTCGGTGAAGCAGATGTGAAGAACGGGCATTTCACTTTCCAGTTCCGTATGCCCAAAGACATACGCTACAATCTCGGAAACGGGCGTATGGCCTTTTATGCAGTGGGAGAAGATGAAAAAGGGCAAGCAGAGGCAATCGGGCATAATGAGAAT
>JAZUGJ010000065.1:0-21652 GCA_045641145.1 Paludibacteraceae bacterium
GAGGCAGAGTGGGAATATGCGTCCCGCGGCGGCCGCAAAATGGCGATGTATCCCTGGGGTAGCAACTACGCCCGCGACGCCAAGGGTTGTTTCTTAGCGAACTTCAAGCCCTACCGCGGTGCTTATAACGACGATACGGGAACGATGACCATGAAAGTGGCACAGTTCCGCCCCAACGATTACGGCTTGTTCGATATGGCAGGTAATGTGGCTGAGTGGACGGCTTCCAGTTACGACCCGTCCGCCAATACCTACGTAAGCGATGAGAACCCCGATTTCCAATATATGGCACGTAAGGACGATAGCGACATGATGAAACGCAAAGTCATTCGTGGCGGCAGTTGGAAAGATATCAGTTACTACATGCAATGCGGTGTGCGCTCGTTTGAATATCAATTCGAGAGCCGTGCGTACATCGGTTTCCGTTGCGTGCGCTCGTACATAGGCGAGTAATAAATATAAGGTATTAAGGTCAAAAAAGAAATAAACAACAAAAATTTAATCAATATGGCACAAAATCAAAAAAACTACGAAAGTTGGTATGAGTCTTTCGAAGGAAAACAGGAAAGTAAGTTTATGACTTGGTATCATTCTTACCAGGGTAAGAAAGTTATCAACATTATTTATTCGGGTGGTGCATCCGTGGTTATTGTGGGTGCGTTGTTCAAGATTCTGCACTGGCCGGGTGCAAGTATTGTGCTGATGTTAGGTATGTTTACCGAGGCATTCCTGTTCTTGATAGGTGTATTGGAAGCCCCTCACGAGGAGTTCCACTGGGGAAATGTGTTCCCTCAATTGATTGAATACGGCTCTCCCGAGGAGCGTGTAATCCGTTCTAAAGAACAACAAGGCATGGCTGTTGCCAGCAGCAATGGCGGTGCAGAAGCCCCCAAAGCCGGTGTTTCCGCATTGAGCGATTCCGAAATGGAAGCACTGAAGGGCTCGTTGAACGACTTGGTGAAGACGGCAGGTCAGTTAAGCGAACTGGGCAAATTAGCCACCTCCACCAATAAACTGGGTGAGAAGATGGAAGCTGCCAGCGAAGCCGCTGCCAAATATGCAGAAAGTGCTAACGTACTGGGCGACAAAGCCGCCGCTATCGGTGAGGCATACGGAACGATTGCCGCAGACATGCAGAATGCCGCTGCCGGTACAAAAGAATATGAGAAAGCCGTTAGCGCAATGGGTCAGAAACTGAGTTCGTTGAATTCGGTTTATGAACTGCAACTGAGTGCCGTTCAAGCCCAAGTAGATGCCTACAAAGCCCAAGCAGAAGCCGTTGCCGACGCTACCAAGAAAGTAGAAGCCGTAGGTGCCAACTTCGGTAAGATGGAAGCCGCTGCCGCTGAATCGATGAAGAGTCAGGAGGCGTTGGATGCCGCCCAAAAGAAACTGGCAGAACAAGTGGCTGACCTGAACAAGGTTTATGGTAATATGTTGAATGCACTTGCCTAAGCAGATGCGATCCAAAGAAAAGATTGTTATTGTTGTAAAATTAGCAAAAAACCAGTAAATCATGGGTGGAGCGAAGAACTGTCCGGAAACCCCGAGACAAAAAATGATAGGTATGATGTACCTGGTGTTGACCGCTATGTTGGCATTGAACGTAAGTGCCGATATTATCAACGGTTTCACTAAGTTGCGTCATTCAATGGAGTCGTCTATCAAATCGACCGATATGCGTACCGAAGATTTGATGAGGACTTTTGAAGCTGCGTATAGCAAAGACGAAGGCGGTCGTGCCAAATACGGACCTTGGTGGGAGATTGCCCAAGCCAACGAAAAAATGAGTAATGATTTCTATGATTATATCGAGCAATTCAAGTTGGATATTGTCAACATGGTGGAAGGTGAACAATACACCTCTATGCCGGAAGAAATCAAAAACGGAAGCGAAACGAACAAACCTCACCAGTATGCACTGAACGAGAAAGACGCCCAATCGGGTCGTACTCACGCTGAGGAGCTGCGCGCCCGCATGGACCAGTACCGTCAATACATGACCAGTGCCGATTCGGAGTGTATCCACAACAAAATGAAGGATATCAACTTCGCGCACGAGTGGGAGCAAAAGATTCAGATGTATAACTCTTTGTTCTCGACCGGTACGGTGGTGAACGAGGAAGGCGAGACCATACCTTGGGAGCAGTCCATCTTTGAGGAGATGCCCGCAGGTGCCGTATTTGCCATGTTGACCAAGTATCAAAGCGATATCCGTCTGGCGGAGAACGATTTCTTGAACTTCCTGTACAAGTCAGCCGGTTCGTCCGACTTCGTGATTAACTCCGTACAAGCGTTGATTATCCCCGACAACGGCGAATATATCATGCAAGGCAGTCACTACCGCGCCCGCATCGTATCCGCCGCCGTAGATACCACCAACCTGCCGATGGTATATATCAACGGTCAGGAGTATGCCGACGGTATATATGACCTGGTGGCTAACCAAGTGGGTCAACACACCTATACGGGTTATATGTTGATGCCGGGTGACACCACGCATTACGGGTTCAAGGGACAATACACGGTAGGTGCTCCTTCGGCATCTATATCCAACGTGGACATGAACACCATTTATACCGGTTATGACAATAAATTCTCTATCTCTGTTCCGGGTATGGGCGGCGATAAGATTAAAGTCAGTGCCAGCGGTGCATCCGTATCGCAAAAGGGCGGTTTATATATCATCAAGCCCAGCGACGGAGCCAAGATGGTCAAGATTTCGGTACACGCCGAAGTGGACGGCCGTACCATATTGATGGGTTCGAACGAGTATAAGGTTAAGCCCCTTCCCAAACCAAGTGCCTTCCTTATCTCCGGTGCGGATACATACGACGGTACCGCCAAGATTGCCCTGAAAGCACTGAAGAGCGCCGATGCCCATCTGGAGGCAAGTTACGGTCCCGAAGGTGTGCTGGATCTGCCCTTCACGATTGTCAGTTTCGAAATATATGCCAACGGCCGTTATCTGAAAGCCGACGGCAATAAATTCAGCCGAGACATGTTGACCGCCATCAATAAACTCCGCAGCAACGATATTATCAGCATCATGACGATTAAATATCGCGAGCCGAGCGGAAAGGTGAACACATTGCCTAACTTGACTTTGGGTCTGAAGTAAAAGAAAAATCAAATACCTGTGATATGAAGAAATTTAGTGTACTTGTGCTGTTGGCGTTTGCTTTTATAGCCGCCCGCGCGCAACATCCCATTAATTCGTTTTTCGCACCGGATGGTACCGTGCGTCTGGAAACGAAGGAACTGAATGAAGCAGCCGACTCGTTGGTATCGATTACACACCGTGCCGAGGATATCGTATGGCGTCGCGATATATACCGCGTCATCGATATGCGTCAAAAGCAGAATTACCAGTTGTATTTCCCCGTAGAGCCGGACGATCCGACTTATATGAGTATGTACCGCTTGATAGTTGACGCTGTTCAAGAGGGTTACTCCGATCCGAACGGATTGCGGATTTTCTATCCGAGTGAGCGTATCTTGAAACCGCTATTCTCGATGGACAATATCGTTCCGAAAAATAAGGTCATTGACCAGTTTGTAGTGGGTGGAATCGGTGAACTGGACCGTGAGGACGAGACTTCGTATATCTTGAACTACGACAGTGTTTCCGATGCGTTGAGTTTCCAACCCTACAACTATCAAACCTATGTGCGCAACCAACTCAAGTACCTGACCTATGAGGTTATATTCTTCAGTCGCGCTACGTCGCGTTTGTACCGCAAAATAGTTGCCATTGCGCCCTTGCAGCCCGATCAGGCAACCGGCGGTCAAGAAGAACCGGGCCGTTTCATGCGTGAGTCGGTTAAGTTCTGGGTATTGTTTGACCAATTGCGTCCCTATTTGGCTGCGCATTATATGATACCGACCCAAAACGAGTCGAAGCGTGTAACCTTTGATGAGTTCTTTGAGAAACGTTTGTTCTCGAGTTATATCATCGGTGAAGGTAACATGTATAACCGCATGATTCTGGACTATTGCCTGACGGAAGAAGCCGCCAAACAAGAGCAGGCGCGTATTGAATACGAACTGCTGACCTTTGAACAGGATTTGTGGGAATATTAATTCAACGGCACAAAAAGGCAGGCGTGTGCCTGCCTTTTTTCGGCTATAGCCAATTCGAAAACCAGAATAGATGAAGCAGCGTTTCTTCAATATGTACCTGACCACCACCATCAGTGTGGCGATGGTGTTGTTTTTGCTGGGCTTGGAATGTGTCGTATTGCTCTCTGCCCACCAACTACTCCGTCGTGTCCGGGAGAATGTGGCATTAACCGTTGTGTTGTCGGACAAAGCGGACAGTACTCATGTTGCCCGTTTGGAAACGCTGTTGGAAGTGGCTTCTTATTGCCACGATGCCCGTTATATCTCCAAACAGGACGCTTTGGATGAGCATATCCGCACTTTAGGCGAAGACCCGCAAAAATTCTTGGGTTATAATCCTTTGGCGGCAAGTTATGAAGTGCATCTGAATGCCGATTATGCCTGCGAGGACAGTATAGCCGATATCGAAACGCAATTGATGGGGCTGCCGTATGTGGAGAAAGTTACCCATCCGCAAGAGGTGGTGTCGCTGTTGGATTTGCATGTGGGTGAGATAAGTTTGGCATTGGTCGTATTGGCATTGGTGCTATTGCTCATCTCTCTGGCGCTGATTGTCAACACGGTGCGCCTGCATGTGTACAGCAAACGCTTTATTATTCACACCATGCGTTTGGTGGGAGCCACTTCGTGGGTTATCCGCGCTCCCTTTGTCAAACGCAATGTGCGCCTGGGCTGTGAGGCGGGGCTGATAGCACTGGCCGTTTTGGCAGCAGCGTTGTACTATATCCGCATGCGTTTGGGGATATGGCTGTTTGACCTGACATGGCAGAATATTACTATCGTGGCGGCGACGGTGCTGATAGGCGGCGAATTGATTACGCTGGTAGCGTCTTGGATAGCCACTGGGCGGTATGTACGAATGAAAACAGATAAGATGTATGAAATATAACATGGACAAAATCAACCTGATACTGATTGCCGTATCGGTGTTGGTCATTATAGTGGGCTTATGCCTGATGGTGGGAGAACCCAGTGGTGCCACCGAGTATAATCCGGATATTTTCTCTTTCCGCCGCATCACGGTTGGTCCGATGGTTTCGCTGGCGGGATTTGTGATGATGATTGTAGCCATATTGGTAAAGGGTAAGAAGAAATGAATTGGTGGCAGGCACTGATATTGGGCTGTGTGCAAGGACTGACGGAGTTCTTGCCGGTGTCGTCTTCCGGACATCTGACTATCGGCCAGACTTTGTTGGGTGTACAGTTCTCGGAAGGGGATATGCTCCTTTTTGATGTCCTCGTGCATGCCGCTACCGTTTGTTCGACGTTCTTGGTGCTGTGGAAAGAAATCAATTGGGTGCTGAAAGGCACGTTCCTGACCAAGGAGTGGAATGAGGAAAAGCAGTATGCCGGCAAAATAATCCTTTCTATGGTGCCTGTCTTTGTGGTGGGTATGTTCTTTAAGGACGAGGTGGAAAGTATATTTGGAAGCGGTCTGGCAGTGGTGGGCGGTTGCCTGCTATTGACTGCATGTCTATTGACATTTGCCCATTTTGCCAAGCCACGCCAAAAAGAACAAATAGGTTGGTCGGACAGTTTCCTTATCGGTGTCGGACAGGCATTGGCAGTCCTTCCCGGATTGAGCCGCAGTGGTACAACAATTGCCACGGGTATCCTATTGGGAAACAAAAAAGAACAGGTGGCGCAATTCTCGTTTTTGATGGTGCTGGTACCCATCTTGGGTGAGGCATTATTGGATTTGCTGGATATTCTGCAAGGCGAGATAGTTACCGATCTCGGCGTAACGACGATGATAGTCGGCTTTGCGAGTGCCTTTTTGGTGGGGGCTGCGGCGTGCAAGTGGATGATTGGCATTGTCAAGCGCCAGAAACTGATTTATTTTGCCGTTTATTGCCTGCTGATGGGTGGATTTGCGCTGTGGTATGGACTTCGTTGAGGGGGAGATAATCGGTTTTGACAAACCCTACCGTTGGACTTCGTTTGATGTGGTGGGCAAAGCACGATGGTTATTGTGCCACAAGTTGGGGACAAAGAAACTGAAAGTGGGGCATACAGGCACACTGGACCCCTTAGCAACCGGAGTGGTAGTGGTCTGCACCGGAAAGAAAACGAAGCAGATAGATGTCCTGCAACAACATGTCAAAGAATATGTGGCAACCTTGCAATTAGGGGCTACCACACCCAGTTATGATTTGGAAAAGGAGATAGACCGCACCTATCCGACGGCGCATATCACGCGTGAACTGATAGATAAGGTCATACCGACTTTCCGCGGTGAGCAATGGCAAGTGCCGCCTATGTTCTCTGCCGTCAAGGTGGATGGTAAGCGGGCATATGCGCTGGCGCGACAAGGCGAGCAGGTGGAACTGAAACCCAAATTGCTGACCATTGACGAAATAGAAATACTGCACTTTGACGAACAGCGCATGCAATTGGAAATACGCGTTGTCTGCTCCAAAGGCACTTATATACGCGCTCTGGCACGAGATATAGGAGAACGGCTCGATAGCGGTGCCCATCTGATTGCTTTACGCCGTACGAGGGTAGGAGATATACGGGTGGAAGATTGCCTCTCGTTTGAGCAGTTTGAACAAATAGTAGAACACATAGAAAACAAACCGATATGAACCATTTTGACCAGTACAATATGAAACTCAGTCAGTTCAAGTTCCGTTTGCCGGATGAACAGATTGCACAGTTTCCCAATCCCTATCGTGACGAAGCGCGTATGCTTGTTCTCCACCGCAAAAACGGCGAGATTGAGCATAAAAGAGTGAAAGATACGGTGGACTATTTCGGCGAAGGCGATGTATTCGTTTTCAACGATACGAAAGTGTTCCCCGCCCGTCTGTATGCCAAAAAGGAAAAGACTTTGGCAAATATAGAGATATTCCTGTTGCGCGAATTGAACCATGACTTGCGTTTCTGGGATGTGCTGGTGGATCCGGCGCGCAAAATCCGTATCGGCAATAAACTATTCCTGGATGAAGACACTACGATTGTTGCCGAAGTGATTGACAACACGACCTCTCGCGGGCGTACGCTGCGTTTTTTGACGGACTATGACAACGCCGAGTTCACGCAATACCTGTATAGTTTGGGGCATATGCCTCTGCCTAAATATATCCGTCGTCCGATGGACGAGGAGACACGCAAGAAATTTGAGGAACAATTCCCCGATACGACGGAAGCCGAGTTGGACGAAGAGCGTTATCAGACCATCTTTGCCAAACATATAGGTGCTGTGGCGGCACCGGCAGCCGGTCTGCATTTCTCCAAACATCTGATGAAACGCTTGGAGATAGCCGGTGTGGAGCCGTGTTTTATGACTTCTCACATGGCACTCGGTAATTTCAAATCCATTGATGTGGAGGACTTGACCAAGCATAAGGTTGAGTCGGAGCAGATTATTGTTCCGCAGTCGCTGGTAGAAGCCATCTCAAAAGCGCATGCCAAGCAGGCGCGCGTGTGTGCCGTAGGTACGGAGGTTATGCGTGCCTTGGAGCATGTGTCGGGTGCAGAAGGGCAGATTAAGGCCTATAACGGGTGGACGAATAAGTTTATTTTCCCGCCCTATGAGTTCTCGGTTGCCAACGCTTTCTTTGTGAATTTCTATTTCCCGCAGTCCACCCAGATGCTGATGACCGCCGCTTTCGGCGGATTTGAAAACACGCTGCACGCTTATGAAGTGGCGCTCAAAGAGGGCTACATGTTCGGTGATTACGGCGATGCCATGCTGATTGTGGACTGATAACACATTCGGTAATGGAGGTCCAAATAGACAGCGAGTGGAAAGAAGTACTGGCACCGGAATTTGATAAGCCGTACTTTGAGTTACTGACATCGTTTGTGCGGCGTGAGTATGCCACCAAGCAATGTTTCCCTCCCGGACCGCTCATTTTTAACGCTTTTAACTCCTGTCCGTTTTCGCGGGTACGGGTGGTGATTATCGGTCAGGACCCCTATCACGATGTCGGTCAGGCACATGGGTTGTGCTTTTCTGTCAACGACGGAGTGGCTATTCCGCCTTCGTTGGAGAATATCTATAAAGAACTGAACCGCGACTTAGGCAAGCCGATTTCTTCATCGGGCAACCTGCAATCGTGGGCCAATCAGGGTGTGTTGTTGCTTAACGCCACGCTTACGGTTGAGGCACACCGCCCCGGCAGTCATCAAAATAAAGGTTGGGAGGAACTGACGGATGCCGCTATTTTGGCACTCAACCAACGGCGCGAACACATCGTTTATATGCTTTGGGGCAGTTACGCCCAGCGTAAGGGACAGTTTATTGACCGCCGCAAGAATCTTGTGCTGACGGCACCGCATCCGAGTCCGCTGAGTGCTTTTCGCGGTTTTATCGGCTGTGGACATTTCTCGGCGGCGAATAAGTATTTGACACAACACGGCGAACAGCCCATTGAATGGTAATGAAAAAACTTTTGCTCATAGATGCTTACGCGATGATTTATCGCGCTTATTACGCTTTTATTCGGGTGCCTCGCATGAATTCGAAAGGCGAGAATACGAGTGCTATCTACGGCTTTGTTACCACTTTGGAGGACTTGCTGAAAAAAATCAAGCCCGATTATGTGGGTGTGGCGTTTGACCCGCACGGTCCCACTTTCCGTCACGAGGCGTTCACCCAATACAAAGCGCAACGCGAGGAGACACCTGAGGATATTCGTCGGGCGGTGCCCATTATCAAGGATATTCTGCACGCTATGAACATATCCGTGCTGGAAGTGCAGGGCTTTGAGGCGGACGATGTGGTAGGCACATTGGCAGGCAAGGGTGAAAAGGCCGGTTTGGAAGTGTATATGGCAACTCCCGACAAGGATTACGGGCAATTAGTTACGGAGCGAGTGCATCAGTACCGTCCCCGACATACCGGCGGCTTTGAACAGATGGGTCCGCAGGAAGTATGTGCCAAATACGGTTTGCAGAACACGGCGCAAGTGATTGATTTATTGGGTTTGATGGGTGATTCCAGCGATAATATACCGGGTTGCAAAGGAGTGGGGGAAAAGACTGCCGTTGCCCTTTTGCAGCAGTACGGCAATATTGAAAACCTATTGGAACATACCGATGAACTAAAAGGAGCGTTAAAGGATAAAGTAGAGAGCCAGAAAGATGCCATTCGTTTTTCCAAGTTCCTTGCTACAATCCGTACGGATGTGCCTATTGACCTCAATTTGGACGAATTGGCTACCCGTGAAAAGAACTGGGCGGAACTGGCGCCAATCTATCGCGAATTAGAATTCAATTCGTTTCTCAAAGGGCGCGAGGATATGCAACCTGCATCCCAGTCCAAACAGAAAGCATCGGAGGCGACTTTGGACTTGTTCGCCGATTTATCGGATAACGAATCCTCTGCCGCTATGCCTCAATACGACACGCCGGAGAACCGCCTATGCGCTTATTTGTTGAATCCGGAAACCAGTTTTAATCCCTATAAGGAACCTGATTGGACTGCTCTAAAAGCCGACTCGGCACTTTGGACCCTTTATCAGGAGGTCGAATTACCGCTCATGCCTGTTCTCCGTGAGATGGAACAAGCGGGAGTACGCTTTGATGTATCCATCTTGCACGAGGCGGAAGCCGAATTGAGCAAGGAACTTGCCCATTTGGAACAGGAAATATATGACTTGGCAGGTGAAGTCTTTAATATCAATTCGCCTGCGCAGGTGGGGGATATACTTTTTGACAAGTTGCATTTGGACCCCAATGCCAAGCGCAGTACACGGGGTAAGTACTCTACTTCCGAGGAAGTCTTACAGGACTTGAAGGATAAACATCTTATTGTCGGTAAAATACTGGAGCAAAGGGAGTTAAAGAAACTTATCTCTACTTATGTCAGTACCTTGCCGTCCTATATCAATCCTGCTACGGGCAAGATTCACACTACTTATAACCAGACCGTGACGGCGACAGGTCGTCTCTCGTCTTCCAACCCCAACCTGCAAAATCTGCCCGTGCGTACCGAACGGGGGCAATTGATTCGCCGCGCGGTCATTGCGGACGACGGATGTCTGTTGCTCAGCGCCGACTATTCGCAAATTGAGTTGCGGCTTATGGCGCACATGTCGCAGGACGAGCACCTCTTGGAAGCGTTTCGGTTAGGACAGGATATTCATGCTGCGACAGCAGCCAAAATTTTCCATAAACCTATTGAGGATATCTCTCGCGAGGAACGCCGCCGAGCCAAGACGGCTAATTTTGGTATTATCTACGGTATCTCAGCATTTGGTTTGGCGCAGCAGTTGGATTGTCCGCGCAGCGAAGCAAAAGCGCTGATAGACGGTTATTTTGAGGCATTCCCCAAGGTTGTTGATTTCATAGAACGGCAAAAAAACTTTGCCCGCGAAAAGGGTTATGTGGCAACTCTATTCGGGCGCAAGCGCTACCTTCCGGATATACTCAGTCATAATTCGGTCGTCCGTAGTTTTGCCGAGCGCAATGCGGTTAATGCGCCTATTCAGGGCACGGCTGCCGACATCATCAAGATGGCGATGGTCAATATTTCCCGCCGCCTCAAAGCTGAACATTTGCAGGCGAAGATGATTATGCAGGTGCATGATGAACTCAATTTTAATGTCCCGATTGCCGAAGTAGAGAAGGTACGGGATATCGTGGTCAGCGAGATGCAAAATACGGTACATTTGTCCGTGCCATTAATCGCCGATTGCGGTGTGGGGCATAACTGGCTCGAAGCCCACTAATAATGAACAACAATGGAAAAAGCGATTTTAGTTGGTTTGATTACGCCCTCCCAACCCGAGGAACGGACGAAGGAATATTTGGACGAATTGGCTTTTCTGGCGGATACCCGTCAGATAGAGCCGGTCAAGCGTTTTGTACAGCGAGTGGATAATCCCGACACCAATACCTATGTCGGCTCGGGTAAACTGCAGGAAATACGGCAATATATAATTGATTATCAACAATCTGATACATTATCACCTGTTGACTTGGTTATTTTTGACGATGAATTGTCACCCCGCCAATTGCGTAATATAGAGCGTGACCTCAATTGGCGCGACAATCCTAAGGACCGTTGTGAGGTACGAGTTATTGACCGTACTATTCTTATTCTTGAAATTTTCTTACAGCGCGCCCAAACATCCTACGCTAAGACGCAGGTCGAAATGGCGCATCTGCAGTATATGTTGCCCCGTTTGACCCGTATGTGGACCCATCTGGACCGTCAGCGCGGTGGCGGAGGTACTAACCGTGGTACGGGTGAGACGCAGATAGAGGCGGATAAGCGCATTATCGGTCAGCGTATTGCTCTTTTGCGTGAGGAGTTGAAACGCATTGACCGCCAGATGGCGACCCAACGGCAGAACCGTGGCAAACTGGTGCGTGTGGCATTGGTTGGCTATACGAATGTGGGCAAATCGACTCTTATGAACCTGCTCAGCAAGTCCGATGTCTTTGCCGAGAACAAACTCTTTGCCACCTTGGACACCACGGTACGCAAGATGACGATTGACAACTTGCCATTCCTTCTCTCCGATACGGTTGGTTTTATTCGCAAACTGCCCCACCACCTGGTGGAGAGTTTCAAATCGACGCTGGACGAGGTGCGCGAAGCCGATTTACTCATTCATGTGGTTGATGTGTCGCATCCTAATTTTGAGGAACAGTATGAGGTTGTTACCCAAACAATTACTGATATATGCAAGGAGTCTAAACCTACTATTGTCGTTTTTAACAAAACGGACGCCTTCACCTATGTGCCGAAGGAGGAAGACGATTTGACTCCCGCCACGAAAGAGAACATGTCTTTGGACGATTTGAAGGGTATTTGGCAGACCAAAGTGCCCGATTGTTTGTTTATTTCGGCCGCGCAAAAGGACAATATAGAAGCCCTCCGCGCCCTTATGTACGAGCGTGTCAAAGCCATTCATATTCAACGTTACCCGTACAACGATTTCCTATTTTAATATACTTTTTGCCGATTTATTTGGAAATTTGCAAAAAAAGTTGTAACTTTGCAACCCATTATGACTACCCGTGCCAAAATAGGGCTGTTGGCGGTGTTGTTGACACCGTTTTTCTCTTTCGCGCACGCGGACGAGCGCATGTTCAGGTGCGAGTTCGGAGTGGAAGGCGGCTGCGGCTATTATGTGGGCGATGCGGCTCCGTATATGTTTCAGAATGTACGCGAGATGTACGGTGCCAATTTTCGCTACCGCTTTGATCAACGCTGGTCTTTGCAGGTAAAGGGTGTCATGCATCATATTGCAGGGGAGAACTGGGACAATCGGTTAATCAATATGGACGCGGTTGCCGAATTCAATTTCTTCCGATTTGGGGCAAGGAGTTATGACAGGCGAGTCAAACCTTTTACTCCCTACATCTTGGTGGGGGCGGGTGTGTGCCTGCATGGAGGAATGCAGAAAGTGGCTGCGTATATCCCATTCGGAGTGGGGTTCAAGTGTAAATTGGCACCGCGGTTCAATATTCAGTTGGCGTGGCAGAACAATCTCTATTTTACGGATAATTTGGAGAATGTACCGGAACTGGATAATACCTATAATTTGAACGGCACCAATGTCTTCAACTGCGATGTCACAGGTACGATTAGTTTGGGATTAACTTTCGAGTTTGCCAAGGACAAGAAGAAATGTGTGAGGTGTAAGAACTAAATGGAGAAAATGACTTATAAAGAGCAAATAGATAAGACGCGTATTCCAACGCATGTAGCCATCATTATGGACGGTAACGGGCGTTGGGCGAAGCAGCATGGATTACAGCGCATGTTCGGTCACAAGCAGGGCGTACAGACGGTGCATGAGATAACGACCGCCGCTGCGGAAGCGGGTATTCGATACCTGACCCTATATGCTTTCTCTACGGAGAATTGGAATCGTCCCAAAGAGGAAGTGGATGCGCTGATGGCATTGCTGGTGGATACCATCCGCAAGGAGACTCCTACGCTGATGAACAACAATGTTCGCCTGCTGACCATTGGCGATTTAAGTCGCCTGCCGGAGTCGACCCGCATCAAGTTTGAGGAGTGTCTGCAACGGACATCCTCTAACACGGGACTGAACCTTGTTTTGGCACTCAGTTATTCGTCCCGATGGGAAATGACGGATGCTTTTCGCCGCATAGCGGAAGACGCATGCGAGGGACGCATATTGCCCGGACAGATTGATGAAGATACCGTGTCGTCCTATTTGACTACCAAAGGCATGCCTGACCCCGATCTGCTGATTCGTACCAGTGGCGAGTACCGCATCAGTAATTTTCTGTTGTGGCAGTTGGCGTATGCCGAGTTATATTTCACCGACAAACTGTGGCCGGATTTCACGGTGGAGGATTTTTATGCCGCCATTGTGGATTATCAACACCGTGAACGCCGATTTGGAAAAACCAGTGAACAAATACATTAACATATTCATTCTTTGCCTCTTACCCCTTTTTGCACAGGCGCAAGCGACTTCTCTCTCCGCTGACACGTCTGCCGTGCCGGAGATTGAGTATAACTACGAGCGCAATACCTATGAGATAGCGGATATAGCCGTGTCGGGAGCAGACGGGTATGAAGATTTTGTGCTGATTGGTTTTAGCGGATTGGCGATAGGGGACAAAATAGATGTGCCGGGTGACCAAATCACCAAGGCCGTACGCCGTTTCTGGAAACAGGGTCTGTTCTCGGATGTCAAGATTGTCGCCACTAAGATAGCGGATGGTAAAGTATGGCTTGAGATACGCCTCAAGCAGCGTCCGCGTATCTCTGAATTGGAATATGTGGGGTTGAAAAAGAGTGAGAAAGAAGATTTGGAAGTCAAAGTCGGTATCGCGAAAGGCAGTCAAATGACTCCCGACTTGAAGGACCGTTCGGTGACGGTTATTAAGAGATATTTCGCGGAAAAAGGTTTCCATAATACCCTTGTGGATATTGTCCAATACCCTGACAATGACCACCCCGGTTATGTGAAAGTCATGGTCAAAGTGGATAAGCAAACCAAGACCAAAGTGGGCAAGATTTACATCTCGGGTAATGAAGCCATGTCCGCCACAAAAATCAACAAGGCGATGAAAAAGACTAACGACAACAACATCGTCAATCTTTTCCGCACCAAGAAATTCGTGGCAGACCTGTACGAAAAGGACAAGGATGCTGTCATTGAGAAATATAACGAAATCGGTTATCGCGATGCCTATATCGTATCCGATAGCGTGGTACCCAATCCCGAAGATCCGACCCGCGTAGATGTGTACCTGAATGTTTATGAGGGAGACAAATATTATTTCCGCGATATTACATGGGTGGGCAATACGCTTTATCCGTACGAATATTTGAACCGCGTGTTGGGTATCAAAAAAGGCGATATATATAACCTCAAACAACTTAATAAACGCTTGCAGGAGGACGATGATGCCGTTGCCAAATTATATACGGACGAGGGCTACCTGTTCTTCAATGTGGAACCGGTGGAGGTTAAGATAGAAGGGGATAGCATTGACTTTGAGATGCGGATGTATGAGGGCAAACCGGCTACTATCAACGAAATCAATATCGTGGGCAATACGCGTGTGTATGAGCATGTTGTACGCCGCGAGTTATACACCAAACCCGGACAGTTGTACAGTCAGTCGGATATCATGCGTTCATTGCGTGAGTTGGCGCAGATGGGCCATTTTGACCAGGAGAAACTGGTGCCGGACATTCAACCCAATCCGGAGGATGGTACGGTGGATATAACCTACCAATTGGAAACCAAGTCGTCCGACCAGATTGAGTTCTCGCTGGGGTGGGGTGCTACCGGTCTGGTGGGGTCGTTGGGACTCAAATTTACTAACTTCGCTATTCAGAACCTGTTCAATAAAAAAGCGTATCGCATTGTGCCGCAGGGCGAGGGACAGACTTTCTCTATCAATTTCCGCACCAACGGTATCTACTATAACTCTGTTAGTTTGAGTTTTATGGAACCTTGGCTTGGCGGTAAACGCCCTAACCAACTCAGTTTCTCGGCATTCTTCTCGTCGCAGACCGGCTATTCGGACCGTTATTATCAGGCGTACCAGAATCTCTATAATACCTATTATTCCAGTTATTACTACACCGGCAACTCGGATTATTACCAGCAACTGCAGGAGTCTGAGGCCGACCCTGACAAGTACTTGCGTACGGTGGGTGTCAGTCTGGGTTACGGTAAGCGTTTGAGTTGGCCAGACGACTATTTCTCGTTCTATGGCGATCTCAGTTACCAACTCTATTGGATGAAGAGTTGGCCTTATCTGCTGGTATCGGACGGCAAGTGCCACAACTTGGCATTGACGCTTCAATTGTCCCGTTCCAGTATAGACAATCCTATCTACACCCGCCGTGGTTCGTCTTTCTCGCTTAGTGCTAAGATAACTCCGCCGTGGTCGAGTATCATGGGTTATACGAGCAACGACTTGGATAACATGACCATCTCGGAGAAATACCACCTCTTGGAATACTACAAACTGAAGTTCCAAGGCAAGGTCTTCACTCCCCTTACGCCCGATGGCAAATTGGTGTTGATGGCGCGTGCCGACTTCGGTTATTTGGGTAATTATCGCCCGCAGACCAAGTCACCATTTGAAACTTTCTACATGGGTGGTGACGGTATGTCCGGCTACACCAGTTACTCCACCGAGTATGTCTCTATGCGTGGTTATTCGTCCGGTTCTCTGACGCCTTATGACTATACGCTGGGACGAAATATGGGTTATGTGTACAATAAATTCACGATGGAACTGCGCTATCCTATCTCTTTGGAGCAGAACGCCACTATTTGGGCGTTGGCATTCCTGGAGGCAGGTAACTGCTTTGCCGACATTAGCGAATATAATCCCTTTAACCTCAAGCGTTCCGCAGGATTGGGTGTGCGTATTTTCCTGCCTATGTTCGGTCTGTTGGGTATTGACTGGGGTTGGGGCTTTGACCAGATTAACGGCAGTGACTCCTATAGCAAGTCGCAGTTCCATTTTGTTCTTGGACAGGAATTGTAAAACAGTACGGATATGAAAAAATATTATCTTGTTCTTTTGTTCACGCTTTGCACGGCATTGGTGTCGGCGGCAAAAATCAATTCGGAAGCCATCGCTTTCGTTGATTTGCAGTATATTCTTAAAAACCTGCCTTCATACGAGTCGGCTAACGATCAACTGAACCTCATCTCTAAGCGCTGGCAGAAAGAGATTGAAACGGCCGAGCAGGACTCCCGTGTTTTGGTGGCTAACTACCAAACCGAGCAGATTTTTCTCAGCGAAGCCATGAAAAAGCAACGCGAGAAAGAAATATTGGATAAGGAGAACGAAGTCTTGGAACTCAAACGCAAGTATTTCGGACAGGAAGGCGAACTATATAAGAAACGCGAGGCACTGCTCAAACCTATTCAGGATGAGGTCTATGCCGCCATTCAAGAAGTCGCAAACGAGCGCTTTATCCAAATTGTTAAGGACCGTTCTGCCGACCCGTCGCTTATCTATATGTCCAATAAACTGGATATATCCGATGCCGTGTTGGAGAAACTGGGAGCCAAGTAATCTGGCACGGAAATTGCAGACATAAAATCGTTTAACAAATAAAATTCACACCAAATGAAAAAAATCATTATTCTTATCGCTTTGGCAATGCCGATGCTTGTCAGTGCACAGAAAATGGGTTACATCAATACCCAAGAGTTGTTTTCCCAGATGCCCGATGTAAAAGTCGCTAACGCCGAGTTGGATAGTTTGCAGGCGTATTATGAGAATGTGCTTGCTACTATGCAGGAGGAGTACCAAAAGAAGTTGCAGGATTATCAGCAGAAACAGGCAACGATGACCGATGCTATCCGTCAAATTACGGAAGAGGAAATCATGACCATCCAACAGCGTGTGCAAACAACCTACGAGACTGCTAAACAGGATGTTGCCAAGAAGCAGCAGGACCTGCTCGCTCCTATTCACGAAAAGATGGCAAAAGCCATTCAGAAAGTGGGTGAGGCACAGAGTTTCACTTATGTGTTTGATTCCTCGGTTTCAACTGTTTATGTGGGTAAGGACGCTACTGACTTGATGCCCGAAGTCAAGAAAGAACTTGGTATTAAATAATAAATCGTCACGTGTCAATAACTATGGCTGACGGTTATCTGGAAACCCACTACGCCGAATACGAGAAGAAGAAGGCGGAGTGGCTTAAAAAGAAAAAAGTTTATGGTACAAAAAATTCAACGCACACTGCGTGACAGTGCTGCTGCAAGGTGGATTGTGCTGGTGCTGGTGGCCAGTATGATGTTCTTCGCGTATATGTTTGTCGATATGCTGTCGCCCTTGGCTTCGCTGCTCAACCAGACGCGCGGCTGGGACCAGGGCGTATTTGGCACTTATGCAGCTGGTGAATATCTGCTGAACGTATTCGGATTCCTGATTTTGGCAGGTATCATCTTGGATAAGATGGGGGTTCGCTTCACAGGCGTCCTCTCGGCATCTATGATGGTGCTGGGTGCCGCTATCAAGTATATCGGTATATCCGATTGGTTTGATGCCAATCATATCACATGGCTCAATTCGTGGTGGACGGTTATGCCGGGTTCGGCCAAGTTGGCCATGTTTGGCTTTATGATATTTGGCTGCGGCTGTGAGATGGCAGGAACCACGGTCAGCAAGATTCTGGCTAAGTGGTTCAAAGGCAAGGAGATGGCACTTGCTATGGGTATCGAGATGTCCATCGCGCGCGTAGGCGTGTTTGCCGCTATGTGGCTGGCACCCATGTTCGCTATGCGTTTTGCTCTGCCGGACGGTACACAGTCCGTGGTGGCACCGTTGCTATTTGCTGCCTGCCTGTTGGTAGTCGGTTTACTTAATTTCACCATCTTTACCATTATGGATGCCAAGTTTGACCGCCAACTGGTGGAGATAGGCGAGGCAACGAACGAGAAAGACCCGGAAGACGAGTTCCATGTATCCGACCTGAAACAGATATTGACCAGCAAGATGTTCTGGATTATCGCCCTGTTGTGCGTGCTGTACTACTCAGCCATCTTCCCCTTCCAGCGTTTCGCTACCAATTTCCTGGAGGAGACCTTGGCTATCAGCAACGCCGAGGCGGCAGGCCTGTTCAAGTGGTTCCCCATCTTGGCAATGGCGCTCACGCCGTTCTTGGGTGCTTTCATTGACTACAAGGGCAAGGGAGCGTCCATGATGTTGTGGGGCGCTATCATCATGATTGCTTGCCATAGTTGCTTTGCATTCATACTTCCTGCTTTCCCAAGCAAGACCTTGGCATTAGTGACCATACTGGTGCTGGGTGTCAGTTTTTCGTTGGTACCGGCGTCGATGTGGCCTTCTGTGCCCAAGATTATTGACGAAAAAGTGCTCGGCTCTGCTTACTGCCTCATTTTTTGGGTGCAGAACTTTGGTCTATGCCTCGTACCCCTGCTGATTGGCAAACTGCGTGTTTGGACCAATGGCTATCTGGTACCGATGATTGTGTTCTCCTGCTTTGGCGTTATAGCCCTTGTCTTGGCTGTTTTCCTGTTGGCGGAGGATAAGAAGAAGGGTTACGGACTCGAACTGCCCAACAAGAAATAACAAATGAATTGGGATTTTCTCATAAAGGATAAGGACGCGCTCTTCGTCACTACGGATAGCCGGCAGGTTGTGCCGGGCTGCATCTTTGTGGCACTCAAGGGCGAGCATTTCGACGGCAATGCTTTTGTTGAACAGGCACAGCAGGCGGGAGCAGCGTATGTCATCAAAGGGGACAACGCCTTATTGGAGTTGCAGGATTTGGCACGCGCTTGGCGCCGTGAGTTGGGATTGCCCGTTATTGCTATTACCGGCACCAACGGTAAGACGACCACCAAGGAACTGACTGCCGCCGTCCTTTCTACGATGTATAATCTCCACTACACGCAGGGTAATTACAATAACTCGCTGGGCGTGCCGCTCACCTTGTTACAGATTACGCGCGCGCACGAATTGGCGATTGTTGAAATGGGTGCTTCTCACCCGGGCGACATACGCGAATTGGTTGAGATAGCCGAACCTAACTACGGACTTATCACTAATGTCGGTCGTGCGCACTTGCAGGGCTTCGGCTCGTTTGAGGGCGTGCAGCGTACCAAAGCCGAACTCTACGATTACCTGCTATCGCACCCGGAAACAACCAAAGGAATCTTCATCAACAAGGACAATGAGTACCTGCAAAAAATGCTTCAAAACGCGGGTCAGGAACATAACATCAACATAACATCAAGCATAGGTTATACTACCTTGCCTATGCTTACCAAGACGCACTTGGTGGGGGATTACAATGCCGAGAATATATCAGCGGCATTGTGTATCGCCGAGCATTTCGGGGTCAAGCGCAAGGTGGCAATCGAGGCAATCCGTGCCTATCGCCCCACCAATAACCGATCGCAGGCGATGACCACCGAGCATAACGACTTGGTCATTGATGCCTACAATGCCAATCCCACCTCCATGACGGCGGCAATTGAGGCATTCACGGGTAATGCGTTTATCCTCGGCGAGATGCGCGAACTCGGCGAATACAGCCACACCGAACACCAGAATATAGTCAATATGTTGCTTGAGCGTAAGGCGGAGAATGTCTTGTTGGTGGGCGAGGAATACCGCACCACCACGGCTCCTTATCCTGTTTTTCATGATGTGAGCGAATTGGCAGACCATTTGACTGCCCATCCGTTGTCAGGTTTCCGTATCTTAGTCAAGGGTTCGCGGGGCAATCAGTTGGAAAAAATACTACCTTTATTATAGAGTAATAAAATGGAAGAAACAAATAATCAGTCCTCTAAAAAGGCGTTAATAATTGTCCTCGCTGCCGTCTTGGTGGCGGCTATTGCGGTCTTGGTGTGGTTCAATTTCCGCCAAAAAGCACAGATGCAGGAAATGGTCGAACAGTTGGAGTTTGAAAAGGAAGAACTGGCGGACGAATACGAGGACTTGGCGATTCAGTTTGACGGTTATCAGCAGTTGGATATCCAAAACGATTCCCTGCAGGAGCGTTTGGCAAAGGAGCAACAGCGCGTCCGCGATTTATTGGAGGAGTTGCGTATCACGAAGGTTACCAACGCCCGCCGCATTGCCGAATTGAAAAAGGAACTCTCCACCGTCCGTGCCGTCATGGTTACTTATGTTCATCAGATTGACTCGCTCAACCAAACCAATGCCCGCCTCACGCAGGAGAATATCCAAGTGCGGCAGGAGAATACCCAGATGCGGCAGGAGAACACTCAACTCACCACCATCAACACCCAACTGACAGAGGTCGTTACGCGTGCTGCCATGTTGGAGGTAACCGATTTCGCCGTGACGCCGCTCAATAAGCGTGACCGCAAGACCTCTATTTTCAATCAGATTCAGAAACTGCAGTTCTCCTATACGATTCAGAAAAATATCACTTGCGAGCCGGGTGAAAAGACCGTTTATCTCTCTTTGCGCCGTCCCGACGGGGAAGTGATGCAGAAGAACCCGAACCATGTCTTTTCGTACGAAAACGGCACGGTGCCTTATTCGGTGCGCCAGTCTATCGAGTATGCAGGCGAAGTCCTGTCCAAAACTATGTATTGGCAGGTGGAGGAAATTCTGCAACAAGGTACCTACACGGCTGATTTCTTTATCGACGGCAATCTCGTCGGCTCCTATTCTTTTGATTTAAAGAAATAAAAAAGCAAATAAAAAACGGACTCATTGCGAGTCCGTTTTTTGTTTTTAGCAACCTAACGCTTTCAGCATTTTCTGTCGCATTTCCTCATATTCGGTATCACTCAGATAGACCTTGCCGGGATTCATTTGGAACACGCCTCCGTAGTCCGGACCATCTACATACTTGGGTGCAAGATGCACATGAAGGTGGCTCAATTTATCGGCATACATCCCATAGTTGATTTTCTCGGGGCTGAACACCTGCTGCATGGCACGGGTAACGCGCGTTACATCGTCCATAAAGGCATTGCGCTCTTTCTCGTCCAGTTCGTTCAGGTCGTTCACATGTTTGTCATACGCCACTAGGCAGCGGCCTTTATAGGTCTGCTCCTTAAAAATAAACGCGCGCGATACGCTCAAATGGCATATCTCAATCATCAAATTGTGCAACACCTCATTGTTGGTGCAGTACAGACATTCTTTTGGGTCGGAATACATATACTTATTGATTAATGGGTTAAATACCGAGACTGGCTTTGATGGCAGGCACGCGGGCTTGGGCGGCTTTGGTGGCGGCATCGTAGTCCGCAAGGGTCTTCATCTCGGCGGGTATCTCAAAGTAGAACTTGATTTTCGGCTCTGTACCGCTGGGACGCACACTCACTTTTAGACCGCCTTCCGTGAAGTATTGCAGCACATTCGATTTGGCTTCCAATGCCATGTGAATTTCTTTCTCTTCCCATTTGCCGTTCACCAGATGGCGCTCTACGCTCTCTTGGAAGTCCTTGGTGCAGACCACTTTCTCGCCGGCAATCTCCGTGATGGGATTCTTGCGGTAGTTAATCATCATATTGGCAATCTCTTCCGCGCCGCTCTTGCCAGGACGGACCACATTGATTGTCTCCTCGCGTTGGAAGCCGTATTCCATGTA
>JAZUGJ010000066.1:0-2012 GCA_045641145.1 Paludibacteraceae bacterium
TGACGGATTGGTTGCTTACTACAAGCTCGACGGTGACGCGAACGATTCGAGCGGAAACGGAAATCACGGAACTCTGATGACGATATATGCGGGGTTCACCTTAGACCGCTACTCGAACTGGGGCGGTGCGGGTGAGTTCGGCTCTGGCGGTTGGATTGAAGTTCCAAGCTCGGAATCTCTTGATACCGTGACCAATGCGCTGACCCTTTCCTTTTGGGTGGATGTCGGCAGTTTTGTGAACGGCATCGTTCCGATTTTCGGAAGCTCAAAAGCTGACAGTCAGTTTTGCTGTTATTTCGCGGACAACATCGAGCGCGGCGTTGTCGGTGGGAACGGCGCGAGCTTTTGGGGACACGGCGGCGCAGAGAATGACTTTGCGTTGGGATGTGAGTTCCCATTTACCGGATGGTGTCACTTCGTGGTCATCTTCGCTGATGGCATGACGAAGATATACCTAAATGGCGAACTCATCGCGACGAAAACGGGATGCAGTTTTCCCTATGCCAAGGGGAGTGACATCATAATAGGGAAAACTGGCTACCTTAAAGATTCCGGTGATGAGAGCTACCTTAACGGACGGCTTGATGACATCCGCATCTACAACCGCGCCCTTGCCGCTGATGAAGTCGCCGCAATCTATGAACTTGAAACGCCGCCGACAAAATATTGGACGGTGATTTTTGACTTCAACGATGGAAGCGGAAAGACAGTAGAGCTTCAAGTCGAGCATGGTCAGGTCATAGACCCCGATTCCATGCCGTGGCCGGATGTCCCCTTGGGGTATGATTTCCAAGGGTGGTTCAATGACCCTGCGGATTGGTATCCGGCCAATATTTGGGAAGAGCCGATTTGCTTCGACAGGACGCTCTATGCGCGAACGGAGCGAAACCCCAATGCGTACTGTGTGGACGGATGCTGGTTCATGGCTTTCTATGACATGGAATGGCAAGGCTATGTGATTAACACTTTCCTCGGCATCGAGAAGCCCTACAACTTCGTCCTCCCAGAGACTTTGAACGGTGAGCCAATTGTCGGAATCGTGGACTGGCTGTTTTTTGAGCAGTCGGGAATCACCAATGTTGTACTGAATCACGGAATGAAATTCGTGGGGGAGTTTGCGTTTGCCAATTGCATTGGTTTGATGTCCGTGTCGATACCCGGAACATTGGAACGGGTTGAAAGATATGCGTTCCACGGATGTATCGAATTGGCAAATGTGCAAATCGGGCATGGCGTTAGAGAACTGTGCGAAAATTGTTTCGGTGCACCGTTATTGGCGAGCGTTTCTTTGCCATCGTCGGTGGTAAACATTGAGAGTTCGGCGTTTGGCGATTGTCGTGCGCTTTCGTGCGTTCGGTTCAACGGTTCGCGCCCACTTGTCAATGGATGTGATAGCGCAGACATCGAAAGCGAAAAGGATGGCCCGTTTGGGAGCGCGGATGGAATCAAGTTCTATGTCCTCAATGATTTGGGGTGGAAGGATGCGGACGGAACGCGAATAGCCAAGTGGTGCGGCAAGGAGGTCATTTACGCAGAACCATTCGCGGACATTGGCGAGACAGCAACGCCGCAAGATGTCACAGATGTTCTTGCTGGTTCGGCAGACGCGAAGCTGTACGAGAGGATATGGGATGCGCGGCAGTATGCACAATTCCGCGCATGGGTTGGTAAGCTCTGTGGCGCGAACGAGGGCGAACGGCAAGCGGTCAAGGACGCGCCTTATTCGTGGCTGTCCTTCGCCCTTGATGCGGACGCTCTGATGACCGCACCGCCAGCCCAAGGTGATTTGTCCATATCGGCTTTCGCCAAGAGTTCCGTTGGCGCATCGTTCGACATGGAGCTTTCACTTGCAGGGTGTCCCATCGGCAAGGATGCGACTGCCGACAATCTCGCGACCGTCTTTTCCATTGAAGGATGTAGGCGGTTGGGGGAGGGCTTCGCGGCCGATGCTCTGACGGCTGATTTCGCCACGCCAACGGACGGCAAGGCGAAGGTGACGATTACGCCAAAGG
>JAZUGJ010000067.1:0-17570 GCA_045641145.1 Paludibacteraceae bacterium
GCAGGTGGCATCTATTATCTCAATGCCGTTCTGCTGTGCTAAGGCATAAGTGAGTGGCGGTTCGCCGTGTGCCCGCAACAGGACGCGCTTGCCGTGTGAACATTGAAACTGGTCGTAATTGATAGTTTGTAACCCTAACCGCTCTAACCGAGCCACTTCCTGCTCGTTATGCACGATATCACCCAAACAGGAAAGTCCGCCCTTTTGCAACTCCTCCTCCGCTTTCTGTATAGCACCTGTTACACCGAAGCAGAATCCGCTATGGGTATCTATCTCAATGGTCATTGCAATCGTTTGTCCACTATCGCCTTGATAACCCGCATCTGTTCCTCTTTGGTCATATTGGAATTGTCCACCACCACGGCATCGTCGGCTTGACGCAGAGGTGATTCACTGCGGTGTGTGTCGCGGTAATCGCGCTCGTTTACATCGCGCAGGACTTCTTCAAAAACAGGTTGTTCGCCTTTGGCTGTCAGTTCGTCAAAACGCCTTTGGGCGCGTACTTCGGGCGAGGCGGTCAAAAAGAGTTTAAGTTCGGCATCAGGAAAAACGACAGTGCCTATATCTCTGCCGTCCATCACGATACCTTTCTCCTTGCCCATTTGTTGCTGTTGGGCAACAAGGAATGCCCGCACCTCTTTGATGGGCGACACTTGCGATGCCATATTACCTACTTCCAAAGTGCGTATCAGTCCTTCTACATCTTCGCCGTTTAGGCAAACGTGGTGGTTGCGAAAATCAACCGTGATATGTTGAATAGCGTCCAACGGCTCTTCGCCTGTGCGCAAGCAATGCAACGCCACAGCACGATACATAGCCCCTGTGTCGATGTAGTTGTATCCGGCATAGTGCGCCAACGCCTTTGCTATGGTCGATTTACCACAACTGCTATATCCATCTATGGCAACGATTATTTTTTTCATTTGTTATGGATTAATTTTGACTTCCAAATGTATCAAGTAATTGCTTAAATTCACTTTCCGTAGGGAGGTAAAGTTTATATCTAGAAGCAAAAACTTGCTTGTTGTCATTCAAAACGGAATACTTTACAATGGCCTCGTTTTTTTGTGAACAAAGGATAATTCCTAAAGTGGGATTATCATCGGGATTACGGTACAAGGCATCATACATCCTGATATAACTATCCATTTGTCCAACATCTTGATGAGTTAGTTTACCCAATTTAAGGTCGATTAGCACATGGCATTTTAAAATACTATTGTAGAATACCAAATCAATATAAAAATCTTCATTCTCATATCGCATACGCTTTTGGCGCGCAACAAAACAAAAACCACGACCCAATTCTAGCAAGAATTGCTGCAAATGATCAATGAGTGCTTGTTCCAAATCTGATTCGTGCAAAATAGGGTATTCCTTTAGATTTAGAAATTCTAATACATAAGGGTCATGAATAAATTGTTCAGGAAGTATAGTTGTCAATTGCTGCTTGGCTTCTTCCTTGACAGACGTTTTATCTTGACTGGATAAAAGGCGTTCATAGTAGAATGTAGATATTTGTCGGTCTAGTTGTCTTGTGCTCCACATACATGCAGCTGCTTCATTCATATACCACAGCCGAATATGCTCATCTTCAATGTTTAGTAAACGTCGATAATGGCTCCAAGTCAATTCGTGACGCAGTGTGTCACATTTTGGAAACGTTTTGTAAAAAAGGCGCATATAGCGCAAATTGCTTTCTTCAAATCCTTTGCCAAATTCCCTTGTCAATTGTATAGCCAAATTATGTAACGTAGATTTTCCGTATTCAGCGCGTGTCGCTCCTTTTTGTTCATGCTCAACAATGCGCTGACCAATCTTCCAATAGGTCTCAACCATAGCAAAATTAACGGCGGTATATGCGCGATGTTGACCTTCTGAAAGAATTTGACGAATGGCATTGATTAATAGTTCATCAACTATTTCTAACGAATTGTTCATTTGACTAATCCTTTTTGATGTAATTCGTTTACTATATTTTGAATGGTAGTATAGTTCTTACCTAATTTTTGTTTGCGTTCTTCTCCGTTTCCGTATAGACCTCTAATGGTAGCCCAAGCCTCTTTGAGCGTATCAATAGTTTGTTCGGGTGTTTCGATTTGTACTCCCATCTCCTCTTCTGGCACAATATTTTCAGGTTGTATATCTATGAATATAGGCGCTACGCTATCTATTACAAGAGTATCTTGCACGATAGAAGAAGTGTCTAATACAGTACGTATAGTGTCCGAAGGTGTTGTGATTTCTGTTGTGTCAATTACCTCTGATTGTTTTTCCTGCAAAGAAGTAGATATGTAGGTTTTTTTCTTGTCTACGAGCGAATTGACATTAATGGCTACTGACGCCTGATAGATGAGGTTGCCTTTGGTGTACTGGCTGACGGCAAAGCCTACGCTGACCATCTTGATGCGAAGTCCTCCACCTATACCAAATCCTGCTAAACTGCGTTGGTCCTTGAGCCCCATTTCGGCGCGACGGCGGTGGTTGTAACTGAGGGTGAGATAGAACTTTTCGCTTTTGGGAATAATATCTAATGCAAAAATAGTATGGCGGAACATCATGTCATACCATTGTATCTTATGGTTGCCGTCATCTACCGGTTGGTTGGTCAGCTCATAGTTGAGATTCCACCGTTGCATATTATGAATGGTCATGCTTAGGCGGATAGGAGCGTGCTTGAAGCGGTACGCTAGTCCCAACTCAAGATTGAGGGGCAATGATTCGCGTCCTTGACCGTTCTCTTGTGAGTAAAAACTTTTCAGCTGCCAACCGATGTTGCGCAGGGTCAGTCCTATTTGCAGCGTGGAGTCTTTGAGTTGAAAATGTCCGCCCACATCGGCTGCAAGGGCAAATGCCGAATAACTTTCATAGAAAGACATAATGGGCTTCAAACTGACACCCACGGTGAACATGGGTCCCAGTTGGCGGGCATACATGGCGTCTATTAGTATGTCTTTGGCGGTAAAACTGCCGCTGGTCAGGTTACCGTTTTCGTCAGCGTAGTCCATTTTACCGTAGTCCAGATAATGTATCCCGACCGCAAAATAGTTGGGTTTGTCGGGCATATCTGCCGGTTTCTCTATTTTACTTCTGCCGAAGTTCCAGCCGAACAGCGCACTTCCGAGGTTGGTGCCCCGCATGTAGTTGGCGTAGTTCAGTTCCAACACTTTATCTGTTGCACCGCATAGCAGGGCGGGGTTCTGCATCGCCATGCTTATCTCGCCGTCTTGAATGGCAACATTGTCGCCGCCCAAGGCACATAATCGGGACGAGTAGGGCAGACTGAGGAAACTATATACGCTACTCCCACCGGATTTGGTTTGTGCGTTGACCGCTGTCATTCCGACCAGTGTCAACCCTAAGACAATATATTTGATGTACTTATCCACCTTTCACCAATAACTATTTATCTTTATCCCCTTGCCTTTAACCACAACAAAAATTGTTCCATATCGTCAAACACCACATCCGCTCCCGCTTGTTCCAAATCTTCACGGGTTAAGGCACCTGTATTGATGCCAATGGTAAACAGCCCTGCTGCTTTGCCGGCTTGGATGCCGAGTGGGGCATTCTCCACCACGCAACATTGTTCTTTGGGCAGCAACGCCTGTTCCCATGCCTTCAAATAGGGCTCGGGGTGGGGTTTCCCATGAGTTACGTCATGGGCGGTAACCATCCATTCTCGTTTGAAGATGCCGGGGAAGAATCCCTCCAACTGTTCATATAAATCTACCTGTCCGCCTCCGGTTACTACCCATCTCTGCGGTGTCGTGCCGGATGGTGCCGTGCAACTGATTATATAATGCAGCACTTCGGTAATACCTTTCATGGGTAGTCCGCCTCCGCGTTTGCGGTAGGATGCCGTTTTCTGCTCGTATATTTCTTCCAATTGGTCTTCGTCGATATGTTTGCCTTGTTTGTTGGCAAGCAACATAATGACATCGCGGCTGGTACGTCCCTCGTTGATATAGCACTCGCGGGGGGTGAAGTCAATGCCGTATTTGGCAAGCACCTCGCTCCATGCAAGAATGTGGTTGGGTAAGGAATCCAACAGCACACCGTCCATATCAAAGAAAAATGCTGAGAACATGGCTAGGATAATTCGGCTATATGTACGGTTACACCCATTTGACGCAAGCGTATCGGGATACTGCGGTCCACGCCACTATCCGTCACAACGGTTTGTATTTGGTTAATATTGGCAATATGGGCAAAACTGCGTTTGTTGAATTTGCTGCTGTCGCATACTGCAATGGTCTCGTTGGCCATGCTAATCATTGTTTGATTGATGTTGGCTTCCTCTATATCGGGGGTCGAAACACCGCTGGTCAGGTTAAACGAGTCAATGCCCAAAAATAATTTGTCGCAGTATAGGTTTTTTAGAGTGGCTTCAGCAAGCGGTCCTACGATGGAGTGCGAGTTGGCACGCAAATGGCCGCCTAATAATATGACGGAAAAGCGGTTGTATCGCAACGCTTCCAACGCGATATTAACTGCATTGGTAATTATCGTTAGACGTTGGAATTTGTCCAAGTTACGGACTATTTGCAGGGTGGTTGTTCCGGCATCCACCATGATGGTCTCGCCATCGTGAATCAGTTTGGCTGCGGCTTTCCCGATGGCTTGTTTTTCGCGGAAATTGAATAATTGTTTGTGTTCAATAGTGGTATCTGCACCGCCTAAGGTGGTCGGCACGCGCATTGCGCCTCCCCGCGTGCGGATTAATAAGTTGCGTTGTTGAAGGGCAGTTAAGTCTTTTCGAATAGTTACTTCCGATGTTTCCAACAACTGTGCCAATCGGGTAACCGATAGTACTTGATTGTCCGCCAAGTGTTTCAATATGAGTGCTCTCCGTTCAGTAATATACATGATATACCGGATTTCTTTGCGACTGCAAAGATACTGCTTTTTTTGCATATTTGCAAATTATTTATAAGAAATGTTCGCCACATACCTGCCAATTCAACCATATTCCGATAACTTGTTTGTAAGCAGTTTCGAAACCTTTCGAAAGCAAAATGAAAGTAAAAAATAACGCTATATACTTTTTATAATCAGTCAATTATAATGTGAGGAGTTAATTTTATGTTTTATAACATATTTTTTTTGCTCTACAAATATATAATTTGTAGTAATTTTGTGTGCATTTTATTGAGACAACACACACAAATCATATTATTCATGGAAACAAACACATATAGAGAAATCTTGCAACAGCCCGCAATGTGGTTGATAGAGTATGAAAGTCTCGTGGCGCAAAAAGCCCGCATATCGGCGTTCCTACATGAACATTTGACGGCGGATACCGAAGTGGTTTTGACCGGTGCCGGCACTTCTGCCTTTATTGGTGATGCTTTGGTACCTGTAATGCGTCGGCAGGGTTGGAAAAACTGCCGTGCAGTGGCAACAACCGATTTGGTTACTCACTTGCCCTCTTATTTGGATAAGGAAAAACCGGTGTTGCTGGTTAGTTTTGCCCGCTCGGGTAACAGCCCTGAAAGTGTAGCAACCGTTAATAAAGCCAATGCATATTGCAAGCATATCTCCCATATTTTTATCACCTGCAACGAAAATGGCGAATTGGCGTTGCGTGGCAAAGAAAAGAATACGTGTCTTATCCTTTTGCCGGGAGAAACTAATGACCTTAGTTTAGCCATGACGAGCAGTTTCTCCACCATGCTTGTCACGGCAATCATGCTGACCCGTATAAACACCATTGAAAACGAAGCGGCGGCGGTAAAAGCCACGGTGGAGAATGCACAGTATATCCTTGATCACTGCCAGACAGATTTGGAACGCATTGCAAAAATGAATTTCAGTCGCGGTATTTTTCTTGGTAGCGGTGAAATGAAAGGCATTGCCGAAGAGTGCCACCTCAAGTTGCAAGAACTGACAGACGGCGCCATTGTGTGCAAATTTGATAGTTTTCTTGGTTTCCGTCACGGTCCCAAAGCAGTTGTTAACCCCGATTCACTGGTAGTTTATCTGACGAGCGACAAAGAGGATATACAGCGTTACGAGCGCGACCTTATTCGTCAGGTGACCGCTAATAATCCCCAAACAAAACAGTTGGCGGTGTGCAGTGGAAAAATGATAGAGGCGGGCGTGCAGTTTGATGCTGCTATCGTAATGCCTAACGGCAGCGACAAGACAGGCAGTTATGGCTTGCTCCCGTATGTGTTGGTCGGCCAACTCCTCGGTTTCAATGCCAGTCTGGCGCATGGTTTGTGTCCCGATACTCCTAGTGTTAGTGGTAATATCAGTCGTGTAGTGGAAGGGGTAACAATATACTGAAAAATATGAAAAAGACAGAACATATACTCCAAGTCATGGAAGAGCGTAAGGCAGCAACGGGTATCCCTATGACCCTGTTCGCCGCTTGCCCTAATTCTCTTAGTGTTATTAAAGCGTCTTTTCGTGCAGCCAAACGCAATAACTCGCCAATCTATTTCGCCACTACCCTCAATCAGGTAGATTGCGACGGCGGTTATACCGGCATGACGCAGGAACAGTTTACCAAGATTCTGGCACGAGAAGCTGCTGCTGTCAACTATACAGGTCCTTATGTGGTGGCTATCGACCATGGCGGACCCTGGTTGAAAGATAAGCAGACTTTGGAACGTTACACGCTGGAACAAGCTATGGATGGTGTGAAGAAATCGTATGAAGCCGCCATTTTGGCAGGTTATGACCTTATTCATGTTGATCCCACTGTAGATATCACTCTTCCAAAGGGCGAGATTATCAATATTCACGTAGTTGCTCAACGCACGGTGGAACTGATTAAGCATGCGGAGGATTTTCGTAAGGCGCACAATATTGCTCCCATCAGTTACGAGGTAGGTACAGAAGAAGTACATGGCGGTCTGGCAGACGAAAAAACATTCGATACTTTCCTGTCTGACCTCAAGTTAGGTTTGGCAGCCGCAGGTATGCCGGACATTTGGCCTATTTTTATTGTGGGTAAAGTGGGCACCGATTTGCATACGACATTATTTGACGCTGAAGTGGCACGCCAACTGACTGCTAAAGTGCGTCCGTATGGCAGCTATATTAAAGGGCATTATACCGATGATGTGGACAATCCGCAGGATTATCCTCTTTCCGGCATGGGTGCCGCCAATGTGGGACCCGAATTCACGATGTGCGAATACGACGGATTGATGGAATTGGAGCAAAAAGAAAATGAACTGTTTGCAGCCGGTCAAATCGCACAAAAGAGTGGCTTGTCTGAAGCATTGTGGCAAGCCGTTTATCAATCCGGTCGCTGGAAGAAATGGCTTAAAGGTGAGGAAGTCGGCAAGGATTTGAGTGAATGCTCTAAAGAACGGCAGTTATGGCTTGTCAAAACAGGATGCCGCTATATATGGCAGAATCCCGAAGTGTTGGTGACTCGTCAGAACTTGTATGACAACCTTTCCCGCTTCGGTATCAATGCCGAGAATATTGTACTCATGCGTATTGAGCACAACATGGATAAATACTATAACGCATTCAATATTGTTAACCTTAACGACTATCTGAAATGAAAGATTTTGAAGTAGTTGCATTAGGCGAACTCAATGTTGATTTGATTCTCAATCGCATTGACGGTGCTCCTGAAATAGGTAAGGAAAAATTCTGCCAAGATATGATTCTTACCTTGGGGAGCAGTACGGCTATTTTTGCTGCCAATATTGCTTCCTTGGATACCAAGACGGCATTCTGCGGCATGATAGGTAACGACAGTTTTGGTGATTTGGTGGAGAAATCACTCCGCGCACGAAAAGTGGATACTCGCTATCTGGTGCATCAGGACAAGTACGCCACAGGTGCCACTATCTGCCTTAATTACGATGAGGATCGCGCCAATGTTACCTATCAAGGTGCAATGGATTTCATGCGCTTGCGCGATATAGACAGAGGTGTGTTTGCCAATACTAAACATATCCATATTTCCAGCATCTTTATGCAGTCCGGTTTGCGGGAAGACATCATGGCTATTTTGACAGAGGCAAAAAGGAACGGCGTTACTGTTAGTTTGGATACCCAGTGGGATCCTGTTGAGAAATGGGACTTGGACTATACGAAAGTACTGCCGCTCATTGATGTCTTCTTGCCTAATAGCAAGGAATTGATGTTCCTCACTCGCTCGTCGTCTGTTGAAGAGGCGGTGGCAAAAGTGCGTCCCTATATTAACAACGCTGTTATCAAACAAGGTAATAAGGGCTCGTTGCTGCTTAAAAAAGATGGCACATCATTTATGCTCAAACCATACCTGAATACGAATGTAGTGGATGCTATTGGCGCGGGCGATAGTTTCAACGCGGGCTTTATCAGCCGTTTCGTCAAAGGCGACGATTTGGAAACATGCCAACGCTACGGAAATATGACCGGTGCCGTTAATACAACGGCTGCGGGAGGTACGGGAGCGTTCTCTTCCAGAACGGATGTGGAAAATAAAGGCCGTAAGTTAGGTTGGACGGATTAAAAAGAAGGATATGGGAAAAAACATCCTTGCCATAGTAGTTCTAATTACTCTTGTGGGGTGTAAATCTGCCACCACCAACGATGCTTTGTTTACCGACGAAGGTACGATGACTGTTTTCCCCTATTCCAAAAACGGGGTCAAAGTGACGAAAATGGAAACTATTACCGAAATACCCGAATTCCCGGGACTGAAAGTGATAGAAACTGCATATATTAACCTGGGTAATCCTATCACGGTGCGTGCGTATGAGATGAATCGCATTTCGATGAAAGCCAACGATAGTGTGGTGTGGTCGTTGCAACCTTCGTCTTCTGCTGAGCGTTTGGATTGGGTGTTGCCTGTTATGCAGGGGTTCCACAAGGATAATTACCTTGGTATGAATAATTGTGACTATGGAGGTGGAATACCTGTATTAGACTTGTGGCAGCGCGACGGAGGTGTTGCTGTTGGATTGATTGATACGGTTCTACGGTCAATTTCTATGCCCGTCGATTGGCAGAAATTTACCAATACGGTTACTGCCTGCTTGCGTTACGACTATCCCGAACCCATTACTTTGCAGAAAGGTGATACTTTGCATACCTTTACGCATTTTGTTTATGAACATCAAGGCGACTATTTTAACGCTTTGCGTACTTTCTCGGACTATATGCAATCCATTAATGCGGTTACTATGCGTCCTTCCGAGCCGGAAGCGTTTGAGCCCGTGTGGTGTGCGTGGGGATACGAGCGACAATTCACTATTGATGAGGTTGTCGGTACATTGGACAAAGTGCAAGAATTGGGCTTTACGTGGGTGGATATAGACGATGGCTATCAGATTGCGGAAGGCGATTGGGAGACTAATTCTCGTTTCCCCGGTGGCGATGCTGACATGCGTCGTTTGACCGACGAGGTACATAAGCGCGGTATGAAGGCCAAATTATGGTGGGCACCTCTGGCTGCAGATCCTGGTACAAAGGTGCTACAACAGCATCCTGAGATGAAACTCTTGACGAAGGAGTATGCGCCTGAATACATTACTTGGTGGGATAGCTACTATTTGAGTCCTGTCAATCCTGCTACGAGGGAATATACAAAGGGTTTGGTGCATCGCTTTATCGATACATGGGGTTTTGACGGACTCAAAATAGATGGTCAGCATCTTAACTGTTGTATGCCGGACTATAACGAGGCAAGCGAACTTACCTATCCTGAGCAGGCGCCTGAACAGATGCCATCGTTCTTTGGATTTATCTATGATGAAGCACATGCGATAAAAAAGAACGCAGTTATTCAAGTCTGCCCCTGCGGTTGTGCGGTCAATTACTATCTTGTTCCGCAAATTAATCAGGCGGTGGCTTCCGACCCGACTTCTAGTCGTCAAGTTCGTATGAAACGCAAAGCGTATGCCGCGATGGCTCCCCGGTTGGCTTATTACGGCGATCATGTCGAATTGACCGACGGTGGGTGCGACTTCGCTTCACAGATAGGTACCGGCTCGGTAATAGGTACTAAGTTTACCTATCCGGCAGATAACCCCACTGCTTCAGCATCCTTCTTACTCACACAGGAGAAAGAACAACTGATTCGCCATTGGATAGGTATATACAGGGCTAAGAATCTCGCCTGCGGAGAATATCTTAACCTCTATACTTGGGGTTTTGACTATCCGGAAGCGCATGTTATTCGTCAAAATGATAAACTCTACTACGCATTCTACGCCGATTCGTTTGATGGTGAATTAGAACTGCGCGGTTTGGAACCCGGTCGAGAATATACCGTTACCGAATATACACTGGACACGCCCCGTGTGTTCACTATCTTTGGAGGAGAAGCTATTCACAAACAATTCAATATGAACTATTTGATTGAAGTTGAATAAATATAAATTAATATCGGGGCAACCCAAAAATAAACGAAGGAGGTTAAATTATGAAAGTAAAAAACATTATCGTTCTTCTTTTCGGAATTATCCTATTGGGAAGTTGTGAAAAAAAGGCCATTGAACACATGGCGTTTGAGCAAGAACGTTATTATTTGAATGTAGGCGACACCGTTGTGATTCATTTGTCTTATATGAATGAATCGGGAATGGTGCATGGCTTTAGTTGGGCCATTGAAGACGCCAAGGTGGCTCGGTTAGGAACATATCTGGGCAATTTCGATCAACAAATTATTGGTAGGAAAAAAGGTACAACGCGCGTGGTTGTGCAGGGCGCAAACGCAAGCGCGTCGTGCGAGATTATTGTTGGTCAAGTGTCGGCGACGGATCTTGTGTTATCACGAGACACGATTTGGATGCATGTTGGAGATGTTGACAATATCATTTGTAAAGTATTGCCGGATAATACAACAGACATATACCTGTCTTGTAACTTTGGTAAAAAAGATATCGCCACTGTTGCTGCATCAGAACTAACAGTAAAGGATTCTGCTGTGATTATGGTTAGTGCGCTGAAAATAGATACTACCACTCTTAATGTATCTGTTAAAAATTCGAGTGTGTTTGCTACTTGTGTCATTGTTGTTCTTCCTACACCGGTTGAGGGCATTCAATGCGACCCGACACTCAATGTTCTTATTGGTGACACTTTACAGCCGTTGAGTTGCTCATTCATTCCCTCTTCTGCGACAAATAAGGAATATACATTGGAAACTTCCAATCCGGACTGTTTGTCTTTGGATTCCGTTCCTGTGGGCAAGGGCAAACAATTGAAAATGATTGCGCGCCAAATAGGTGATGCAGATTTAATCTTTACTAGCAAAGATGGTAACCATCAAGCTACATGTCAGGCGCATGTGCTTGATGTGGATGGATTTGCGTCTTTAGATGGAAAATTGGGAAAAGGGACAACGGACTATGTGTTAAACATGAATTTTGCCACCAATTGTTCTGCCGAAGTAGAATTGGTTAGTTTGCTGGTAAAAGATGAAAACAGCAATATCTTACTTTCGCTTCCTTTGGCTCAAAAAGATGTTGTGACATATTCTTTCCCATTTCATACATTACATTCTGTTACAGATGCAACATATTCTGTTTCGGGGTGGAAATGTATTATAACATATCGGTGGAAGGGTAAGGAATATACCGCCATAAAAGAATTATAGTAGAAAATTGTTGATATTTGAAAACTGAATAATATGAAACGCTTAAAAGCACTATCTTTGAGTCTGTTGGTGGCGATAGCTGCCATGGCAGATGTAACCGTTAGCGGTTTGGTAAGTGATGCGGACAACGGAAATGAACCGATGATTGGTGTCAGTATCTTGGTGAAGGGCTCTACCGTAGGTACAATCACCGATTTTGATGGCCATTTTTCCTTGTCGGCACCGGATGGGGCGGTTCTCGTATTCTCCTACATGGGGTACAAAACGCTTGAACTGCCGGCAGCAAAACAAATGAATGTTTCTATGGAGAGCGACGCATTCAAGATTCAAGAAGTTGTTTCTTTGGGTTACAGCGCCGTCAAAAAGGCGGAGTTGTCCAGCGCCGTTGTGTCATTGGATGCCGAAAAACTGACGGATGTTACCACACCCGATGTGGGTAATATGCTGCAGGGTAAAATAGCCGGTGTGCAAGTAACGAATGCCGGCGGTCAGCCCGGTGATGCCGCTGAAATCCGTATTCGTGGTACGGGTTCTATTACTGCCGGCAGTGACCCGGTTTATGTGGTCGATGGTGTCATGGGTGGTACCTTCAATCCCAATGATGTAGAAACTATCTCGGTGCTGAAAGATGCCGGTTCAACGGGTATTTACGGTGCCAATGCTTCGGGAGGTGTTATTGTTGTAACTACCAAACAAGGTAAAAAAGGGGATAAAGTACATGTGGATCTTAAAGGTACAGTCGGTGGCAAGATGGCGTTGTATGGTAATATGAAGATGATGGATGGCAAGGAATTGTACTATTACCAACGCAAGATATATAATGACGATGATTATTTTTTGATGGAGCGTCCGCTGGATTTGCGTAACAAAAACTATAACTGGCAGAAAGAGTTCTTCAAAACCGGTATTATCCAAAACTACAATGTGGCTGTTCGCGGTGGTTCGGAACACGTAGGTTATTACGCTAGTTTGGACTACTATGACGAACAGGGCACTTTCAAAGGCACCGGCATGAAAAAAGTGGCGGGGCACGCCTCTATTAAGGCAGATATCGCCAAGTGGATTGATATGAATGTTAAGGTTGACTTTACTAAATCTACGGTTGATTATGCTGCAACTTGGGAGATGCTGGATGATGCTTTTAATAAGATGCCTTGGGATAATCCTCGCGATGAAAGAACAGGTGAGTATGTCTTTATCAATAGTAGTACGCGCCCGGATGTGAAAGCGAATTCCAGGACGAAACAGCATGTTTGGTGGTCTCACCTTAAAAGCAATTCTCTGCACACTTCGGATTATAACTCGGTGCAGTCCAATAATTTCGATTTCAATAGTGTGCTCCAACTTAATCTGCATTTCACCGATTGGCTGCATTTCTCTTCCACCAACCAGTTCGGTACGGGCTACTACAAATCTACTACCTACAATGATCCCCGTGTGCCCAATGGCACTGAGTCGTCGGGTTATCAGTTGGAGGATATAGGTCTTAGTAAATCTTTTGGTACAACCAACATCCTTAAGGGTGGTTATCAGTGGGGACAGCATAGTTTCAATGCCATGGCTGGCTTCGAATATAGTTACTGGAAATCGGAATACACATCGGCTGCTGGTATCGGTATGCCGGCAGGTGTTCAGTCGCTCAATAGTACCTCTCCTTATTCGGTAGGTGGTTATGACGTTCCGGGTGCCAGTTGGGCGGCTTTCTTGCAGGCAAGCTATGATTACCACAAGCGTTATTTCATCACAGGTACTTTCCGTGCAGAGTCCAGTAGTATTTTTGCTCCGGGTCATCGTACCGGCTATTTCCCGTCTGTGGCTGCCAGTTGGTTGATTACTAATGAGGATTGGATGAAAAATCAAAATGTGGTTTCTTTCATGAAATTGCGTGCTTCCTATGGTGTCACAGGTAATAATAATATCGAGGCATATCAATATTTGGCTACCTATTCATTGAATCGCTTGTATCAAAATAGAGTGGCTGCTGAACCTAGCCGTTTGAGCAACGAGAACTTGCAATGGGAGCGTGCCAATATGGCTTCGGTTGGTTTGGATTTGACCTTTATCGATCGTATTGATATGTCTCTTGACCTCTACCAAACGGATAATACAGGTCTGCTCCTGGATGTCAACCTTTCGCCGGCTTCCGGTTTCTACCAGATTACACAGAACGCCGGTTCGGTTCGCAACCGTGGTTTGGAATATCGTATTGATGCGAATGTACTCAAAATCGGTAAATGGCGTTGGGATATTGGTTTTAACATCGGCTTCAACCAAAACCGTGTCACCAAAACACCTAATGGCGATTTTACCCAAGAGCGCAATACGGTTCAACAAATGGTTCGCGAAGGGCATGATATCTACTCTTGGTATATGAAAGAGTGGGCGGGTGTAGATCCTATAAACGGTGATCCGTTGTGGTATATGGTGGATAAGGACGAGAACTATGTGCTTGATTCTCATGGTAATAGGACGACCACCAACGACATTACAAAGACCCATGCCAAAATATGTGGTACGGCTACCCCCTTGTTCTCGGGTGGTTTGAATACTCAACTTAGTTGGAATGGCATTTATCTGCAAGTCAATATGAACTTCCAGTACGGTAATAAGATATTCAACTATACTCGTACCACTTCCGATTGCGATGGTCAGTCTTTGGATTACAACCAACTCTCTTTAACTAACTCCAAACAGGGGTGGACGCGTTGGGAGAAGCCGGGCGATAATGCCACGCACCCCAAAGCACAAATGGGTGGAAACCATGAGGCAAATTCCATCTCTTCCCGTTATTTGGAGGACGGCAGTTTCTTCCGCATTCGTAACTTGACGCTTGGTTATGATGTTCCTGAGAAATGGATTAAAAAGGCACACATGACCAAACTTCGTGTTTACTTTACTGCAGACAATCTCTGCACTGCAACTAAGTTCTCAGGTATGGATCCTGAAATCAGTTTGACTACCACGCAATATAACCTTGCTGGTATGTATACTGCTACTTATCCTGTCGGACGCACTTTCCAAGGTGGTTTGGAGATTTCGTTCTAAATTGTTTAACGCGTAAAATTTTTAGAATATGAATAGAATATATAAAGTCTTCCTTTTGATAGGACTCGTTAGTGTTATGAGTGCATGCGAGATGGACTATTTCCCCTCGGATGCCTTGTCCAAAGAGGCATTGCTGCAAGATGAAAAAGGACTTACCTACCTCATGGATGGTTGCTATTCGGTACTTAAAGACCAAGTAGAGTATTTGGGATACGCCAGTGGTAATGATTATTGCCGCCATTATTTCCAATTGTCCGAGTTTACGGCAGACAATATCTGTTTGTGCGCTCCTACTACAGACCCTCTTTATCAAGCATTGTCTTACACCATGACGGATGATTTGAAGAATGTGGGAACCCTTTGGATGTTGGCATATAAGGTGATTGGTATGAGTAATACCGTTATTGAGACCATAGACAAAAAGGGCGGTGACAAGCAGCTGCAGGGTGAAGCATATTTTCTGCGCGCTTTGATGCACCTTCACATGGTGACCCTCTATGCCAAACCCTATAACTTCGGTAGAGAGAATCCGGGTGTGCCTTTGCGCCTTACTTCGGCTGACACCCCTATCACCCGTGCTACGGTAGGTCAAGTGTATGACCAGATTGTAAAAGACCTTCAAACGGCGGCTTCGCTTCTGTCTGATAAGTCGCGCGGTAACGCCGGCTATCCCTGTAAGGCAAGTGCTTTGGGCTTGCTCAGCCGTGTCTATCTCTATATGGGGGACTATACCAAGGTGCTGGATGTCATCAATAATCAGATGGGTTTGGCTGGCAGCGCTATTGAGGCCAACCTTGAACCCACTGCTACTTTTGGAACCTATTTTGCCAATGCTAAGACAAGTAAGGAAACCCTTTTCTGCATAGCACAAGAAATAACGGACAACAAAGGTCAGGGTAGTGTCGGCTCTATGTATAATGGCGCCGACAATGGTTGGGGGGAAATATATCCCAGTAATCCGCTGCTTTACCTCTACGAGCGCTATCCGTCGGATGTGCGTTATAAGGATTTTATTGTTCCCCAATACAACGGTTCGGATATAATGTGTGTCTATTTCCCCGCCCCCAAGCCGGAATCTGACCACTCCTCCCGTCAAACTATGGTATTCCCCTTGTCTGAAGATGGAGAGGGTGGATATTATTTCACCGATTCGTTGAAACAGAAGTGCAGTGTAAAACTGCAGGAGATTGCCGGCGGCTACAAGGAGTGGCACCTTACTTATAAAGGCATCGATTGCTTGGCACGCGTGCATAAAATGATGATGACGGGCTCTAAGGATAGTAACCCGCAGTGGTTTATGCTTAAGTTCGCCAACCAGGACGGCAAGGCACACCTCTCTTCTCCCGTCTTCCTGCGTTGGGGCGAAGTGGTGCTTAATCGCGCAGAGGCCGAAGCTAAACTCTCAATGGACGATGACGCTTTGGCGGATGTTAATATGATTCGCAAACGCGCTGGTATCCCTGCCGAAGGTATGTTCGCTACGGGCAACCCCGAGACAATGCACGGCTACACGTCGGTGCTGGACATCGTGCTGGACGAACGCCGTCTCGAATTGGCATTTGAGGGACACCGTATGTTTGATATGATGCGTAACGAGCGCAATATAGACCGCCGCTACCCGGGGGCTAACCCGTGGGAGGTCGTCCCCTATAATCGGGAGCGCCTGCAATATCCTATCCCCTTCTCCGAATGGTCGGTTAGCGGTATTAAACAAAACCCTGGATATTAAAAACATAAAAAGAGGTACACCTCTGTTTAATTAACCCTATTTATTAACATTTAACAATTAACAATTATGAACAAGTTTAAATTTCTCATGCTCTTTGTAGCAGCTCTTGCACTCTTTAGTTGCAAGCCAAAACCGGAACCCGCTGAAGACGAACCTATATCCGGTGGTTTCCAAAGTTTGATTGACCCGGAAGATTACACGATTGACGATTGGGACAATGTTCCGGCACAGTACCTTACCAAGATTATCAAAGATCCTGCTACTACCAAGTATGGCGGATTGGATTCTATCTATGTGTATGCCGATAAGTATTATATCAACCTCTTGGTTTGGGTTCGTTTGGATAGTCTTCCAAAGCGTGATTTGGTGCCTCTCCACCTGTATATCAATGCGGATAACAATAACAAAACAGGTGGATACGACGATTATTTCAAGGATGGAAATGCTGAGTTGAACCTGGAGGGTTATCTGTTCGAAGGTGGTGCCGTTAAGGTGTATAATCCTGCTGTATTTATCTGGTGGGGCGCACAGGGTACCGGCATTGCTGACCAAAGCAATAAGACCGGTTGGTATTGGATCGAGCCCGGTAAAAAGCATGACGCAGATGACAAATGGGGTGCTGTGATAGGTACGGATGAAAAAGAAGTCGGTAAGAGCCAGGCATTAAATGGAAACAAACTCTTTGAGATTCAAATCAAACGCCCTGAAATCATCTCTGCTATCCACAACTATCCCAATCAGGAGCTTGTAAAGGGTTGGGACTGGGCTGCTGACAAGTTCTCCATCGGTTTCGACTTGGAGATGCAGGTGGCTGAAAAGAGTGAGGAAGTGGATACGCCTTGGGTTTTGCAAGGTCTGCTGCCCAGTTTAACGGAGGATGAATATGGCTTCCCCAACAACCCGATGAAAACCGTCATCACGATTGACCCCAATAAATACGAGTAAGAATGTGTAAATCTCATTCAAATATCTTCCTTTGCACACTCGTCATGGCAATCGCCATGATGAGTTGCAGGGATGGTAACAACGGTCAGGAACCGGACGCTCCCGGCACCTATCGCTACACCGAGTCATTTGATAATTTCCCCAACCCCGAGCGCGGATTTTTTACCCAGCATTACTACGAGGGTGACGATTTGTCCGACAAAATCACGCCGGAGGAGATAGCGAAGTACCGCAAGGGGGAGTGGAAGGGTTCGCTCTATCTGCACTCCTACTATATGACTCCTTACATCA